>JASGEU010000183.1:0-50170 GCA_047606065.1 Mobilitalea sp.
ATGCAGCTGATTGATGAAATTCCGGCTAATCGTCTTGGCCGAGCTGAGGAAGTGGCAGATCTTGTTTATCATTTGGCTTATAAAAATGAGTATCTGACGGGTCAAGTCATTCATCTTGACGGTGGCTGGATTTAGATACGTATTTAACAGACTCCTTAGTTACTGTGAATTACGAATAGAATACTATAGTTTGGAGATTAATCATGATTAAGAAATTAACCAGTATGGGACATAGAAGATTCATCGGTATGATAATCGGTAATGTCCTTCTAGGCATTGGTGTCAGTGTATTTAAATTTTCAGGAATGGGAAATGACCCGTTTTCCGCAATGTGTATGGCTGTATCCAACCAATTACATCTTGCCTATTCCAGCTTTCTCGTTTTATTAAATGTATTTATATTTATTATAGAAATAACTTTTGGCAGAAAACTTGTTGGAATTGGCACCTTTGTTAACTGGTTCCTTGTTGGATATGTTGCAGAATTTTTTATGTGGCTGGCTGACATTGCAATTACACCACCGCAGACCATCCTACTTAAACTATTATTTGTAATTCTAGGAGTTATTTTGACAAGCCTAGGGGTCTCACTTTATCAGACTTCAGATGCTGGAATTTCACCCTATGATAGTATATCACTAATTATGAAAGAACGACTTCCCATCCCTTATTTCTGGTGCAGAATGACGAACGATGGATTATGTGCAATTATAGCGCTTTTAGCAGGTGGCTTGATTGGTCTTGGCACCTTTATCTGCGCCTTGTGTCTTGGGCCGATCATTCATTTCTTTAATGAAAAATTCTCAAAGAAAGTGTTATACAAACAATCTGTACAGGTATAAATTGTGCAGTAGGTTTTTAAAATCACCTGATATCGTGTTTCTTCCAGTTATCGCGTGTGGGTTCGTATTTAACAAAGCAAGCTTTGTTGATACTTCACTTTACATTCACATATATTAAGGCTAATGTTATTCACTGTAATTTCTGGTGATAACATTAGCCTTATTTCATTCATGACAAGTGAAACGACTTGTTGTTTCATCTTGTTTGAAAAACACCTTATAACTTCTTAATTGGAACCCATACTTCACAGTGATAATCCGGCGTCGTTGGGTCATCTGTGGAATACCACTCTATTTCAGGTCCATCCGCATGTTCATAGCCTGAGGTTGGAAACCATTCGGTGTACATACGTTTAAACACCTCCTGTATCTGACTCACTCCACGGCATTCAAACTTTACCCAAGTCAACTCCGGTACTGCTACGACATCACACCCCTCCGGGATTTCACCCTCCGGTTTTGCAGCAATCATATACCGGAACTTATCTGCTTCAAAGTTAAAATCATAGCAAACTCCATAGGTTTCTTCCAGTTCGCGGTGATTCATATTAAAAACTATATCCCCTAAGTTAGTTGTATTAAATTCCTGCCACATCTGAGGTATTTTTTCAAAATTTTCTCCATTCACACAGGTAAATTCTCTTGAAATACCTGCTAAGGTAAATCCATTCATTTTTTCAATTCTAAACTTCATTGGCACGTCTCCTTTAATTGATATTTGGAAGGATATTTTAGGATACAGCTCCATATTGGCACCCTCTCGTTTTGCCTCTGAGGGAGCTATTTTATGAATAGAATAAAATGTTCTTGAGAATGATACTGGTGATTCATAGCCATACTTAAATGCAACATCAATTATATTCTCATTGCTGTGCAATAACTCCAAAGCTGCCGCTGTCATACATCTTCTACGTATGTAAGTTGCCAATGTAACACCTGTGATAAACGAAAACATTCTCTGAAAATTATAGGGCGAACAAGCCGCCTTTTCTGCCACCTTATCCATATTGATTTTTATGCTAAGATTTTCTTCAATATAGTCCAATGCCGCATTCATATAATCCAGCCACTCCATAAGTATCCTCCTTACTTTGCAATTATATAAAACCCTGACGTTCTTTTCTCAACTTTTCTTGCACATTTTAGTATCAGAACTATTATAGCATGTACAAAAATAGTTTAGAAGTGTTCATATTTTATGTTACAGTTCCAGGTTTCCAATTGAAAGGATTGTAATTACGCAAAAAAAATGTTATGCTACCAACGAAAACTCAGAATGGAGTATTACTATGATAAAAGTTGAAAATCTATCCTTCTCCTTCCCTCAAAAGGAGTTATATAACAATATTTCCTTCACTTTAGAAGAAGGTCAACACTGTGCCTTTATTGGTGCCAGCGGCAGCGGAAAGAGCACACTTACCGATATAATCAGAGATCCTGACAAGTATATGTTTGATGGTACTTTGGAGAAATCACCTGATTGCAGAATTGGTTATGTCAGTCAGTTCTCGAAGTTCGACAAAACCAGCAAGTTAACTGTTTTTGAATATGTAGCTTCAGAATTCATAAAACTACAAAATGAAATAACTGCCATCTGCACCGATATGGAAACAGCTACAGATATCGAGCCTTTACTGGAGAAGTATCAACAAGCCTTAGATACCTTTCAGGCAATGGATGGTGATAACTTTGAAAGCAATATTACAAAGAAGCTTGGGTTAGCGAACTTAGGTAAACTTGAGAACCTCCCCGTAACTAATCTTAGTGGTGGTGAATTTAAACTAATTCAAGTGATAAAAGAAATGCTGACCGCTCCAGATTTAATGATTATGGACGAGCCCGATGTTTTTTTGGATTTTGAAAATCTTAATTCCCTTAAGAATCTAATTAATTCACATAAGGGAACTCTTTTGATTATTACACACAGCAGGTACTTGTTAAATCATTGCTTTGATAAGATTCTGCATCTGGAAAATAAAGAGCTTCAAGAATTCAATGGAAGATATATTGATTACAATTTTTCTTTGCTGCAAACTAAAATTGAAGTTCAGGAATTAGCAGTTGCGGATACGGAAGAAATAGAAAGAAACGAGATTTTAGTCGATAAACTACGGTCCGTTGCAGATGTTTTTACTGATGCTTCCAGGGGCAGATCTCTAAAAGCCAGGAAAAAAATTCTGGAAAGGCTGGAAGCACGCAGAATTAAAGCCCCTTTTGTTGAGATTAATGAGCCAAATATTAAATTAACTGCTGATAATGCAGGAAATGATATCCCTGTTTTGAAAGTTAATAACTTCTGTATTGCTTTTGAGGAGATACTTCTGGAAAATGTTACTTTTGAAATTAGCTCTACGGATAAAGTTGCCCTGATTGGTCCAAATGGTGCTGGGAAAACCACGTTGCTTCGTGAAATCTATAAGAACAATCACCAAGCTGTAGTGATAAGCGAAGACACTAAAGTAGCTTTTCTATCGCAATTACAAGGTGAGATGTTAAATGAAAATAATACAATCTTTGAGGAGTTCTATGAAATCGGATTTAAGACGTATCAAGAAGTTATCGATTACATTATAGAGTATAACTTTAAAGAAGAAGACCTGCATCAAAAAATCAGTTCTTTATCCGGTGGCGAAAAAAATATGCTTCAATTAGCCAAAGTTTCCGCTAGTAAAGCAAACCTTTTACTGTTTGATGAACCAACCAGTCATCTGGATACCTATGCACAAATAGCACTGGAGAAGGCAATTGAAAACTATAATGGCGCTCTGTTGATGATTTCACATGATTTCTATACCATTGTTAACTCAGTAGATTATGTTTTAATAATAGAAGATAAGACTATTAGAAAAATGAGTATTCGCAAATTCAGAAAGATGATTTATACAAATCATTTTGATAAAGATTACTTAGAATTAGAACAGAAAAAGAAAGCCCTTGAGACGAAAATCGCCCTGTCTTTAAAGGACACTGATTTTCAGTCTGCCAAGGTATTGTCGGAAGAACTTGAAGAAGTAATTAAACTGTTATAGGTCTCGTTATTAGAATAAAAGCAATTATATAATTAATTCCATACTTCTAGGCTTTCTATGATAATATCATAGGAAGCCTATCTTTTCCTCGACACCTGAATTCCTTAGTATACCTGTCATATTAATTTTATGACATCAAATTCCGCATTTATTATGGTCCATAGCTGCGTATAATAGATCATTATGTTCCACACTCCGCTGCCATTTAAGTTATTATCAATGATTATTTTATTCAGGTCATCAATACTTCTGGCATCTACGAACCACACAATATGTTGACTAGGCAGTTCAAAACCAAAACGGTTATAATAGTAGTAAGGCGTTTGAGATGCTTCATCAAACTCAATAATAGCACCCACCTGATATGCCAAACTGTAGGTCGAATTTATTGTCAATGAGGTTATGCTTGATCTTCCCTTTTCATAGGGCAATTCCCAGTCATAACCAATGACAGGTGCACCTATTACTATCTTTTCAGGCGGTACGGTATCAATAACAAAATCAACTAACCTTCTAATATAATTGATATCACTTACAGGCTCAGGTGGGGTATCAATACTACCCCAGGTTAAATTAATAAAGGTAAGGTTTTGCGTGTTCTGGCTTAGTGTAAGATAATCTATATCCTCTATAACTGTCATTCCATCTGCTTCCAATAATGAGTAATTTACGGTCACGAAAAACAGTAGATTCTCTGCCTGCAATTTTTCTTCTGCTCTGCGCAATAAATTTTGATAAAGAAGCTGATTATCCTTTGTCAAATTATTTAAAATGAGGTTGACTCCATAATACCCTTTCTGTTTCATAATGGATATAAATTCATCCATCATCCTACTCTGATATTCTTCATCCAGAAGAACCCGGTAGGTTAATTCAAGGTTAGGCTCACCTTGATATGTTAAAGTAGTCAGGAACAACAAGGGTATTGTTCCATACTGCTTTGCAGCGTTTAAAATATCCGTATCATCATGAAACGTAGAGATACTGCCACTTTCAAGAACCGTATAATTAAAAACAGATAAGTAAGTAAGGTGTGGAAGTGTCTTAATTAGGGTTTCCATTTTTATAAACGGATACGCAAATCCATTTGTTGTAATACTTTTTTTTGTATTATAACTGATAACCAAGGACTCACCCGGATAAATAAACTCTCTCTCTGATAGATAAGGATTATTTCTAAGAATTTGTATAACAGACACCTGATACCTGTCTGCTATACTCTGTATCGTTTCCCCTTCCGAGATAACATGAGTGGTTTTTGGATAAGTAATGACTAACGCTTGACCGGTGATTAAATTATATGGATAAGGCAACCCATTATCTGCTGCCAGTTTCTCTACTGTTACTCCATATCTTCGTGCTATATCAACCAAGGTATCTCCGGGTTGAACAACATATAACTCCATACATGCCCTCGATAGGTATTCTTAATATAATATATGCACGAGTTTCTCATTTCTGACATATCTGCTCAATTACATATTCATAAGAAAGGGATTATTAAAACAACCAGAATACCCTATCCATAGACACACGAAATCCAAGTTTCTTTTGTAGCTCTAAAGAGGCATTATTATTTACTTCAATTTGCGCAAAAGGTACCTGTCCCTTTTGGAGCATATGGTTCACCATGTGGCTTTCCAATATCGTTCCATACCCTCTCTTTCTGAAGCTTGGAAATACTTCCAGTAACCCAATACTTCCTTCTAAATGGCTGCCTATAAATCCAATGAGTATACCATCTTTATATCCACCAAACATTGCTCCTTGCTCCAATAACTCTTTCACTTCAGAATAGGATAGTTTTTTATAATGCTCCAATATGATATCAATATGCTCTAATTCTAATGCTCGAATAGAAATTTCATCACATACTTCGAGCCTTTGTTCCTGCTCGTAAACCACTTGAAAGCATTCCATCTTCCCTTTTAAATTGAACTTATTACTTATAAAATTCACTATATTTTCTTGATGGGCAACAAAAAGGTTACCTTCATCAATTGTATTGATTAATTTGCAGCCAGAATCAAAGTCATTTACCGTAATCATATAAGCATTGCTATTTTGCTCTCTTATCAACACCCCATCCACATCTGCATATAGTAAATCTGCTGAATTTCTTCTGATTGCTTCCATCATATCTATATGATGCAATGGATTTTTTTGTAAATATTTAATCGCTTTATCTTTCATGTTCTTCCACCCTTAAATTTCTAATTGCATGTTTAAAGAATTCTGTTTCTTTTTCTTTATCCTGATCACTCATAAAATGATAGGAAATGGTCATTCCATCCTCCATTGTCGCAACTCCAATAATATGCTTTGCATAGGATACAACCGGCGGTATAAATATAACATTTTTCAATTCATAATTTCCATAAGTATTAGGAATTTCCAGTCTTGTGAGATTTGTAATGCCTAACTCTCTGGCCTGCCCTCCCGCATAGCCCATTAGCTTTGCAAACTTTTGTGATGCTTTATTCTGATATAGTCCGTAAGTAAATAATAATGCCGAATCAATCAGGCTTTTTTGAAACAATGGAATAAACCTGAGTATAAAATACTTTGTAACTGGTTTCGATAGTTTGAATAAAGCCTTTCTATGAATAAGCTGCACATTTTTCTTAAAGCCTAGTCTGTCAGAGTAAGTATGATCCACACTTATTCCAGTTGCCTGATTGGACATGGACTTATTATTGTTCCTTCTGGCATTTACAGCAATTCCAATGACACTATTATCTCTATTTGCCTCTAAAAATGCAGTAACAATATAACTATTAACTGATACTCCAATTTGCTTCGCATTCTTATGTATTTGAGTTATCTCCTCAGGTGTAAAATGTTCGAGTAAGACCTGTGAACTGTGGTCCTTCCAGTATGTTTCATGGATTTTATAATAATCCTCCCAATGAAAAATACGTCCTGTACTCTTCCATTTATGATTATACCTGGAGGCATATAGTTTTACGAGCTTCGGCAATTCTGATTTTGGGGGCAGGGATTCTTGAGTAATTAATTCCATTTCCTTATATTCCAGCTTTTCGCCGGATAATGCTCTCATGATGTCCTCCAGAAAATAGGTTATGGATTTTCCGTCCCCCACCAAGTGGTGCGCCATTAAAAATAAACAAGTACCTTCTTCTGACATAATAACAAATGCCCTTATAAACTCTCCTTGATTAATAGCAAAGGGTATCTTTTCGTTCAGCCTCATAAGATCAATCCAATTATCTTTAACCATACTAACCTTACAGCCACTTTCCTTCATCCGCTTATAATATGCATTCCCTAATTCGTCAAATTCGATTTTAGACATAGTTACTTCATTTGCAAGAAAGGCTTTTTTTATAGCGGTTATCAACGCTTCAGGTAAAGGATCTCCCATTATCTGCACCTGAAACTGAATATAGATATTAGGTTCGAATAAATCGACACGTTCTGAGTCAATGTATTTTTCCATAAGGCTAACCCTGCCTTTCTCAATTGATATATCTTTTAATTTGATGAACCCAGCGATCTATAACCACTTTGTGCGGAAATATTTTTGATAATACATGAAGCCATTTCACATATAAAGTATAAACTGACATGTCTTTTCCACGCTTCGCATCCTTAAGAGCTTGAACCGCAACTCGGTCAGGTGGAACAATACCAGGAAACTTAATCTTTCTTCCGTTCATTTCTTTTAATAATAAATCTGTATCAACCCAGCTTGGACAGACCGCCGTTGCAGTTATTCCTGTGCCTTTCAACTCCGCATTTAAAGCTCGGGAATAGCTTCGCTCAAAAGCTTTCGTTGAGGCATATAAATTAAGATAGGGTAATGGTTGAAAAGAAGACGCGGAAGATATATTTAATATTCTACTACCTTGCTGCATATATGGAATGCATAAGTTGCATAGAATTGCTAATGCGGTGCAATTAATACTGATCGTAGTACTTATTTCTTCCGCATCAAAATCCTGATAAGAACCCATTCTTGCAATTCCTGCATTATTGATTAAATATGCTATATCGGGTTTCTCTTTCTCTAGTAGTAGTCCGATAGAAGTTACTTCATCCAGATTAGATAAGTCTTTAGAAATAGGTATAATTTTATCTCCCAGTTCCTTTTTTAAAGCTGTCAGCTTTTCATAATTCCTTGCGATTGCCCAGATTTCATCAACTGCTTCTCCCGGCATCAGCTTGGTAAATTCTTTTCCTAATCCCCCGCTTGCACCTGTGATAATTGCTATTCGCTTCCTCATTCTACGCCTCCGGACTTTCTATTTCAGTATTGTTCGTTCTAAATCCTGCGAACTAATCATTTCGTACTTTGTGGTAAATAGCTTCTTAAGAGCGTAAAGATACACTACTCCCCAATAGTAGTCTGCAAGTTTTAAAGAATTCCCCAAAACTACACTATCTTCCTTTTGCCCCTGTTCAATTATCTTCGCCATATATTTATAAAGCTCGGATTGATAGGTGGTTTCGTCAGCGGAACAGGCTTCATCTTGTTCTAATAGCATCTGGGTACTTAGAGCAATCATTGCAGCAAAATCATCATCTTTTTGTAATTGCTGCATTACTGTGGCAGTCAGCTTATGGATTTTTTGTTTGGCAGGTATCGGAAGCTTTGATAGAAGCTTTAGCTGCTTAATATCTTTTTCTCTGTTAATCCTTTTATGAATTTCCTGAAATAACATTTCTTTTGACTCAAAATAAATGTATATGGTACCTTGCCCTATTCCAATATGCTTGGACAAGTCGCTCATTTTAGTACCTGCAAATCCATTCTTAGCAAAGTAAAGTATGGATTTAATAATAATTTTATTGCGCATCTCTTCTCTTATCTCTACACAACGTTCCGGTGACTTTGGCATATTATCTTCCTCTATGAATGAATATTTGTTCATTGATAGTTTATAGGCATTGGTAAGATATGTCAAGTTTATTTATTAACTGGTTAATGTAATTTATGAGCGGTACTCATAATGAATATTAACACTCAAACTTCACAGTTATTAATTTGTTGATTGCATAATAAAATCAGTATTTTTATTTACTAAGAAAGTCTTTGCTGTAGCCTTTTCACACTGACTTCAATTTATGATTATTGGTTATTAATGCAAAAGTCCCACAGGTACAATACCTGCGAGACTTTGAAAATCATGTTGTCTTTTTAGATTACCAGGTTCTTAGCTATTTTCTTTCCGCCAACTTCTTTTATCACTTTATCATATCGATAAGCAGAACAAGCTAATCCAACTAAAATCATATTCGTTGTGATACTGCATAGTCCTTCCGAGATAAGAGGCAGATTGCAAAACCATCCAAACTGATATCCGAAGTTACCCAGAAAATATAATACGGTTTGTAATATCAAAGCAGTAACACTGGAAAATGCCAATGCCTTACCCATTTTATTTTTAATCAATCCGACCATTCGAATTAGCATTCCATAAGCTGCTACTATGATACCTATTAAAATGGCAGCAGGGAGCCATCCATATTTTAAAATCCAATATGCAATCCTATAGTTGTTTTGATAGTGCTGTGGAAGAATGTTTTCAAGTCTTATTTCTTCTGGCTCCACAAACTGCATTTTATACTTATAGTCAAACTCATCAATATCATCAAAATACCACGTACCTGTATAATAACCCATTAACTCATCCTGACTAAGTTCAATGGTTCCTACTACTTCAGCCTGACCAAGGAGCTTCTTTATTAAAATACTGTTGTAGGAATCATCCCAAGTATCTTGAATCACCTTCTCTGGATAAAAACCTTGCTCTAATATATAATTCCATCTACCATTATTTACATTAAATGCTGCGATAAAGGTGGTAACTACTATCCCTGCACTGATAACCCATCCAAAGATTAAGTTTCTTGTTTTCCCCACCAACATACCCTTCATAATCATGAACAATAAGGTAAAAGTGATAGATACCAGTAAGATTAAATTTGCAATTAAAGTATAATCCCGAATTAGCATAGTTGTAATAACTATAATACTGGCTGTTGAAATCGTACTAATCAAAAAAGGTACCTGTTTTTTACTTCGATTTAGATATATAATTGCAATAATTACTGGAATACAAAGCAGTTCCATTCCAAAGATGAACGAAAGACCAGTCAGCCTAAATAAATAATAACTGTTGATAAATCTATTAAGTATGGAAAGTAAAAGATAGAGTCCCCATACTCCCAACAAAATAGCTGTTATTTTTCTACTATTTCCCACCAGCTTCTGATAACCAAAATAGTAGATAACTCCAAAGACCATAAATCCAAATAAAAAATAAAATAGATGCCTAAACCAATCCCCACTATTCGTAGTAATGATCAGCCGAATATTTCCCATGACACCAAGAGCGAATAGGGACATGATCAAGAGCAATGCAGGTTTGTTACTTTGTAATTTACGAACTTCATTCATGCGGATTCCAATCTCAATGGCATCCCCCATATCCTCAATTGCTTTATTATAAGCAGTCAACTCCTCCATTCCTTGTTCCCTATACTCTTCTTTTCTATCTTCTATATGAGCGGTTAATTCTGCTTTCACTTCTTCTCTTGCTGGTATGTATTGGATTTGTTCTACGACATCCTCCAGAAACAAATTCAAATTCTTAGAAGGACCATGCTGCTGTTCCATAGCTTCTACCCCCAATCACTTGATTTACTGCATTCTGATAGACCGCCCATTCTTTTGTCTTCTCTGCTAAAATTTTTGTACCTGTTGGAGTTATGTGATAATACTTACGGACTCTTCCTGTTTCTGCTACCTTTTCATAACTTTCAATTGCTCCATCCGTCTCTAACGAATGCAACACTGGATATAAAGTTCCTTCTTTTAAAGAGAATATATTCTCACTTCGAAAATCCAGCTCTTTAATCATCTCATACCCATACATATCCTGCTCTTCTAATAACTTAAGAAGCAACATTGAGATGCTAATATTCATAAGTTTTTTATCCATACAACAATTACCTCCATACCTAGATTTCATAGGTGTTATTATACCTAGATTATATAGGTATGTCAAGATAGTTTTTACCAGATTACTACTTTCTTCCTATCAACTTAATCCATAAATCATGAAAACGGATAACAGCTCCTCATAATGCACCTTTGGCTTATAGCCATTCGTGATTATAAGAAGCTGTTATCCGCCTTTTCAGATAGTATTTAACTTACAGCTATTATCTAGCTTACATCCATTAACTGACATGTAGTAATGATCTATTTTTATCTATTATAATTATTTTTGCTTACGGTTCAACACCCCATACTAAGCTGCCTGCCAAATATCCGGTCATATTGGTCCAATCCACATAAGAACTGCCTGTGGCATTAAAGGAATAGTCATTGGACTGTGAATAATTTGTCCAGTCTGTCTTGGAGAATCTGGTCTGCACTTCAATGGATTGTCCTGCTGCCAGTGTTCCAGCTCCAGATGTAAAACCTACTTCTAAGTAATAATCTGCTCCTGTTTTTGCAGTCGCCAGCTTCACAAAGGTTCCGGTTACATTGTCACTTCCCGCGGATGACCAGTCACACCAGAAGCTCTGTGCCTTCTCAGTATCAACAGTATAATAGTATCTTAACTTAACGTCAGACAGATTAATACTTGTGGTTCCGGTATTGTAAAGCTTAATTCTTGGAGCAATACCATTGGTGCTTGTCTGAGTATTACCGTTGAACATCTGAATCTTTAGATTACCTGTCACAACAATGGAGCTATCCTTAATCTTGACTACAAGTGTAGGATCAATTCCTCCGCTAAAATCAAAGGTTAACGTTGTATTACCTAAAGGTTGCGTTGTTAAATAAGAACTTAATAAGGTTACCTGTGTGCCAGAAACAGTATAATGTGTACCGCTTGTAAGGGTTGTAGTTCCATTCTTAATCGCAGTCAGGGTATGTCCGTTTAAGGTTAATCCAACTGCAATGTTGCTTGGAACATTCTTATCAAATTCAGCCTGACTAATAGAAAGTGATGCACTTGGAGTTGAATCTGTTACTGTTATTACTAGCTTCGGATCATATCCTGCATTAAAATCAAAGGTCAGTGTTGTAGTTCCCACAGGTAAACTTGATAAATAAGAAGTTGCAAGTGTAATATTATTACCGCTCACGGTATAATTAGTGCCACTCACTAGATTTACAGTACCATTCTTAATTGCAGTTAAAGTATTACCATTGTAATTCACCGCTACCCCGATTGCAGATGGACTATATTTATCAAAGGCAGCAGTAACCGGTGTGATGGAAGAGCTGCTTTGTGCAGTGCCAGGTTCGTCACCAAACACTTTAACTCCAGCATTATAAACCGGAATATAGGTTGTCTTAACTACGCTGCCAGAGGTTACACCGCTTAAGTTCGTATAAGAATAATCGTTTGCATTGTTCCAGAAGGTCGTATTCATAGGTCCAGCAATACGGAATTGAATCTCCTTCTTATAATTGGATTGTCCGCCAGGGTATATCTTGGTTCCTGTAAAATCTACATTTACATAATAGATGTTATTAGCTTCATCCCATGGCTGAATCTGTGATACTGTTGCTCCGGAGTTGTAATTGGTGGTAACAGTGAAATTAGATGCTGTATAGCCTAAGCTAACTGCCTCAGTAATATCAATAAAATACTTAAAGGATAATTTATCGCCCATTCTTGCCGGCCAACCGGACTGATTGTTCATAAGTGCCTTGATTTCAATAAAGTTAGATCCAGAAGCATTAATACCAGCTTCTACAAAGAATTCATCCCCAACCACTGTTTCTATTGCTGTAAAGTTGGCAATTGGTGTTCCACCATAGGTTCCATAAACCTTTGCTAAGGCTCCTACAAAACCTGCGTTATAATCACAAGCTATCTCATTATTCACATAATTGGTAATATCGTCGGTGTAACTGTCATTATTACCAGGTCCACCTACAAGAGCACCATAAATCGTATGTCTATGAGTCGTTGGTACACTTAAGCTATCCGCCCAGGAACTATGTGCTGTTCTATGATGAGGATGCTGAGGTGAATTCGTACCAAATCCGACCACAAAACTACGTCCTGTACTTCCAAGGGCATAATCTACCTGCGACTTTGTAAATGCCTTGTAGGTAGTAGCTTTTGCAGCACTACAGCCAGACCAGTCTGCATAAACACTTGCAAGGAATGCTGTGGTGGTTGCATATCTAAGAGAACCCCAGGAATCTAACCATGCAAGTCCCTTAGGAGTGTACGTAATACGGCTGCCATTATAACCGGTCGTCCAATAATCCAGATACATTTCCACAAAGGTCTTGTACACATCTTTCCCAGTTATCTTTGCCAGTAACACTCCCGCACCATAATGAACATCGTCCCAACTCTGTGTCCATTTATAAGCAATATCTGTGGATTGTCCTTCTTTTCCCCAATTTGCCACATAGCCTTCAGCCTTTGTCAGATAGCTGGAATCATTGGTAGCAAGATATAACCAGGACCCTGCCCAGGATAACTCATCATAGAAACTGCCGTATAGACTATAATAACCATTTGCTGCTGTATAGCCGGTATCGCTCTTTACTGTATCTGAATATGCAAATAATTGCTTTGCATGGGTAAGACAGGTCTGTGCGTAAGTAGGATTGGTAGGTGCAAATACCACCGCTGCGGATGCAAGAGCTGCAGCTGCTTCTGCCGTTACAGCAGAACCGGGACTAGCCAAATCCACCTTATAGGAAGGACGTGCCATCTGCATTACTTCGGCAGGACCCCACCAGGAATGATCCGCACTGCCGGACCCCACTTGATAATAAAATACATTAGCGGACGGATGGCACTTAATCAGATAATCTGTAGCCCATTTAATCTCCTCTAATAAATAATTCAGCTGACCGCTGTTCGTAAGAGCTTCTCTGGATTCATATATGCTCCAAGCTAACATCGCTGCTGTATAAGCCATTGGCAGATTAAATTTTACATGATCGCCGGCATCATACCAGCCCCCGGTCAGATCTAAGCCTACATCAGCTCCATCTGTCATACCAGAGTCTCCCCTCCAGTTATTCCTGATGGTTGACGGAAGGTCTCCTGATCTTTGAAACTCATAAAACATAATTGCCTTTTGTAAAGCTTCCCCATAATTATAATTTGTATCTGCCTGTACCTTTGATGGTTGAAATTGAATTAAACCTACCATAAGACAAGCGACTATTAATATACTTAATATTTTACGCATAGCTTACCTCCATCCTTTTTTGTGAGAAAGAACTGCGAAGTAATTATCTCCTTTATTCATTTCGTACTTCGCAGTTCTATAATTATTAATTACAGATATCAATACAATTTTTTATGGCTCAATACCCCATTTTAGGCTGTTGCTTAAATATCCTGTAGCGTTATTCCAATCCACATAATTGTTATTGGAAGCGTTGTAGGAATAGTCACCTGTCTGTGTATAATTTGTCCAGTCAGTCTTTGAAAATCTTGCCTGAACCTCAATGGACTGACCTGCTGCCAGTGATCCGGCACCCGAGGTAAATCCAATTTCAAGATAATAGTCCGCATTGGTTTTGGCGGTTGCAAGTTTTACAAAGGTTCCTGTTATATTACTGCTGCCGGCGCTGGACCAGTCGCACCAGAAATTCTGTGCCTTCTCCCCATCCACTGTATAGTAATACCTAATCTTTACATCGGATAAGTTAATGCTGGTCGTACCGGTATTATATAGTTTAAATCTCGGCGAAATACCATTGGTCTGAGCCGAAGTATTTCCATTATACATTTGTACTTTTATATTACCTGCCACAACTGAAGTATCCACTACAGTCAGTGTAAGAGTTGGATCAATTCCGGCACTAAGATCAAATACCACCGTATGAACTCCTGTTGACAGGGTTGCCAGATAGCTCACAGGGAAGGTAACTGTACTGCCGGAAACGGTATAATTTGTGCCACTGGTAAGAGTCTGACCATCCAGCTTAATTGCCGATAACGTATTTCCAGCCAAGGTAAGGCTGATTACAACATTTGCTTGATTGGCAGTCTTCTTATCAAAAGTAGCAGCTGTTGGTGTAATCGAACCACTCGGCGTTGTATCGCTTATAGTGATTGCTAAAATCGGATCTATACCTTTATTAAAATCAAAAGTCAGATTAAGTACACCCACAGCTTTGGTAGCGAGGTAGGCTTTTAAAAGAGTCACTGTGCTGCCGCTTACGGTATAATCAGTACCATTAACCAAATAAGTGCTTCCATCTTTAATTCCAGTTAAGGTATTGCCGTTTAAAGTCATAGTCACAACAACATTAGCCTGATTAGCAGTTTTCTTATCAAAGGCTGCTGTGGTTGGTGCTATTGCAGAATTATTAACTGGTGTTGCACCATCACCAAACAAAATGGAATATACACCATTTGCAAGTGCGATATCACATTGTGCCCAGAAACGATGGTAATTAAATGTAGGAGCCTGACCACTATTATAAGCAGAAAGAAGACTTTGGTAACTTGGGTCGCTCTTATATTTAGAACGAATATCCAGGAATTTCACACCTGATTTAATTACATCACCATTTGGCATTGTTCCGATCCAATTGGTAGGAACATATACTTCCTGCTCAAAGAAACGAGTGTAGTCAGCACGTGATTCTGGTGCGGAAAGCCCTTTATCATCACGATATAAGGTCCACATACGATCCAGCAATTCCTTCGCCAATATTCTAGAAGCATCATCGCCAGAAGCTTTACTATAGTATAACAATGCATTGGCAAGAGAACCTGTAACACCAAGGTCCGTTCCGCTATTTACTACCGTAACATGAAGATTATTATTGCCAGTGTAAGTGCCAGTCCAAGTATCGGGTTGTCCCGTCCAGTCAATGGTACTCGGTACCGTAAAGGTTCCGTTGCTGTTAAGAACAACAACTGATTTCACCCAGGCAACCCATTTATCCAGCAATTGTTTTGCTCTTACATCATTGGTCTTATAATAATATTCTGCCACACGCTGCATGGACCAGGCCTGGAAGCCAAACCAGGTATTGCTGCCTGGATCTGCATACACAGGATTTGCTTCATAGCCCATTCCATAAAATGTAGAAGTACCTGCAGGCCAAGCCTCGTATCTGCCATTGTTGGAGTTACTTGCCCCGCCAGCGATTGCACCTTCTGATGATTGAAGCCACTGGTAGAATTCCAGCTGTCTGTTTAAGCTGGTTGCCCAATCAGTTGCACCATTTTGTGATAGAGGCTTAAATTCTGAATCTGTGGATAAGATCCAGGCTGCCATAGGGTTTTGATATCCGAAATGATTATGGCTGCTGCCAATCTTCCATGCCCAACTGGAACTGATGCCACCGCCCCAAGCATAATACCAGGACATTAGATAGTGAGCTGAATCATATCCGTTTCCAGCTGTACTGGGTGATCCTATCTTTCGGAAATACTTATCAAACATTGCATACCTTAAATAATCTCCCATCTTGCTTGCCTTCGCATTATAGGTACTAAGATCAATACCTAATTCGTCTGCCCACTCGTTTGCCCAATAAGTAGCCTGTACGGCACGTGCATCAGCATCTGGAGCATCCGTATACTTAAACTGTGTAGCATAACTACTATCACCTACGAAGAGATCCAGATATCCATTCGTACCACCAAAGGTCTTTGCATCCCAGCACGGCTGTGGAATCGTTTCCCAGGTTGATTCTTGTTCACCTCTTTGGAAGGTATTAATGTAAGAAGGTTTTGAAGTTCCATCTGCTCTTCTTCCAAAACCATACCAGTTATCTACATCCAACAGCCAGTGCATTCCATAAATCATGGAATTTCCATAGGTGGATACCAGGTCACTATGTATTGGGTCATTGCCAACTGCTGCACTGCTATTTAACTGTGCAGGGTATAAGCTAGGCAATTCTCCTTCTGGTGCATAGGTTGCAGGTTTACTGGCATTGTACTGCGCCATACTGGTATTAGGCTGATCCTGTGCAGTTGGAATAATATAAGTTTCAGCTGCATTCCAAGCCGTCTGAAAGCTTGAAAAATCACCGCTAAACTTGCCATACATTGCTTCCAGCCACATATAGTAACTGAAGGCTTCACTGGTTGTCACATGACCATAATCCGGTGCTTCCACTATCATTGTCTCAATGGAATGGTATGGTATTCCTTGCGGACTAAAATAGCCATTACTGGAATCATGGATTTCTCCCCAAAGCTCCATGAAACGATTTTGATAGGTATCTGTGGTTGCTGCTGATGCCGTCTTTGGCAAATCAGTAGCTTTAGGGAACATTAATGATGTCAGGGTCGTCGAAAATAATGCAAGTATCATCATTGATGTTATCAAGTTCTTTGTCCATCTTTTGAATGTGAATTTTACTGCTCGTTTCATCATAAACCCTCCTTATTAATTTATTGATAACTAATATCTATCTAACAATTACTTGCGCATTCTCCATACTTAGCTGATAAACCCCAGACCCTCAGCCCCTTTCCTTCAAATTTCAGTAAGTATGATAATATTTCGCAGCAATTGAAAGCCGCACAATTAGCTAATATAACCATAAAAAATGTCCTCCAAATATCGTTTTCATTAAATATAACGAAAATTTGGGGGACATGTGACACCATTTTATTAAATTTGTATATTTTTTCCTATTATGTATTTAAACTCTATTTTTATCTACAAGCTGAATATTCCAAAGGATAAAGGAACAAACAACAAATAAAGATAGTAATAATAGCTGCTGCCATTGTAAAGAAATTGGAAACGGCTTTGAGTTTTGCATTTTTAGCAATTCTTTTTTTCTTTTACGGTATCTTCTGGAAAAATGATGTCTGGGGAAACGATAGGAATCTAATTCGAAAGATAATTTCTCTTCTAGGTCACCTGCAGCTGTCAGTAAGGAATCTTTTAAGGTATTCATTCTTTAATTCTCTTTCTTTTCCATTAATTTTTTTACTGCTTTTCTTGCCCGGCAGATATGCTGGCGTACAAGTTCTTCTGTGACATTCATCAAATAACTGATTTCTCTGTTAGATAAATCATAAACGTATTTTAAAAGTATTATTTCCTGGTACTCTTTCTTTAACCCCTTTAAGCTAGCTAGCAGCTCGTGATAGTCCTCATCTGCAATAATTTGATCAAGTATCAACTCCTCACTGCCAGTGACCTCATCCAGTTCTTCTAATTCAATTTCTTGCTGGAATTGCTTTTTTCGTTTTCGATAAACATCAATGGCCGTATTCTTAACAATAATAACGATTAAAGCCTTGGTTTTGTGACACTCAATATCTGATATTTCCGGCAGATATTTCATAATTTTAATGATAGTTTCATTTACAACATCCTCCGCCAGATATTTATCATGCAGAATACTATATGCAATATTGTACATTGCCCCTTCATAATATTGATATAGCCTGCCTAGCTTCCCCCCATCTCCTTCCTTATTAAATTTAGGCATAAAGTTAAACAATAGTTTCATCCCCCATCTTATTAATTGTTAATAGTAACCCCTCTATTAATAAGAATTATAGCATATTTGTCATTTTTTTACACATTAATTTAAATATTTAGCAATTATTTACTATATTTTAAATTTTATTAAGCAAAATAAACAAATATTTGATTTAGTTGTTATTGTAGATTCTATTTTAACATTACCCATTATTTATTGCTTCCCTTATACTTTTTTCATTTAATTTAACAAAGGTAAATAAATCGGCAGCATCTTTTGCTGATTTTTCATCACCTATACCAAGAAAATATGCGACAAACAGCAGCTCTATATTTTTCATAACAGCTATGATAGCCTTTAACTCTGCTGCATTTAGCTTAGCTATAGAATGATATCCTCTCACTACCTGACGGACGATATTATACCAATCCTTCTCCTTCATTCGAAATTTCGCATCACCCGAATACAAACCCAGAAGGAAGTAGCATAAATCAAAAATACGAATATTTCTCTGGCTTAAATCAAAGTCAATATATCCAGAAAAATTTCCATGATCAAATAGGAAATTACCTAAATACACATCTCTATGGATTAACTGCTTAGGCAATTCCTCATAGATATCAGCCAATTCATTAACCGTTTCCTTTATTTCTTCCTGCGTTAAATAATCGGGATTGAATTTTAGTAAATCTTTACTTACCCAGCCTCTCATTTCCTCTATCATACTATTGTTCCAATAACTAATTTTACTTTCACACTTCAGAAAAGCAAGGTGCAAATTTGCCAATATCCGTCCGAATTCGAAAAGCCAATCCTCTTTATATTCCATTATATCAACAATATTGTTTCCTTTCAGTTTTGAGGTTAAAACATACAATTTATCCTCCAATTCCAAATAATCTCGCCCATCCGGTAGCCCAATAATACCAGGAACCAAAACCCCCTCCTCTTTCAGGGTTCTCATCATTACAATATTTCTTTGCAATGCACTTGAGTCATCATACACTTTTAATATATAGGTATCATTGATGTTCCAGGCAGAGTGATAGATTTGTACTGGGTTGCACTCTATTCCCCATTCTTTTATTAATTCACTTATCATAATTGTCAACGGTTCTCCTTTTCTTTTTTGTTCAAGAATAATTCTTCTTACACTTTGGGATGATAGATGAAAGTTTTCTGATATAGTTATAATTTCTCCACCTTGCATGTATTCATCATAAATACGTTGATTTCGAAGAACCATCTCAGATTTATAATTGGTCTTTTCACCCCATCTGTTTTTCTTAATATCGCTTTTTGGAATATAGAGATAAGCTCCCTCTATATATCCTCTAATTTCATTTAGTAATTTCTCTGGTAGAATTTTTTGTCCGTTCACATACTTCAACTCAATCACCTCATTTCACGATAATTGTATCATATTGGTAATTTACTTACTCACCCATTCTCATTTCTGTAAGAAGTTTGAGCAAATGCAAAAGCATGCAAAAACCCCTTTCAAACAAATTTAGTCTTCTTATATAGCCATATGCCCTAAGTGCAAGGAACCATTTGCATATGGCCATGCACCACCCACTAAAATATTTTTCATCATCATACCTCATTTCTAAATTTAATGTGATAACAACTTAACGCTTAATTAATAACTGGAAGAAGCACATTACGTGCGTTTCTCCAATTATCACGAGTGCGTTTGTATAAAAAAAAGCCCTCCTCTCTGAAAAATTTCTTTTTCAGGGACGAGAGCCAAGCTTCGTGTTACCACCCTAAATTCACCTATAACTCACGCTATAGGCCTTATCAACTACGGATGAGAAATGATTCATCGATAGTATATCACTGTAACGGGTGCACCCGTCGTAGCCTAAACACAAAGTTTCGGTACGCAGCTCCGAGGCCATATTCAATCATTTTATAATTTTCCTCAATTTCACCAACCTGAGGTCTCTGTAAAAACGCAAATGATTTACTCTTCTCTTCTATGCCTTTATTATAAATTGTAAATTATTATATGTTTGGAACTTATATTTGTCAACCAGAATATCAATTTACATACTTTGACAATTCTGCTTGTACTACTTCTAATCTGCTATACCTCTGAAGCCGCTAATTTATTCACATGTTTCAGTGCGGAACGTACTGGTGGAAGTGTTAACAAGATTACGGTTGCAATTGCTTCAGGAAGAATATAGCTAGCGTTATACGTAATGGTGTACCAGATCGGATTCATTCCCTCCGGTGCATAGCTGGCAAAAAAGATATAACCAGAGATACAGTGGCAAAGAAATCTTCCAAATGCACCAACTAAATAACCTTTTAGCAAACCATATTTGGAACGATGAAATAGTCCAGCTAGTCCAAGACTACCGAAAGCAACTGGATAATCCAAAAGAACTTGTACTGGATGATATAGATAAGGACCAACTACAAACTGCAACAAACCGTAGGCTACACCAGTAATAAGACCAATTTTCGTACCATACAGGTAACTCACATAGCAAATAAAGAACATGCTAAAAAAAGTAATTGAACCTCCAAAAGGCAGGGAAAACGGTTTTATAAATGAGGTTACCACTGCAAGTGCAATAGCAATAGATGAAAAGGTGACTTGTTTAACATTCAGACTCTTACTAGTGTTACTAGTTGCTGAAATTATTACAAGCAATAAAAGAACTAAAATAATAATGCCTATGTAACCTAACATTGTTAGATTGTAGGTAATCTCTCCATCCTCTGTAACACTGTTAACAAAGAGACCAAATAAGTTTTGTAACATAAAAAATCCTCCTTATGTTGCATAGGAGGGGCCACTCATATGCTTCCTTACGCTGGCTTTAACCAGATCAAGTTTTGAGGGTCAGTGTAATATTGCTACACTTCTCAGCCGTGGGCACCCCTAGCAGAAATAATTTATTTGTATTTATTGTTATAATCTAGCAAGTATTGCGTAAAAAGTCAAGCAGATAATCCTTTTACTGTTAAATAGATAATAGATACACGATCTCGAAAATATGAAATTCCAGAGATCGTGTATTATAATGCTGTCATATTATTTTTTGTATGCAATTGCATCAATCTGAACATGCAGACCGTCTGGTCCTCCTATATGTGCAAACTCGGTTTGAATGGTCTTTCTTGCAGGGTAGATGCCATCAAAGCGCTCCTTAAACACCTTTTCCATAATCGGTATGTTCCAGGTATCTCTTAGTAAAACATCCATCTTAACCACATTATGTAATGACAAGCTCACTTTTTTCAAACGGCTTTCCATATCATCGAGTGCACCATGTACCTGTTCTTCAATTGCCCCACCTACATTCCCTACGCAAAAACTTAGAAACACATAATCGCCTGCCTCTACAATTCCCGAATATGCATACTCTTCATTTACATCTTTTCTTATGATACTGCTCATACTTTTTCTCCTTTTATATTAAAATAATAGCTCTTCTATCCATACAAATATAGCAAAAGAAGTACGACACCAGTATGTCATACTTCTTCCTATCATTTTAATAATTATTGAATTTAAAGATCTATATTCACACTTAATTTGTATATTTCAAATTTCCTCTTCCCAATATTATGCCTCTCTAATCGATTCCATCCTGGGCTATTTATTTTTTGCTGTTTATCCATTGAAACTGCTAAAACTGTATTTGGATTTGCAATTCGATGCAACTGTTCCATCATATTATTGATTGGGTTGTCATTTTCACCCTTCCACTCAACTAAGGCACCATATGGAACATCTGTGATAATAATATCAATAGTACTATCAATGCATAATTCTTTCGTACAATCTGCTTCAAAAATATTGATATCTATAGTACGATTAACAGTTTCATCCAATCTTTTAGCACTATCTAAAGCATCCCTATGAGAGGTTTTATTGAATAGTTTCAGCAGTTCCTCCAGCTCCAAAACTCTTTCCTGAAGTCCTTTTTCAGTTAAAAGTGAAGTATTTTTCCTTGCATAATCCACCATTTTTGTATCTATATCACTGCCTAATATATTTGATATATTGCTATTACAAAGCCCTAATACTGTGAGAGAGTAGCCTCCCCCGCAACAAGGATCATAGATTGTTAAATCATTCTTTCTCTCGCAATAACTCACACTTCTTCGAAATATCTCATTCAAAAGTCTTACAGGAAAATTAGGTATTCCATAATTTCCATATATAACTCTTCCACTCGATAGATCTTCAAAATTACCATTTTCACTATATTTATATTCCAAAATCTGCCCACCCTTTATCTAATATGATTTCCAACACCGTATTCTTCATACTCTTATTACACCAAATAATAGTATAGTAACAAGCAGTTTTCTCTTTCATCAAAACACTATACCTGTGATTTCCATCTGTTAAGACAAACTCCGTTCCATTGTACTGAGCAATAAGTGGCGGCATATCCCATTGGGGAAGCTTTTCGATAATTTTATCAACTTTATACCTATAATGTTTCAATTCATTTTCATCTGAAATATCATGCTCAATTCTTACTGTTTTCAACACCCTTAACGGAATGCAAATCGGATGAAAATAATGCCGGTCCTCTAAAAGTAAGCCATCAGCCAGCGCAAAGTTAGGATTCGGCATTTCACCCTCACTTTCACGTAAAAACCTTTGTATCCATTCTTCTAGCTTATTATTTTCAGAATAATCCAATGCTTCTTTTAGCGTAAATTCCATCCTAAATTCACTCCTGACATAAATTCATAATCAACCATACAAAGCTAATTAACTAATATTAGAGTTAATTATAGCAAAAATATCAGCCTTTTTACAGCTGATATTTTAGTAAAACAGATTAAATCATCTTACGATTAAAAACTATTATACTACACCCAACGAAAATCATCGAAGATATTATGGTTATTAAAACCGCCATGTTGTAGTCTGCTACAGAGGATCCTTTCATTAGCAATGATAAACCGTCCAAGAGCTTTATTGGCAAATACTTTTTTACGCTGGAGAACATATTAAGCAGGTTAAGTACAATTAGTGTGCCCCCAAGCCCAAGTAAAACGGATGTGTTACTTTGTACAAGTGTAGAGAAAATCACAATAAGTATTAGTATCCATATTCCAAACAACCAACTAAGAAACGCTCCATAGAATAAATGTGGCGTAATGCTGTTATCCCAAAAATAAGCATTGTATCCGTAGGTAATTCCAAAACACATCCAGTAGCAAAGTGTCCAAAGCATCAACATAGATGCAGTTTTAGCAAAAACAACCTTAAAGCGTGATAATCCCTTAGTTAAAACTAAAACTAAGGTTCCACTTTGAAATTCCTTAGTGAAAGTATTACTTACAAATAAAGCAAAAATGATGAGAGCCATAGTAAGGTTCTTATAATATTGTGTCCAAGAGGTCATTGCATCTATCTTTACCTCTGTCACAACCAATCCCGTATCCTTTAAGGAACCTGCCATCGTTTCCATCATCCAAGGAGTTATTTTTGCAATAGCAGGATTCATAATACCAAATAGCACAAAAATTATAAGGAGAATTGTCAGCCGTCCAGAACGAATAAGTTCCATAAGCTCTTTCTTAAAAAAAGCAAAAAATGTCTTCATTTGCCAATCACCTCCAGGAATAAGGATTCCAATGTATGCTCTAACCGCTCAATTTTTTTAAATGTAAGTTTTTGATCAATAATAAAGCCCCAAACCTCCGTCATCTCCTGCTGTGTTGAGCCATCATATACAATATGTGTTTCCGTCATTTTTCTGCCCTTAGGAAATGAAGAAAGGAGCCTATCTGCATCTACTGAATTTTCAAGCTCAATTTCAAAACCCGCTGCTCGATGCATATTTTTGATTTGCTCTAAGGTTCCGCTTAACGCTATTTTTCCTTCATTAATAAAGGCTATCTCATTACATATGCGTTCAACATCGGAAAGAATATGTGTTGAAAACAGCACAGTGGTCTGCGCTTTGGAAGACACCAAAATATCCAATATCTCTTTTCTCCCTACTGGATCAAGAGCAGAGGTTGGCTCGTCGCAGATAAGCAGCTTGGGTTGATTTAACAGTGCCTGCGCAATACCGAGCCGCTGCTTCATTCCCCTGGAAAAGCCTTTGATACGCCTTTTTTCATTTTCTAATCCGACGAGGGAAAGGAGTTCTGCTGTTCTTTTCTTGATTTTACCAGTCTCCATTCCAGTTATTTCTCCACAAAAGGATAAATACTCGGTAGGTGTCATATATGGGTAAAATTCGGGAACGTCCGGAAGATATCCAACATGACGATTCGTACTGTTCTGTCCGTAAGAAACACGTTCTCCATTGATACATATCTCCCCACTGCCAGCGGCAATTAGTCCCAGTATCAATTTCATAGTTGTGGTCTTACCAGCACCGTTCTGCCCAACAAAGCCAAAGACACTGCCCTCCGGTACGGAAAAATTCAAATTAGTTAGTACCTTCTTTTCACCAAACTGCTTGCAAATATTAGATACTGTCAGCATTTCCATATTAACTATCCTCTTTCCCAATTAAAAAATATAAAATCGGTCCAATAAACTGCATCCCAACAATAGAAATAATAAGCCACATTGCACGATTACCATGTTTATAATTCTGATGCGTAAGAATATGGCGAATCGTATAAATTAGAAGTCCTAGTTCCGCTATAACAAGCGGGATAATAAATGGTAAATAATCTACAATGTTCTTCATAATAGATTTCCTTCCTTGATTATATTTTGTTTAATTTTTTGAAATTGATCATTACTTTCAAGTGACTTAAAAGCCGGATGGCTAAATGAACTCACAAAACTTTCCACGACTAATTTTTTATTTCTTGGAGGTGCTGTGCCAAGATCAAGCCTTGAAAACAGTGGGTCAAGTGCATCAAAATAGCTATCTCCATGCAAATTGATATTGTCTCCAGCTAGCAGATATTTAACTGCATGTGTATATTGATTAAGCCGATCCGTCGCTTTCTCCTGCTGATTGTTCATAGCATATATGACTGCTGCCTGATAATTAAACTGTGCTGTTGAATTCGGTTGTAATTTATTTAGATGAAAGGCAGAAATGATACAATCCGTTCTACGTATTGTCTCTTCACACAAATCAAGATTATTATTATTAATATAAAGATGGGAGGCAGCTGTACCAATAAGCGCGAGCACGTGAATATACATGGAAATTTGAACGCTGCTTTTTGCCTTATCCACCTCTCCTACCATCTGATACGCTTGCATCAGCACTGCATCATTGGATACAGAAAGATCTTGTGCCCTAACGATTTCTTCCAAGCTCTCAATAACTTCATTGGGTTTTCCCAGCTGCAGGTCTATCATAGCTTTAATAGATAATGCCTGATTACAAATCTCGATTATTTTGCATTCCTTAAGTATTCTTTCACAAAGAGCAGATATATCATTTAGAATTTCCCTCTGTACTTCAGCAGATTCTGCTAACATAAAATGATTTAGCCATAATACACAGATTTGCAGAAGAAAAGGATAACAAGAATAATATCTATGAACCAGCAGCTTACATTTTTTCATTGTTTCGTCGAAAGCTTTGTTTGCAAAATCTTCTGCAAGCTCCTGATAGAGACGTTTAATTTGTTCCTTACTAAGCTGCGGTTCAAAACCAAGCAATTCGTCAACAGTCACATTGAAATAAACAGCAATTAGCGGTAATAGTTGAATATCTGGCATGCTCTGCCCATTTTCCCACTTTGAAACAGATGCTTTTGTAACACCTAAATACAATGCAACTTCATCCTGTGTTACTTTTTTATCACGACGGAGTTTAACCATATTTTCTGATATACGTAATAAATGCATCTCGTTTTTCTCCTTTCTAATAATTTAATTGTTCAGCCTGGTTATATTATACGAAACTCTTATCCGGAAAACAATGGAACAGCACGATACTTTGCGATACAAAATCAACTGTTAAGAAACTACAAACAGAGGTAAACTTCAACAAGGATCAGCATGCTAAAAAAGGATGATTTTCAGGCAAAAAATCCGTCCGAAAAACATCCTATACAAATTGTAAATTTAAATTTTATACTCCTTCTAGTTATGCTTTAAGGTTTTAAATCATATACCTTATTCTTTCAGGCCTCTCTCCTTTATCAAGATTTCTTCCATCGATTTACGTGCACGAGGCTCCGGACTCTCGTCTGGATATCCAACAGCTATTGCAGATGTCCGCTTTGCTTTTCCTCTTCTGTTTCCATTAGGTAGCGAATGCATGCATCTACCACATCATTATCAAACTGAGTACCCTTATTCCTTACTAATTCCTCTATTGCCTGCTCTTTGGTAAGTCCGTTTTTTCGGTATGGCCTGCAGCTAGTCATAGCATCATATGCATCCGCCACGCACACAATCTTAGCCAGATAATAAATCTGATCACCAAGAAGACCGTCTGGATATCCTTTCCCATCAATTCTTTCGTGGTGTTCACGTATAATCCTTCGGCAGTCGGTGAGGAAGTTGAGATTTCTCAATATATTATCACCTTTTACGGGGTGCTTTTTAATCTCATCGTATTCCTCCGGGGTTAATTTCCCTTCTTTGTTCAATATCTCCTCAGCTATGCCTATTTTACCAATATCATGCAGAATACTTCCAAACTTTAGATCATTTATCTGATCATCATTTAATCCTAATTCTTCTGCAATTTTCACGGAATGCTCCATTACACGCTCACAGTGCCCTCCAGTATAAGCATCTTTCTCATCAATCGCATTAGCAAGTGCCCTCACCGTCTCAAAATAACTGTTTGAATTCTGGCGAAGCAACTCCTCTAATTCTTCATTCAAGGCAGTAGTTTCCTCATAAAGGGCGCTAGTTTCTTCATAAAGGGCAGTTATTTCTTCTTTTTGAGTGAAAATTTCCTGGTTTTTATTCTTTAGATCCTCTTCAAACTGGTATCGCTCTTCCGTCATTCTATTAAACTGACCACCCAAAATAGCAATTTCGTCATTTGCTTTCATTTGGAAGCGGTAGCTTAGATTACCGACAGCCACTTGCTTGGCTCCTTCTGTCAGTTCCTCAACTGGCTTAACGAGCTTACTAGCAATATAATATCCGATGGATGCTATAATCACAGCACAAAGGAAAACTACAGCAGCAATAATAATTTCTGTATCCCTCAATTTTTCCAAGGCAGCCTGGTTATTATATATAATTTCTATAACATTTCTTTCATTGGCTCCTCTGGCCCCAAAGATTTCATATGGGATGTATTCATAGTAAGCCTTTATATTTTCGTACGTTCCTTCTATCTCAACTGTTTCCATTGTATTAAGAGCCTGATTAAAATACTGCTCTTTGGAGGATGAAATCTTAATGTTATCTCCATTCTCATCTTTCTTATAGGACACACCCTGATAATCGTACAGCAATATACTGCTTACAAAACTGTTTTCTTCCAATAATTGATGCTCAAAATCTTCAAAGGTAACATTGGTTGCATATGTATTATTGCTTTCCAGTTTTGCTCCCGTTTCAAATATATAATTACCGTCGTAAGAGGGAATATAACAGTATTTTGTCAAATCTCCAGAATTGATGGACAAGCTTACACGAGAGGATGCAAAATTGCCCGAAGCACGTATTTCATCCAAATATTGAATAAAATCAGGAAAATCAGAAAAATTAAGTCCCAAATCATTTTGGTCCGTAGACCATATTACCGTATTGTCTCTGTCTATGATATATAATTGAAATTGGTCACTGCCATTTAAAAAAGAAGCAATATCAAAGTCAATGCTATTTCTATTTTTATATTCGTCTCTAATATTATTAAGGATTATCTCAGCCTGCTCATCAATAGGCTTTTCATTCAGCAAATTGACATAATCGGCATTTCCAATCATTGTTAGCGCTCTGTCGTGTACCAACCTCCGCTTTTGCGCAAAATCTTCTTCCATATTGTTGTTCATTGTAAAATATTGAAAGACTGCCAATATACCAGAAACAGAGAAAACAATTATAAACAATAATAAAAATAGCTTAAATTTTAGTGGGATAAATTTCATCTGACTCATGCATTCTCCTTTTTATCATTTGTAAGAAAGTTACGATACGGTTTATATTTCTTTTATTATATATAACTTACTATAAAAACCACAACTAATTTTTTCTCATAAATTCCATTTTCTGATATAATGTCGACAGACATTATATCAGCGCCGAACGAAGTGAGTGCGCATCACTGGCACGAAGTTCCAATATCATGTGGTTTTACATGATATAATATGACTTTTTGTCACAACATCCCCCTTCTGCATTTATAATACGTACTAGAAATCTAGGTTAGGGTAGAGATTTCCTTTAAAGAATATCTCTACCCTAACCTAGATTATAAAATAATTCCTACTGTATTTGCCAATTCATATCAAAATTACTTTCTATATCCACTATATTGCTGCACTATTCTCCTCTTCGTATGCATCTTCCAGCTTCACTGAATCTTCCAGCTGTTCCTGAATGAATTTCACACGGATGACTGCCTGTGCCCAGTTTATAGAAACCTGACTATGCCAGCTCTTTTCCTTGGCTGCCTCTGCTACGGTATGCAGTAATTCCTCCATAACCGCTTTTGTGAGATAACCACCTCTCCAATGAAAGGTTAGAACCTTCCCTTTTTTGATTGCTTGCTGGCAACGTTTTGCTACCTCTTCCAGTTTGGTAAAAGAAAGTTTCTTCTCCTTATAGTAAAAACGATCACCATCGCTGCACGCAGGAACTTTGTATATTACTGGCTCGTGATCCTTGAAAATGCTCTTATCATCCAAATTAAAATAGTCATATCGCACTTCTTTTTTCCCTAATGTATTATCAAAAGTAGCATCTAAATGATACCATACTCCATTGATATGAATTACATTCCACGCGTGACGATATTTAATCTGCTTAGCTGGATTATTTTCAGATATAACAACAATACAAGGAATAGCCAACTGATCACAAAGAATCTTCACATATTTCGCAATTCCCTCACAGACACCAACTCCTTGACCCAATGGGCCAAGTATTTCATGTGAATATTGTTTCTTCAGCTTATCGTAAGTCACATTTTCGCAGATAAAATCATGGATATATTGCTCCTTTTCCCAATCACTTTTATCCTTCACCACCCGGGCAAGCTTTTCCACTCTAGCTTTCATTGCCATCTGATGCTCTTTGATTTTATTCTTTTCAAACAAATAGACCGGCTTTATTTTAACCAGTGTGGAATCCTTATAAAAAGAATATTGAAATGTCGACGCATAGAATATCTCTGGACAATCCAGTCTTAACTTATAAAAAATCTCACTTAGCTCCGCTCCATCAATTCTTTGTACATCAAAGCTTTGTGAGAGCGACTCCAAACCGTCCTTGATGACCTGATAAATTCTTTGGTGCTGTTTATTTAACTGACTATAATAATATGGTTCCATTTAAACGCTTCTACACTTTCTTTTTATGTTATATAATTACTTTATCTCTTTGCAAGGTTATTCCATTAATTCCTTGCGTCTATCTTGCTCCAAACGTTAGAATCAGCTTCTTCTCACTCGATGCTATTGTATTCGTTTTTGATTGTATTTGCAAATATAATCAATTATTTATATTCAAAAAACCTCCCTAGCAAATACGAACTGAGTTCTCGTCGCCTTGGGAGGTTTTCATCATACTACATATACTTTAGAGCCAGATCATTTAACTCTGATTTTAATTTGCTATTTCCAATTTTATTGCATATTGGCATAAACAGCTTTAATGTTTCCTCTGCTTTTTCCTTCCGTTCCTTTTCATCCATAAATTCTACAGTGCGCATATTATGAAGTCTTTCGGCAAGTTTTAATAATACTACCTCTTCCATTATAATATCATCCATATTTCTGGCATCAAACTGCTTCGCCTGTATTAAGATCTCTTTTACCTTATCCGTTGTTTGATATGCAATTTTTGCTTCTGATAAACCGGTTTTTAACATGGCATCGCAAAGCATTCCAGCTATTACTACATCTACTTCAGTTTCCATTTCAACTAATATAATAGCGACATTTAGTGGATGCGTAATGTATTCATCTCCCGAGTATCTTTTAATTCCCTTATAAGCTTCACAAGCAAATGCATAACTTTTCTCTATCTTATCCATACTGTAACCCAACTTTTTTTCCTTAATAACTTGGGTTAAAATTTCATATAACTCTTCTTTTTTAGCGTGAAGATCCGTTTGCTTCATAAACACATGATTCATAGCACATCCTCCATTAATACAATCTAATTGTAATTTAATTGCTCTAAGAAGTGATGGTGAAAACCCAAATTCATTTTTAAAAGCCTTTGTGAATCCACTATGAGATTCATATCCATTACATATTGCCACATCTATAATCTTGGCACCGTTCAATATGTTATCCGATGCCTTAATTAACTTTCGTTGCTTTACGTAATCCATAACCGAAATACCCATGTGCGACTTAAACAATCGCGAAAAATGATAAGATGAATAACTTATATTACCAGCAATAGTTTTTAAATCAATCGGTTCCGTAAGATTATTCTCAATATACATTAAGCTTTTAACAATTAATTGTTTTGTCTCCATAACTGTCACCTCTTATTTCCACGTGGTAGTTCTACTATAAATCCTATAATAATTGATTTCTTTTCCATTCTTGCTATATAAAGATTATATCACTAATCTTGCACAGCACAACTATCATCCCCTAGCTACCTGTTTCTGTAAGGCATTAATAATGTTTTTTTAGATTATGAGTTTGTTCCCTACTTGTACATTTCTGTGTTGATTTATATCGGTTTATATCTATTTTTATATAACAAAAAAAGCCTTGAAACACTGTGTTTTCAAGGCTTTCATTATTATTTTTATTATCTTTTTGAGAACTGTGGAGCACGACGAGCTGCTTTTAAGCCGTACTTCTTTCTTTCCTTCATACGAGGATCTCTTGTTAAGAAACCAGCTTTCTTAAGTGCTGGACGATAATCAGCGTCTGCATGTAATAATGCTCTGGAGATACCGTGTCTGATAGCACCTGCCTGTCCTGTAAAGCCGCCACCTCTAACGTTTACTAATACATCGAACTTATCTACAGTTTCTGTAATAGCAAGTGGTTGACGAACGATTAACTTTAAGGTCTCTAAACCAAAGTAGTTGTCCATATCTCTTTTATTTATAGTGATTTTACCTGTACCTGGTACTAAGTAAACTCTAGCGATACTGCTTTTTCTTCTTCCAGTTCCGTAATATTTTGCACTAGCCAATGTTATTTCCTCCTTTCAACCTCTGATTAATATTTAATCTCTAATACTTCTGGTTTCTGAGCTGCATGTGTATGCTCAGGTCCAGCAAATACGTGTAATTTTGTAATCATGGATCTTCCTAAAGGTCCCTTAGGAAGCATGCCTTTAACAGCAAGGTTAATTACTTCGGTAGGCTTTTTAGCTAACATTTCTGCTAAAGTAGTTTCTCTCATACCACCTGGATAATCGGAGTGATTGTAATAGATCTTCTGACCTAACTTCTTACCTGTAACCTTAATCTTATCAGCATTTACTACGATTACATAATCACCTGTATCAATGTGAGGAGTAAAAGTAGGCTTATTTTTACCTCTTAAAATAGCTGCGATCTCTGATGAGAGACGTCCTAATGTATGTCCTGTTGCATCAACTACGTACCATTTTCTTTCGATTGTTGCAGGACTCGCCATGAAACTTTTCATCGGTTTACCTCCTTATGAAAATAATCTAATTTTATCTTTCTTAATGACTGTAAACACTTCTATAAGCGTTATATACGTCAATTCTACAAATCACGATCTCAAATACTATTTACCGGGGCTTTGGCTCAAGTATTGTCACGTCACAATTCATTACTATAGCACATGTTGCCGGGTGTGTCAAGCTTTTTCCAGAAGATTAGGCCTAGAAATATGGCTATTTTACTAACTTTTTCTTAAGAGGATCAGCTGCTATAAATATATAATTTACTGCAAACCCCATGATTACCCCTGCAACATTGGTAAAAATGTCGTCTAGCTGGAAATAACCTCTTTTTGTAATTAGTTGTATAACTTCAATACTAATACTGAATACAAATCCGGTTCCTATACAAAGATATATTTTACGTAATGGCGTCCACAGATTAGGCACTAATAATCCATAGGGTATGAACAATAAAATATTCTCAATTGGGTATCTGCTTTCAAGAAAATTCGACGAGAATGTAGAGAATAGCACAAGATCAATTCCCATTCGGGAACCTGATGGTCTGCACAATAATGTAATAGATATGACGAGGAATAAATATGCAAAAAAAACATAGCAAAGAGTGAGCGTGTATCGGCTTTGCCCAAGTATATCTTTAAAACTTTTGTTGTCATTTTTATGATAAATAATTGCAATAATTAATATTAACACGATTATTAGTGCCGCAAAAATTAAAGCATACCATCCGTAGAGCCACACAGCATTCATTATGTCGGATAAAATAATTTTAACCATTAGCTACCCTCCTTTATGCAAGTCACAAAATGAACTGATATAATAAGTAAGTATAGCACTGGTTTAAGGATACTTATACACTTTATTTGGAATTAATATTCCAAATAAAAGATACAAATATCCTTATTTATCTTATTTCATGCTGACTCAATAAGCCTATTTTCTAAATAATCCTCTATGATATATTTATGTTTATCGTGCACGCTAATTTCTTTTCCTAATTGCACTTCAATCACTTGAAGTTCCGTATCTGCAAAAATAGTATGTCGGCTGCCTGCTGGCATTGTTACTACGTCTCCAGCACTGACTACTTGCTCAATTCCATCAATGATCGTTCGTCCTGTACCAGATATCACAGTCCATATCTCATCTCGTCTCTCATGGCTGTGATAATTCATTCCATGTCCTGGGTTTAGAGTTACTTTAATCGTCATACTTTCATTCTCAATACTTAGTACACGAAAGCTTCCCCAGGATTTTTCTGCAAACATGATTTGCTGATTAATTGCATCCACATATGGTTTTATATAACTGGATTGTTCTTTATCAGATACCAGAATTCCATCTGGACTAACTGATATTACCATGTTCTTTAAACCCATGCAAAGAACAGGAATATTTAATTCATTAATAACATGTATATTCTCACAACTGTTGTTAAAAATAGCTTCTCCTACATTTGCACTGTCCATAGCCTCAGTCAATGTAATCCAGGTACCAAGATCCTTCCATTGTCCATCAAAACGCATGACCTCAATTTCTTTTTCCTTTTCTACAATTGCATAGTCAAAACTTATTTTGGTAAGCACTTCATATTTAGAATATAAATCTTCGTAATCAATAAAATCAATTAATTCATGTGCTCTCTTTAACACATATCCTAGGCGAAAAGCAAATACTCCACCGTTCCATAACGCTCCTTGAGAAATATATCGCTCTGCAGTAATTTCATCCGGCTTTTCTTTAAACGTATTGACTTTACTAACACTTTTGTTTTCATCCGGAATAATGTATCCGTATTTTTCACTTGGATAGGTTGGTTCGATTCCCATTAGCACAAGATTAGCAGGGCTTTTAGCAGCATGATCTCCTAACCTCTGAAGTGCTTTAAAATAATCTTCTTCCACATATGGATCAACTGGACATACGATTACTGCCTCTTCTTCTTTAATACCTTTTCGGTCATGCAACCATGCTGCTGCCAAAGCAATAGCTGGAAAAGTATCCTTTCTGCATGGTTCTACACATATACCGACTTGATTACCCAATTGATTATGTATTGCGGATACCTGTGATTTTGATGTTGCAATTGTAATAATTGCCTCCTCCTCAACAGCACATATTTGCCTATATACACGTTGAACCATGGATTCATACTCATTATTATCATTTTTAAATATTTTAATAAATTGTTTTGAACGAATTTCATTGGAAAGTGGCCAAAGACGTTTTCCTGATCCTCCTGATAATAGTACGATATTCATATTCCACCTCATTTTACACTTAATGAAAATAATAAGTTCATGGCAGTACTTTATTAAGTACCACCTTCATTTGTGGATATGCTTAAAGTTTATACTTCTACCGTTCAGCTCTCATCGGATTGTTTAAAAAGTCTTCGTAAGAGACACGAATTCCTTCTTCCAGCTCTGTCTTGTAAACCCAGCCCAGTTCAGTACTCTTGGACACGTCCAAAAGCTTTCTCGGTGTTCCATTTGGCTTAGATGTATCCCATCTAACATCACCGTTATAACCAACTACTTTTGCCACTAACTTAGTTAATTCCTTAATTGATACCTCTACTCCTGTTCCAGCATTGATTGCCTCGTTTCCACTGTAGTTGTTCATTAAAAACACACAAAGATTTGCAAGATCCTCCACATAAAGGAACTCCCTTAGTGGACTACCATCACCCCAACAAGTAACAAATGGCAGATTCTGCTCTTTTGCCTCATGAAATCTACGTATTAGCGCTGGTAGCACATGGCTGTGTGTTGGGTGATAGTTATCGTTGGGACCATACAGATTCGTGGGCATTACAGAAATATAATTAGTTCCATACTGCTTGTTCAGATACTCACAGTACTTTAATCCAGAAATTTTGGCAAGGGCATAAGCCTCATTGGATGTCTCAAGTTCAGAAGTTAACAGGTAGCTTTCCTTCATCGGCTGTGGCGCCATGCGAGGGTAAATACACGAGGAACCCAGGAATTCCAGCTTTTTGCACTCATTTTTCCATGCAGAGTGAATCACATTCATCTCCATAATAATATTCTCATACATAAAGTCTGCCAGTGCACTTTGGTTAGCCATGATACCGCCCACTTTTGCTGCCGCAAGGAACACGTACTCCGGTTTCTCCGCTTCAAAAAAGGCTTCAACTTCATTCTGCCGACACAAATCCAGTTCCTGATGGGTCCTGGTAATTATATTAGTGTATCCCTGGCATTCCAGTTCCCGAACAATGGCGGACCCTACCATTCCACGATGCCCTGCCACATAGATCTTTGCTTCCTTATCCATCATGAAAAAACCTCCTGTTCTACCTATTACCAGAGAGTTGCATCTTTCAGAGCCACTTCCCGCTTAGCCAATTTCCTATCATGAATTGCCATAATATGTACAAGTTCTTTATAGCTCGTCCTTTGCGGATTCCAGCCTAAAACTGTCCTTGCTTTGGATGGATCTCCCCATAGATTATCTACATCCGTCGGTCTGAACCATTGCGGATTTACACATACCAGCATCTTACCTGTAGTCACATCATACCCTTTCTCTTCTATACCGCTGCCTTCCCAACGTATCGTAATACCATTTGCAGAGAAAGCCTTTTCTGTAAAGTCGCGTACGGTATGCTGTTCGCCAGTTGCTATGACAAAATCCTCTGGTTTCTCATGCTGGAGCATCAACCACATACATTCCACATAATCCTTTGCATATCCCCAATCACGTAAGGAATCCATGTTTCCAAGCTCCAGATGGTCTTGCAGCCCTTCTGCAATCCGACCTGCTGCCAATGTAATTTTCCTAGTAACAAAGGTCTCTCCCCGACGTTCTGACTCATGATTGAACAGGATACCATTCACAGCAAACATACCGTATGCCTCCCGATATTCCTTTGTAATCCAAAAACCATATTGCTTTGCTACTGCATATGGGCTATATGGGTGAAATGGTGTGGTTTCCCTTTGCGGAACTTCTTCCACTTTACCGTATAATTCTGAAGTAGATGCCTGGTAGATTCTAGTCTTTTTGGTCAGTCCCAGGATTCGGACTGCTTCCAGTATACGTAATACTCCAATAGCATCGACATCCCCTGAATACTCTGGTACATCAAAGGAAACCTGAACATGGGATTGTGCTGCCAGGTTGTAGATCTCATCCGGCTGTACAACATTTATGATGCGTATCAGTGATGAGGAATCTGACATATCACCGTCATGCAATATTACTGCTTTTTTTGCAATTAAGTGATCAATCCTATCCGTATTCGATAAGGAAGCTCGTCTGGTTATTCCATGTACTTCATAACCCTTTTCCAATAAAAATTCTGCAAGATACGAACCGTCTTGGCCGGTTATACCGGTGATTAATGCTTTTTTCATTATGTAACTCCTCCACTCTTTTAATCTCAATCAAAACAGTCTCCCACCTAGCTTCCACCTTATTTTAATGCTACTCACCCTTTACATCACAGGGTTTAAATCATTAAAAGCTATGTATGCAAAATAAATCAAAGCTAATATACGACTCAGTCAGCCCTAAATATGTCTCTTGTATACACCTTATCTTTCACATCATCTAAACATTCATCATATCTATTTGCAAGGATGGCATCGCAACTATTTTTAAATTCGGATAACTTATTAACCACTTTACTACCGAAGAAAGTTGTTCCATCATCTAAAGTTGGTTCATATATAATAACAGTCGCTCCTTTTGCTTTAATTCGTTTCATAACTCCCTGTATGGATGATTGACGAAAATTGTCTGAGTTCGATTTCATTGTAAGTCGATATACACCGACTACAGCGGACTTTTCTATTTCTTTATTATATTGGTTATCCTGTTCATATCCGTAATACCCCGCCTTTTTTAGCACACGATCTGCAATAAAATCCTTTCGTGTGCGGTTTGCTTCAACAATTGCCGACATCATATTCTGTGGTACATCTGCATAGTTAGAAAGTAACTGTTTTGTATCTTTAGGTAAACAGTACCCACCATATCCAAAAGACGGGTTGTTGTAATGTGAACCAATACGAGGATCCAAACACACCCCATTTATAATAGCTTGAGTGTCTAGTCCTTTACTTTCAGCATATGTATCTAGCTCATTAAAATAAGATACCCGTAGCGCTAAATAGGTATTGGCAAATAACTTAACTGCTTCTGCTTCCGTAAGTCCCATGAAGAGTGTAGCAACGTTTTTTTTGATGGCCCCCTCCTGTAGAAGCAGTGCAAACGTATGTGCAGTTTCAATAAGACGGTTATCTTCTAAATCTGTTCCAACTATAATACGAGAAGGATATAAATTATCATATAGTGCTTTGGATTCACGCAGGAACTCCGGGCTAAAAAGAATATTGGTTGTATTAAACTTTTTACGAACAGCTTCTGTATATCCAACTGGAATTGTTGACTTAACAACCATAATTGCGTCTGGATTTGATTTCATAACCAATTCAATTACAGTTTCAATTGCTGTAGTATCAAAAAAATTTTTTTGGGTATCATAGTTTGTCGGTGCTGCAATTACTACAAAATCTGCAGAAGCATAGGCAGCTGCACCATCTAATGTGGCTGTTAGATTAAGCTGATGATTAGCTAAATATTCCACAATATAATCGTCTTGCATTGGCGATTTTCTATTGTTGATAAGATCTACTTTTTCCTTTACGATGTCCACAGCGATTACCTCATGATGCTGTGATAGAAGAACAGCTATTGATAAACCAACATATCCGGTTCCTGCCACTGCTATTTTATACTGTCTTTCCATAGTGTTTTACCCCTAATCATATATTTCTTTGGTCCAACTCCTTTGATTTTCAAACACCTAAACACAAAATATACCCTACTATTTTTCTTTATCAACTTTTTAGAAAACTGAATTACTATGTTTTTCAAATACGTAAACTCAATTTTCTTTTTAAACAACAGTATCATCATCATTTGTGTTAATCCAAATGTAAGTACTCCAGCTCCAATCCAGCTAATGAAAGAACTAATCGAAAACATTATAAATTTATTAAATAAGATGCAGATAAGGATTGTAAGTGAAGTAAACGAAGAATACATGAGCCAGTACTCCCTCGTTGAACATTTGAAATCATATTTAAAAAGTAAATATGGCTCTCGCCAAGTAACTGTCAATAAACTGCTAATGACTGTTCCCAAGAAAACCCCAGCAATATCAAGATATTTCACTAACACAATCGACATGACTAAATTTAATCCTGCTTCAATAACCGGACGATACATATCCTTGACAAATAATCCATTCGCGCTCGTAAAAGCAATATTTATTTGTCTTGTTAACCCTAAATAAAATTGAGCGGTCAAACAAGATACCGTAAACGTGCTTAATAATGAATCGTCACCAACCCAAAGTCTAATAAATGGGTTGATTAATACATAAATACAAACTGCTAAAGAAGATGCCACCCAAAGGTTTACAAACAACATTTTTTTATAGATAGCATATCTTTTATTCGCATCCAAAGATACTGCCATGTTACCCAAACTTGCCGTTGTATTGAAGAAAATCTGACTAGCTAAATTGTTAATGGAAGTTATAATCAATGAGTAGTTTGCATAAATTCCAACTGAAATAATGCCGACGAACTTTGAAAGTATAATACTATCCGTGCTTGTTAATACGCGTCCACCAATTTTGTGGAACATACATGCTCTCGTATCTACTAGTATTTCTCTTTTTTCATCCTTGGTTAATTTTTCAACAGAAGAAAAAACTTCTTTATATTGTTTTGTTACAAATATACTGATGATATAATTTCCTATCATACTTATCCCTATACTGATGATAAGTGTCATTGTAAAACTTCTGCTTACAACTAAAACCACAATCTGCATAATATATTTAACAAATGTAAAAGCTGATTGCGCGACAGATAAGGTATGTTGTCTTTGATCCACCGTAAGTAACGTATGCTTATAGGCAAACGTATAGGAAGCTGCCGTTTGCATAAGAAAAAGCAAATAAACAATTAAAATATTAACGTCACTTGGAATTTCACTACTATCCTTTATGAAGAAATTCAGGAAAGGAATCATCATTATTCCAATACTAATAATAACTAGTAATATAATTCTATAAACTGATTTGAAATAAATCATCAAAGCCCCGACCTTATTTATATTGCCTTCTTTAATGGGCTTATAAAATCTAAATGTAATTGCTGTTCCTATTCCCAAATCTGCCAAACTCAGCAATTGCAGTATATTTACAAACAAACCATTTATCCCCAGATAAACATTTGATAAATACATGAGAAAAATTGTTCTATACACAAATCCCATTAACTGATTTATAACTGTACATATTTCTGTAATTGCTGTGATTTTGATTACATTCTCAATTCTTGATTGACTATTAAACATATACATACTCCTTACAATAGGTAGTACTTTTCATACTCTCTTGCTATATTTTTTATGTTATAAGCTGACAAATCATAAGCCCGACTTTTTATACCATAAGTTTCAATATAGTTTATGATGATATGTGCCCATTCTTTGCATCCTGCACTTAATTCAACAAAATAACATCCCCCTACATTGGCTTCTGGTGGAACCATAGTTGAGACAAAGCAAGCTAAACCAACGGCTTGTGCTTCAATAATTGCAATACCCAAACCTTCATAATTGGATGGAAACAGCATTATATCCGTAGTTCTTAGTAATTCTGGTATGTTTGAATCACTGGGGAGTAAAAGCACTTTACCATCAAGCTTAAGAGCATGAATATGTTCAACAATCTTATTTTCATCTTCTCCGTACCCGACTAAAATTAACTGATCGCATTTCCTTTTCTTCTGTATCTCATAAAAAACATCAATTGCAAAGATTTGATTTTTCTGATAAGTAAATCGTCCAACATTAATATATTTTATCATCGTATCTTTACTTGCAGGAATATCTTTCTCAACAAAGAAAAACCGATTTAAGTCGATTGCATTATGTATAACTAAAAATGGGTTATTATTGTACAACTCTCTACCAGCCATCTCAGAGCAAGCTAATCTTAGTGTCGCATATTTATTTAAAACATTTTCACAAAATTTATCATACATCCTTCTAACAAAGTTGGATTCTCCAGTTGGTACATTTGCCAAGTGACTGTGTGAAAACCGCTTTTTAACATTTTCATGTTTAGCCGCAGCTAAACACAGCCCAATTTTAGTATGTGAATGAACCGCTATATATGGGCCATTTTCCCGGATGATTTTTCTAATACCGAAATAGATCTGAAAGAGTTGTATGAAAGTGTATAGATACCATCTAATCCCAGATGAATAGTGTCGCAAGGGAATATTATAAACGAAGCCTTGTTCTTCAACTTCACGTTTATAATAATCTTCATGATCTTTTAAAGTAACAACATCAAATTGAATCTCACCTTTCAGTTCCCTAATGATGGACATCATTACGGTTTGTACTCCACCATTGCCCAAACCATTAACTGAAATCATTAGTACTTTTTTTCTGTTATTCATACTAACTCACCTCACGCATTGCTCTTACTTCTTGGTTTTGTCTATTCACTGGTTGAATATTTTGAATAATTTCATAGTTCTCTTTGTTAAAGCAATACCCGTTTCTAATAACTGTAAGAAACAAAAAAAATGCGGTATTATTGCAAGCAACTTCGGGAATCATCAAAATAAAATATATTGATAAAGAAATTGCTAAAATCTTCTTAGCTTGCATATTGTTACTTCGCTTTAATCCCCCCATTGCAACAATTATTATCAAAGTACACATAATAAACGAAATAATACCGCCATCATACAACCACGCAAGATATTGATTATGTGCTGCTGAAGTAACTTTATCTACATATTCTGAATGATAAAATAAAAACGCTTTACTTGCCCCATATCCATGCCCAATTATGGGACTATTTAATATCTGATTTATCACGGCATCCCAGATAGCTGTCCGACCATTTAAAGTTAAATCTTCGCGCAACAAATCAACAATTAACCAGGAAAACTTATTTTGAAATCTAAAAATAATTGTCAAAATACATATCAATACTGATCCCAAAAAAGACCACATGGCAAGTCTATCAATTACTTTCTCATTTTTCAAAAATAGTAGTAAAATTAAAAACAAAAATATACATAAGACACTTGTTGATACCCAATTTCCAAATATAAATAATGCTGCTGTAAGTGCAGTTACAAGGAAACGGAAACCATATAATTTTTTCTTCCTACCATACAAAGCTGTTATAGCTAAAGCTGTAATTGTCCAGTCCCCTATTCTAATCCTGCCACCAATCAAGTAATTAATGCCTGTTCCACCAAAAGAGCCATTGTATTCAATATCAGGTCCAAGTTGAATAAATGTTATGTAATTTAGCACTAGTATTAAGCAAAACATGAGTGAACATATTTTTAAAAAAAATCTGGTGTCTCTCCGAATCCAATATTGCACAACTATTATAATTGAGGAATACATATAAAACTCTCTGAACCATACTCTCCAGTTACCACCATTCGCAAGAGTTGGTATAAGCATAAATAGCCCCCATGAAATTACTAACGCAATATAATCATCCATTCTGCAATTTTTACTAACAACCAGAAAAATTGCGTAACATAAGGATATTATCTTACATACTGAATAAATAGGATGTATTACTTCATTTGAATATAAACCAAGTGGCTCACATAGTGAGATTATTGCTATTGCACAAAGAAGTTTTCCTGCGCTTAATCTCATTGTTTTATCTCCTTCAATTTATACACTCCAAAATAAGATTATAATATTTCTCTATTTCTTTCTCATTTCCATTCATCATCTTCTGAAGATTTTCTGACAAACAACTAGACAAATTATTATCATCAATAAGTCGAATGATATTCTTTGCAAACGATTCGCTATCTATTTTACTAATTAGTCCCGTTACATTATCAACAATAGAATCCATCACCGTATCATAATCTGATACAACAATTGGCTTTGCCAAAATCATAGCTTCATCTAAAGTAATACTTTTGCCTTCATACCTACTTGGTTGAAAGAATATATCACAGCCATTTATATAAGGATATGGATTATCTCTCAAACCCAGCAAAATCACTTCTCGAGATAGGTTTGCTTTATCAATTTTCAACTGTAAATTTTGCCTTTCTTCTCCTTCTCCAATAATGAACCATTTAAATTGTACGCCGCGCAGTTTCAATTGCTGTGCGACTTCTATTCCAATATCAAATCCTTTCTGCCTATTTAATCTACCAACAGATATTATTTTAGTACCAGAAATATCCCCGTATTCATTTGGATAGAATTCATTTGCTTTGTTACGAATTATTATTCTGTTTGATATATTCTCTAGTACAATAACTTTATTTTTCAAATTATTAAAATTTCTAACAATACTCTCTAAGCATAAGTTTGATATCGTTACAATTTTATATGCAACGTCAAAAAAATGTCTTTGAAACGAATTCGTATAGCCCAGTTTTTCATAATCGTTGTGAATCCAGACTACTTTTTTATTTGCTTGAACCTTATCAATAGCATAGTAGGTCGCTGTACCATTCATGTAAGCCAAACACAAGTCATATCTTTTTTTTAATCTGGGTATAAAACATCTGTTTGCAGCCCAGTAGGCTTCATTTGGAGAAAGATTTTTATAAAAGGATTTGCCCATTATGCTCCATAAAAACTTCAGTACATAGACATCGATCTTTACCCTGCTTTTTTCTAGAGCTTTCTTCTTACTAGATGAAAAAAGCGAAAACAATCTTGGTGTAGAAATTATATTCACGTATTTCGGAATATCCTTTAAAAGCGGGCTATCACTCTCGGTAACAAGTAAATCCACTTTAATATCATTTTTAATAAGAAATATTGGGGATACTGAGTTCAACATTGAAATCAAACTCTTCTCTGCACCACCCATTCCTAAAGTGGTCATTACAATTATAATTTCTTTCATTTTCCTCCCCTCTACCTTCTCACCATCCCTTTTATTTTATATGTAACTATAAGGATTAAGGGTAAATATCTTGCTATCATGTACCACAAAATTATCTTCTTTTTTTTATAAACAGAACGTCTATATATACTTATAGATTGCTTGACAAATGCTTCCATCACTTCTAATTTGTCAGATAGAAATCCTGTTCCTTTTGCTTCTCGCAATAATAAAACACAGTTTTCAAATTGCTTACACCTTGCCTGATGTAAAAGTTCAGGCACTTCTCTAACCTCTTCACAAATTCTATTCCAGGCCTCAAACCTAGTTAATTTCTTATCGGTCATTTTCCAATGAGATGCACTATAAGAGTTTACTACATAATGATAGAGTGGTTGCGCTATATGAGCTACATTTTTCGCTGCTAAAGCCGCCTTACACCAATACAATTCATCCTCTGAATAAAAAATATCATTATCTAGTAAACATAGTTCATCATGATGGTTTAGCAATATACTTCTTTTGTATATTTTCCCCCACATACTTCCAAAATAATAAGGTTTGTAAAAGTTTAGTGCTTCTAAATTAGTGCATATAATATTTTCATAATTTTTAACGTTATATATTTTTCCTTTATTGTGGACAAAAAAACCACAACAGCTTATATCTATTTCAACTCTCTCTAACGACTTCATACAACTTTCTATCATTGTACTTTCAATATAATCATCACTGTCAACAAAGGTAAGATACTCTCCGATGGATGCCCTAATTCCTTCATTTCTCGCGCTACTAACTCCTCTGTTCTCCTGATGAATTATTTTAAGTCTTACATCCTGCTCCTGTAGAATATACAACCTCTCCAAGGTATGGTCTGACGATCCGTCATCGATTGCAATAACTTCCAAATTATTATATGTTTGCACACAAATACTATTTATACATTGTGCAATAGTCCTCTCACAATTATAAGCAGGTACAATTACGCTTACCTTTTTATTGGCTCCACTGTCTTTACACATTTACTTTAAACTCCTTGAGTATTTATCAGCTTAAACAAAGGCTGCATAACTTCCGTGGGTCTATATTTAAAACTTTCATCTAAACAATTCCTTCTCATACTTATTATCTCATTCTCATGATTAATAGAATATTCAATAGCACTAATCAAACCATTTTCCTCATTAAGCGAGAACAAAATTCCTGTTTTTGTGCTTTTTATGATTTCCTTGTTATACTTCCAATCGGAAGCAATGGTCGGAAGTCCAGACATCAATGCTTCGATCAATGTACCAGGAAAACCTTCACCATCATAAAATGTAGGAAAAAGTAACATATAGTATGTAGAAAGTTTCTCAATTGCTTCATCACCATGCAGCATACCTTTGTACTGTATAAAGGATTGAGCCGTCTCCATTTTTTTTTCAAATTCACATTTATACTCATCATACACCTTACCGTAAATGTCTAATTTGCATACAACTTTGCCAACCCTTTGATTAACTGCACTTATTGCATCTATAGCTAATTCGATTCCTTTTTCTCTGATTATTCTTGAAAAAATGCAGAATTGAAATACTGAAGTATCTGTTTCATTAACTACATCAATGGGCTTTCTAATGGAATAATTGGGCATATATTCTACGTTTTTCATTCCAGCATTACATAGTTTACTTTTCATCTCAAGGGTTTCCACATAGACAGCATCACATCGCATTAGATATTTACGTAGGTCTTCATTTTCAGCTCTTTCAGGGAGCCAACCTCCAAGTACAGGGTAAATAATTTGGTAATTTCTTTTTATTTTTTTTATTATACATAATAATGGCAAAAAAGTTTTTATCATTTTTTCTGTTGGAAAAAGGATTACGATGGATTTACATCTTAACGCAATTTTTAGGAAACGTAATATCCATCTTATTTTCCCTTTGGTATATGCTGAACGATCCAAAGTATTAACTGCTTCTCTTCCGTATCGATCACACAACATATGCTCAAAGTTACGTGTCTTAATTACTCCACCACCGCAATCATCAACATCATACCAGAATAACCCTATAATACCTATTTTAGTCATGCCGAATAATCCTCTCTAATTACTAACTCATTTTATGTAAAAAACTCTTTTAAGGTAATGCTATCCATCCCTCACAAATAAGTCTGTTCGTTTCATAATTCCTGTTCCACTTACTGGGGCAAAGTACTATTTTTGACTCATTACTGTTTAAGAAAGCGCCCCACCAGCTGAAGGTACTATTAGAAATAATATTGTGCCTGCAAATGCTCATTAGCTGCATATCAATATAGCTGTCATTTCCTATATTCCAATCTACAAACTCTGAATCAATATCACCATATTGAGCCTTACACCAATTAATATCATCCGAGAAAAATACAAATTTGGGTTTCAAAAGTATTGAAATAAAATAATTAATTGCCTTTTTATAGTATTTTTCATCGCATATATTTCCGAGCCCTCTATTAGCTAAGTAATCTCCTCTTCGTATGTGTATACTAATCGTCTCTTCACCATTTATTCGATTAATAAATGTCTTATTCTTATCATTAAGAGGCTTATCAAACTTAAATTTATTAAGTAAATACGACCTAATTGGCATGATATATCTGACATCTTGCCAAAAACCGACCATATACAAATCAGAATATATCTTTTCTAAACTTATAAAAGAAACTTCCTTCTGCTCATAATACTCCGTATCTTTCGATATCCTGACCAACAATATTTTTTGTAAAATTCGAACGAGCAATGAGGTAGACTTAACCGAAAGTTCGCTATTCTTGTCTACAAACATTTCATTGATACCAAATACACTTTTCAGTTCAAACCCATGATGGTGCTTATGTAATTTATAATCACTTATATTCAGGCAAACTTGTTCATTATTAAGCATCAGGTAATGAGCAAATGCATATTGAAACATCTGATTACCCAGTCCACCAAATACTTTAACTTCAATCATACGGTACCCTTCCCTGCAAACTCATAGATTACATTAGCTGATGCTTGCCAATTAAACTGGTCAACAATTCTCAAATGCGCTGCTTTACTTAACTGCTTTCCATGCAAAATATGATTTATGAGTTCATCTTCGTTATTACATAAATATCCGGATACACTGTCCTCGATTATATAACTCGGCCCCGGTGCCTTCCATGCAACGACCTTACATCCGTAGTACATGGCTTCTAATATTGCCATCCCAAAAATTTCATGCTGATTTAGATTAACGAAACAATCTGCTATACGATACAGTTGCCATATCTCTGTATTTAAAATCTGTGCAAATATCTTTACTTTATCATTTATTCCATATGCATCAATTGCCTTTTCTACTTCTCCAATAAGCTCTCCTGTACCTATCATCAGTAATCTATACGATGAATTATATTTATATAGTTTATAAAAATAATCAATCATCTTGATTGGCTGTTTTTCATCGGTAAGCCGCCCAATAAAGAGCAATATTTTTTCATTTGCCTGATACCCCCACTTACCACTTAACAGCTCAATTGATTCTCTTTCGTACCCGCTATGCATTAATGAAAAATCTAAACCAACTGTTGCAAGTACACAATTGGTTATACCTTTTTGCAACATCTGTGCCTTTATATCAGGTGATTTAGCAAAACAAGTACATTTTTTATAAATACGGATGCTTTTCTTAAACATCCAGTCAATAAATATTTTTTTTATTTTATCTGTACTATGACTTTCTATTACTCCTATATAAGGGAATAATTTTACATTATTCTTACTGCACCATTTGTACACTTGTGGTACCGAAAGTTGTGTATCTGAGAAATAGATCAGCACATCCAATCTCTTATCAAGTTTGTCACAATTCCACAATCCATTAGTTCCTTGACTCTTCACTGGCACTCGATGAAGTGTGGTATGTTTGCAACCTTCAACAGATAATGTTTCCTCTGGCTCAGTCAGTGGAATAGCTTTATAAATAGTCACTTCATCAAATAATTTATCAAACTCCTTAGCTAGTCCAATTTCTTGAGCATTATAAAACCCTCTTTTCCCAAAATTTCCTATGCTTGTAATTAGTATTCCTAAATTCATTTTATTGAACCTCTCTTAACTTTGCATGGACTATATCTTTTTAATATTTTCATATATGTGACTTAAGATCTTATAATTACTTTCTATCGAATATTGATCCGCCTTCTCTAGAACCTTGTCAATTATGTTCTCAAACGCGTATACCTTTTCAACCAAACTCCACATCGAATTATTTCTAAATTTCCATCCCGTTATTCCTTCTTGAATTATATTTCCAACATTGCCCATGTCAGACCCAATCACTGGCGTACCCACACTAAATGCCTCAATTATGGTCATCGGGAATCCCTCATACCACTGTGTCGGTAATATAAGAGCCTTGGAAATTGAAATAATTTTTCTTGCCTCAGTATTTGTGACAAATCCCAGCATTTTAATCGATTTTAAATCATTCTTGGCTATGTAATTTTTGCACCATTCTTCCATTGGGCCAGTGCCACATACTACTAGTTTTGGAGCATTCCCACTTTCTTCAATCTTCTTCCATGCTTGAAAAAGCAGTTCAATACCCTTCAGCTTATCCAAGCGACCTACAAACACAAACTGATTTTCTCTATTATCAAATAGCGTAACTGGTTTAAAAACCTCCACAAAATTTGATTTAATAAAAACTCTTTCTGCCTTAATCTGTTTCAGACTCAGTAACTTTTCTTTATTAAATTCAGTCAGGCAGATATAATTTAATTTTCCATATATGCCACACATCCGATGGAATTTCATACTTATGACACAAGCTATTGTCTGTACCTTACTGCCTCTATAGCAACTATGTTTCACGGCGCAACTTAATCCATAGGTCACACATTCCTCACAAATATGTCCGTCCCTATAAAATGTAGCTCCTGGACAAAGCATCCGAAAGTTGTGAATTGTCTGTACTACAGGGATATTCATTGAGCGTGCAGCATAATATACAGAAGGACTAATCAAAGTCAATGTATTATGAATATGAACTATGTCTATATGCAAATCTGAAATAACTTTCCTTACTTCCCTGTAGGTTCGAAAATTGAACAACGTAGTAAGCGGAAGATCAACCATCTTCAGCTTTGAAATTTTCTTTAGTTCAGAATTGTTACGACTATACAAAACCACATCGTGACCATAATTTTCTAGCATTTTCTTTTCATTTGCTACTACAGTATCTTCTCCTCCCGGAATTTGATAATAATTATGAACAATGAGGATTTTCCGTTTTTTATCATTTCTCATTTTCATTTCCCCTTAATCATTGCATACCAAATAAACTTTGAATTCGTATACCAATATCGGCTTAATAACCTTTTGGGATCTTGAAAAAGACGGTATAACCATTCCAAATTATTTTTCTGCATCCAGACTGGTGCACGTTTTATTTTTTCTGCATAATAATCAAACCCTGCACCAACGCCAACAAGCAGGCCATCAATCTTGCCCTGATGCTTTGCCATAAATACCTCTTGTTTCGGAGCACCCAATCCTATCCACACAAAATCTGGTTTTGTCTTGTTAATATTCTTTACAATTGCCAAATCTTCATCTTTGGTAAGAGGGCGAAAAGGAGGGCTATACATACCCACTATCTGAATACCAGGATAATTCATATTTAATTTCTGGCATAAAGTTTTCAAGATTTTTTCTGTCGAACCGTAAAAGTAATGGCGATAACCTTTTTCTACGGATAATTTAAAAATTTCTCCCATAAGACTAGGTCCTGCGATTCTTCTCATTTCTTTAAATCCACGCCTCTGTCCAATGGAACTTAAAGGTCCTCCATCAGGAATTGCCATCAATCCACCATTCTGCACATCACAATATTCTGGGTCTTCCCATGAAGTTACAGTGGTATGCACATTGGATACGCATATATAATCACCCTTAATATCAGATATATTTTTCTCCAAATAACGTAACAACCACACCATATTAATAGCAGCAATATCCACACCCATAATATTGCAGGTTGGGATCAGGGATTTAACTACTTTTCTTTTATATGCATCACTTTGCATTTCACATGTTCTCGCATCTCCGGCTAATATAATCTCTTTCATATTTTCTTCTACCGCGACCCTCTTCCAGTAAACATCACCATAATTGTCTTTAATATCAACTTAATATCCAATAACATGGACCAATGATCTATGTATTCAATATCCAGCTTAATAACCTCTTCAAACTCATTAACATTACTCCTACCATTCACCTGCCAAAGCCCTGTTAAGCCTGGTTTAAGACTAAGTCTTTTCTTATGCCTACCTTCATACCGGATGAATTCATCCTCTGTTGGAGGACGTGTACCCACCAGGCTCATATCTCCCATTAAGACATTAAAAAATTGTGGGAACTCATCCAAACTTGTTTTGCGGATGAATTTGCCCACCTTGGTTACTCTTGGATCATTTGTCATCTTAAACATTAAGCCATTTACCTCATTTTGATCCTCAAGGTCCTTCTTCCGCTGCTCTGCATCTTTGCACATGGAACGAAACTTATATATTTTAAATTTCCTGCCATTCTTGCCAATTCTTATTTGTGAAAAGAAAATTGGTCCCTTAGATTCAAGTAGTATCAGTGGTGCCAGTATTAAGGTAAGAATTAATGTCAGGATTGTACCAACAAGGCCTCCTATGATATCTAAAATTCGTTTTACAATTGCATTTCTTGCATCAAATAACACAGAAGAAAATGTTATTACCTGATGCCCTGCATATTCGTTTACAGTCTTTTCTTTTACTATAAGGTTATCAAACAGATCTAAATTTATATGTACAGTAACACCCATTTTTTCAAACTCTAATACTATCTCCTCAAGCTGCTGCAAATCAGACCTTGGAATATCTATGAAAACCTCATCCACTACATTAAGTTTTGCCATATCAAAGAGATTATCACGATTTGCCACCACTTTAATTCCCTCGATAGTATCACCAACCCTATCTTTATCCCATATTGCTATAGAATTAACTTGAATTGACCATTCATATTCTCTGCGCATCTTGCGTATTGTCTTTAATGCGTTTCTTGCTACGGTAATTATCATTACTTTATTGCTGGACTGGCTAGTCTTATAGCCAAGCAATAACGTAATCTTCATACAAGTCCGTAAA
>JASGEU010000184.1:0-82054 GCA_047606065.1 Mobilitalea sp.
CAAAAGCTTTGGCTGTTACTAAGAGTGCTAAGGTAGAGTCAAGTCCTCCTGATATTCCCACAGCCACATTAGTAATCCCGGTATGTGCTAACCTGGTTTTCAATCCCATCGCCTGAATTTGAATAATATCGCTGCACCGCTTGTCCCTTTCCTCCTTTTGAGCAGGTACGAAAGGTCTGGGGTCAATAAAGCGTGTAAGTGTTATTTCTGGTAGTTCAACACCATTATTCTGAAGTGAAAAAGAAAGAACCTGATAGGGTACCGTGCTCTGCCCCAGATAAGTATGCATTCTTCTCCGTTCACTCTTCAATCTGCCAAGATCAACTTCACTTGAAACCAAGCCATTTTCAAATAGCTTAGATTCTATTAATAAGGTGCCATTTTCAGCAATTAAGTTATGACCCGCATATACAACATCGGTAGTAGATTCACCTTCACCGGCATCGCTATATAAATAACCGCATACAAGCCTTGCAGATTGGCTCTTTACAAGCTCACGGCGATAAGAATCCTTGCCCGTTAATTCATCACTGGCAGAAAGATTTGCAATTATAGTTGCTCCTGCGATACAATGCTCAATGCTAGGCGATTGGGGAATCCATAAGTCCTCACAAACTTCCACTCCAAGAATAAATTCGGGCATATCCTGACATTGAAAAATGATCCTTGATCCAAAGTAGATTTCCTCTCCCATAAATCGGATTAAAATCGGATCTAATATTCCAGTTGTAAAATGTCTTGCCTCATAAAACTCTGTATAGTTCGGAATGCTTCTTTTTGGTATTAACCCAAGAACTTTTCCTTCACATAATACTGCTGCTGTATTATAGAGTTTGCCCTTCACCAAAAGAGGGAAACCCACAACTGCAACAATCCCTTTTCCTTTGGTTGACTCTGCAATTATCTTGACACTCTCCTGTGCTTTTCGTAACAATATATCTTGTAAAAACAGGTCGCCGCAGGTATATCCGGTTATTGACAGCTCCGGAAAAACAATTAACTTATTGCCCTGCGCTGCTGCCTTATCAATTAATTCCATGATTTTAACGGTATTATAGGAGCAATCTGCCACGCGAATCAGCGGAGTTGCTGCACAAACACGTATAAATCCATGCTTCATGTGATGCCTCCTAATGACGTAATAGTTACTTTTCTCGATTATATTTTAAACTTACCGCTATAAAAAGACAAGAAAAATCTAGAAAGAGTTTGCCTTGCATAAATTATGTCCTGCTACATAAAAAAAGCGGCAAAAGCCGCTTTCATCCTTAGTGTTATACCCAAAATGCCGTTTCCTGTATTTTGACTCCTAGCCAAGCTAGGTGGGTAACCGCACATAAGCTTCTGCCTTCCGCTGCAAACGGCGGCCTGACATCCACTCACGAATGTAGGAATCCCTTATATCATATTGTAGGTTCAAAATGACAGGAGTGTCGAACACCTCAGGAATTTTATATAAGTATTATAACCGATTATTTTCTATAATTCAAGTTTTTCTGATTGGAAAGTACAAGTGCAACTGGGTTGTTTTTACAATTTCTTTAATTTTCAACCTCTTCATCTACTTCTAAGACCGGAAAAGTAAAGATAAACTCTGTCCCAACATTAGGTGTAGATAATACCTCAATTGTGCCTTCATGCTTAATTGCGATTTGTTTTGCTATGGATAACCCTAATCCTGTACCGCTTGCATTTTGACGAAGATTTGATTTATAAAATTTCTCAAAAATATTGGATAAATCTTCAGCTTCAATTCCAATACCCTCATCTCGAATGGATACTTTTATTTTTTCCTCATTTGAAATATTTATGTGCACTGTTGTATTTTCTTCTGAAAATTTTATTGCATTATCAAAGATTACCATAAACATCTGACGCAAACGGTCATAATCTCCCAGAATCATGGAAACCGGGCTGTCCTTAATTACCTCAATAGCAATGTTCTTCTTACTGGCTATCGCTCCGGCACTGCGGATAATATCATTAAACACTTGTTGGAGATTAACTGGTTCCTTCTCAATAGCAAAGTCCGGGTTCTGCATCTTAGATAGGGTCATAAGATCCCCTACCAATCGCTCCATGGACTTGCATTCCAGCAACATTCTGTCGTAATATTGTCCAACCTTCTCTTCTTCCTTAACAACTCCATCTGCCAAAGTCTCTGTATACGCCCTGATAACAGTGATTGGTGTTCTAAGTTCGTGGGAGACATTTGCAAAGAAATCTAGTCTCATCTGATCCAGCTTCTTACGAATTGTATCATTTTCCTGCAGCTTATCCGCCAAGACATCCACCGTCTTTGCCAAATCTCCTATTTCATCTGCTCGATAAATCCCTGTCTTAAAATTATAATTACCTGCTGCCAGCTCCAATGCTGTAATACGCATACGAGTAATTGGCATGGAAAGCTCAGTTGCAAAGATAATGACTATAACAAAGGATATGGCTAATGCTACCACACTACTTGTAACAATTAACATAAGGCTGTTGGTAACTAACTCCTTACTCTCTTCAAAGGGTTTCTTAATTAGAACCGCACCCACCACACTTTTATCACTACCATATATAGGATATCCTGCAGTAATGGTTTGCCGCTCCTCAGTCTCTTCATAATATTCCTTTACATCTTTATGTCCGGCAAATACTTCATTCAAAATATGAACTAGTTCTTCATATTCAGGTGTAGCAATGAAATCATTATAGGAAAGGCTGTTTTCAAATTCAGTACTTAATTTATTGAGTGCATTGGGATTTGATACTATATAAACATCCCAATTATTTGTCCCCTGCACAAATTCTAAACTATTCGTAAAATATTCGTCATTAGTTTTATTTATATTAATATTAGCTGTTATCTTACTACTTATATACTCCGCCTGATTCAACATCTCTGCTTTATAATTATCCGTTGTCATGTTAGAATACAGCTTAATGAAAATAAGACCGATTAGGATAGCTGTAACTACGAGCATGACTGCATAATTTAGATATAACTTAAAAAATAGACGGTTATAGATACGCACCTTCCCTTGCTTTGCCATAAGGACTCCCTACTTTTCTTCGATTTCAAACTTATATCCTACACCCCAGATGGTTTTAATATTCCAGGCTTGATGCTCAATGGCATCCAATTTTGAGCGTAGTCGTTTGATATGTGAATCTACAGTTCTGCTATCACCAAAATAGTCAAATCCCCAAAGGCTGTCAAGTAGATTATCCCTCGTAAATACCTTATTGGGATTTGTTGCTAACGTCCACATGGTTTCAATCTCTTTCTTTGTTAATGAAATCTTGGTTCCCCCTATATGTAAAGTGTATTCATCCAAGTTAATTTCAAGATTGCCAACTGATAGGGTATTACCTGCAGCTGTCTCTTTGGTGGTTTTTGCCATCCTTCTCATTACTGCTCTCACTCTTGCCATAACCTCTCGGGGACTAAAGGGTTTTACAATGTAGTCATCTGCACCGATGTCCAAACCCATAATCTTGTCAAAGTCCTCTCCTCTGGCAGTTATCAAAATTACAGGTACATTTGATTTACTTCTTATTTTTCTGCAAACCTCATATCCGTCTTCCTTAGGCATCATTACATCTAATAAAACTACCTCAGGATTATATTGGTTAAATAATTGAAATGCCTCTTCTCCATCACCTGCTACTACAGGCTCAAATCCTTCCATTCTGGAGTAGGTAGACAAAATATCTGTTATATCACTATTATCGTCTGCGATTAATATATGTTGCATATCATATCTCCTTTCATAATTTGCCTCCAAGTTCAGAGAATGCGTGCTTGCATTCATTCTTCAAACACACACCTAAGTGTGAAAGTGTTTTTCTTTCACACTGTAACCTCAATATGGCTGTCCGAGCCAACATCAAATCTAAATTGTCGCCAAAAATCACTAGTTGTCAACATTATATCCCAAATGATATGCTTAAGACAAGTAGTAAAGTAAGCCATTCATATATTACCAGTATTTTTATAACAGTTCAGCGAAATCGAGCTTAAGATTGAACTATTGCGCTTTGGTTATTTTTTCAAAATCTTAATTCTAGAATCGTCACATAAATCCTATTATGACCCGGATATCCTTGAAAGATTTAGTAAATACTACTGGAATATATTAAGAAATTATTATATAAATTTTTACATTATGACACTTTTCTGACAAAAATGAATGTTATTATAATTGTAGGATGTGACAAAGGGATTTTCAGAATTCGGAGGAATAGCCATGAAATCAAGATTATTAAGTAAATGCTTTTTAACTTTAGGCCTACTTCTCTTTTTAACCCTGCTGATGCCTTTGACAAAAGCAAGTGCAGCTAGTATTGATAATGAGAAGAATGACAGCTATCGGTTAAATTTAAAGAGCATTACATTAGTAAAAGGCAAATCTTTTCCATTAAAAGTGTACAATTTAGGTGAAAATGCCAAGGTACTTTTTAAATCAGACAACCCAGATATCGCTTCAATTACTGAAGATAGCGGTATTATCTCTGCCAACAAAGCTGGCACAGCGGTTGTCACTGTTACGATTAAAGATGGTGCTTATCCCGTCAGTTTAACTTGTGATGTTACTGTAGGTCTTCCTGCTTTTAGCGTAAAGCTTACCAAATCAAGAATTATTCTTGGTGTAGATAAGTCAGATTACTTAAGCGTTATATTAAAACCTATTAACACTGTTGAAACTGCCAAATTTTCTATCAAAGATTACAACATAGCATCCGTAAGTGCCAGTGGTCGTATTACTGCTAAGAAGGCAGGTTTGACCTATGCGTTTGCTGAAATTGATGCTACAAATATTGATGGAACCCCCAGATATTCCCGTTGTACGGTAATTGTAACAAGCCAGGAAGATGCACCAAAATTAGAAGAGTATTTTAATAATCATCCTGAATTAGATTTAATTAATGATGATGAACTTAACAAAGCTTTGGATGAATACTTTAATATAAAGTATGATTCAGGTTCAAGTACCTCATTAGATAAAAGTCTGAACAAGTTCTTAGATGATAAATTTAATCTTGCTAATTACAAGGCATTAAGAGATGCTAATTTAGCTAAAGCATTAAATTAAACAGACAGATTATTGAATTTATATGACAGTTATAAGGAACATGCAATTAATTGCATGTTCCTTTTTAGTTTTTGTGTTAAATTATGACAACTATTCAGCACCAAGCTTTCACAGCTAAGATTTAAAGATTATCCTGGTTATGAACAGTTACAAATTATGATTATCTCTTTGATAACTCGCTTCAAGGTGGTATACTATCCTTATATATTTAAGAAAGGTTGGGTTAACGATGGATTTTAAATTTGCACATAATAATATTAATGTTTTTGACTTGGATAAGTCCCTGGCATTCTATGAATCGGCCCTTGGTCTGACAGAGGTAAGAAGAAAAGCACCGGAGTCCGGCGACTTCATCCTTGTATATCTGGGAGATGGATCCACGAATCATCAGCTGGAATTAACTTGGTTAAGAGACTGGGATCGCCCTTATAATCTTGGAGACAATGAAATTCATCTAGCCTTTGTAACAGATGATTACGAAGCTGCTCATAAAAAACACGCTGAAATGGGTTGTATCTGTTTTGAAAATCCAGGCATGGGCATTTACTTCATCAGTGATCCGGATGGCTACTGGCTCGAGATTATTCCAGCTAGATAAATAAGTGTATTAAATAAGTGTATTAAATAAATAAGGGACGGATTGAGCCTTTGTGGGTTCTAATGAAACACATTTTAGAATCCTACAAAAGCTCAATCCTGATTTTCTATATTTTGTACCGGAATGTACTCATTACAATAGATAATTTACTTACGAATAATCTCATCTTCAATTGGTTTGACCAAACTTTAGCTGCTTTTTCATTTTTAACTTTTTTAAGAATTTTTATTAATATAAATTCTTAATGCTTTGATTGCTAAATACATAATATAAATTGTTGCTATTAACATTCCCAGGCCGACTACCGTAGATAATAATGGTATGAATGATAGACTATAATATGCGTTTGTCATGTTATACTCCTCCTCCCCTATTTATAACTCAACCCCATGTAAACGAATTTTATCTAGTTCCTGTGCGGTAAAATTCCCGCTTTGATATAGCTAGGTTACAATTTGTATCTATGGTTTTCACTTAAGTTATATTCCCTATTACCTTATAATTTTATATTTTCTATAAGGTTTAATAGCCACTCTTTTTCATTTCTTGAAATCTCATTATCCTGCTGGTTATTATCATAAAGCCTTCTAGCTGCAGTAATTGGTAAACATCGAAAGATATCTTCCTGATGAATTCCAGATAGTTTGCAATAGCATGTCACATAGTCTTTTACGAAGTTAAAAACTAGTTCCCGTATTGGTTCTTGTAGCATATGCTTAATGGCAGGTGAGCTTAATGTCATATAGGTCCATGCAACATCTAATATAGGATTTCCCGAACAAGCTCCATTCCAATCGATAACACGATATTCATTACCTTCACCAATTATATTGAGTGGTTGATAATCTCCGTGACATAGTATATTACCCCTTGGTATACTATCAAGAAGTTCTAATAACAATTCCGCCTTATCTCCCAATATGCTTTTTAACTCTGCAATACGATTTCTTAGAAAATCATATTGTGAGGGTAGTTCACTTATCCTTTTCTGATGAATATCATAATGCATTTGTGCAAATTTATTTGCTAATTCGGTTTTGTATACTCCTTGTAAAAGTGGTTCTGCCATAATCTTTCCAGAAATACGTTCATAAATTACAGCTTTTTTATCATCAATACTTAACGAACCACTAAGCTTTGGAATTGCAAGTGAATGATTATTTAGTATCTGACCTATATATATTTCATTATCTATTACATCATCTGTAACATGAGGTTTATAAATCTTTATTACTTCGTGCTCTCCCCATTCATATACATTGGATGTGCCACCGCTTCCCAATTCTTTTCCCATTTTGTCTTTCATCTAGCACCCCTGCAGTAATATTATTTTTTTAAGTGTTTCCACGGGTTTCAAGCCTAGCATTATAGTAATCAATTCCTCACATAATGATATGCAATTCTGGGGCTTCCATCACCAACATAAATAATCCCGCATCGTTCAAAATCATTCTTTTCTAAAAGGTATTGCATTATTTTATTGTCCTGATGTGTATCAGCTCTTAAATTCGTCGTTTTCTCTTTGCAAAACTCTATGCATTTACTTGTGACACCCTTAACTGCACCATCGCCAGCTAATCTATGAATTGTTCCATAGGGTTCTTCGTTTTTCCAGGAACCATCTTCAATAATTGCATAGGTTGGATCAGCCCCATACATAAGGACAAATACAGCATGCACTTCGTTATCAGAAGCGCACACTACATAACATTGTTTTTTCATTATGTCATCTTCAAGAAGTTCCCTCTGTGGGTAACCATCCCTCCACTGTGTTGGATTTCCATTATTGTTCATAAATTCTTTTGCTATATTATATACCTTCATAATCGAGTCTAAATCTTCATGCCCAGCTTCTCTCACTATCATTTATCTAAGGTCCTTTCAAATACTTTTTTAAACAGAAAAATTAATCTCTGGAACGTAAAAATCCCAAATAACGGGTTCCCTGAAAGGTAAGCTTACCATTATCCTGCTCTACAAGTAAACCGTACTCTTTATCCCGAACATGAAATTCCATTCGGTCACCACTTGCTACTTCAAAAGTTACATAATAGGTTGTTGAAGAGGTATCTTGAAACATATTATCTGTATTTGTATTATTATGGTAATGATTTACCTCTGATCTCTTGGTAACAACAGTAGCATCAACTGTGAGAACTGGAGACGCATTGTTCTTACTCCATTGTCTAACTCCCAGTATTGCAAATACAATTATAAATGTAAATACAAGGATAAATCCTATTATAATGATTATAGGTATTATACTAAACATGATACCAGGGCCTTCAAATGGTGATAATCCCATGCTTATAATCCTCCTCTATGGCTATATTCTTCTTACTTATTATCTTCTTACTAATTATCTTTTTTCTTTGTTAATCTATATCTTGTATATTTAATACCTCCAAGCACAACTATATAAGCTGCACTAAACAATAAGCTTTTAACAATATCCTCCTCTACAAATAAAAACATTAAAATGAATACAAGTACAAATTGTATAAAATAAACTAACAGTATTTGAGATATTTTCATTTTATCCCCCAGCTCTTTATTCCTTTATTATTTAGTTACATTAAGGCTCCAAACGCAAAACAAACTGGTATTATTATACAATACATCCACCTGGATTGCCATGCAATTTTATTAATATAGGTTTAGAATAAAGTAATAAGCACATTAAAATTTATAAGGAGTAACAATTCTTACTAGTAGAACTCTTAAGATTGGAAATTTTATAAAGAAAGAGACTGATTTTACCACCGCATAGGTTAATCTAAAATCAGTCTCTTCGTTATTATATTTGTGCTACGTCTACAAGTGTGATTTCTTCATTCGCATTCTCCATACTGGTGAGAAGTGCCGCTGCTGTATCAATTGCAGTAAAGCAGGTAACACCGGTCTCTATGGAGGTGCGGCGGATCAAGAAACCATCTCTGGTTTTATCACGCCCCAAGGTAGGTGTATTAATAACCATATCAATTTCATGACTCATGATTAGGTCAAGTATATTGGGATGATCCTGATCAATCTTGCGAATTGTGGTTGCAGGTATTCCATTATCAGTTAAAGCCTCGGCGGTTCCTTCGGTGGCAAAGATTTCATAGCCAAGTGCGATTAGCCTTCTGCCGAGCTCTACAGCCTCTTCACGGTCTTGTTTCTTCACTGTCATTATCATCTTCTTATGCTTTGGAAGATTGACTCCTGCGCCTAGGAAAGCCTTATATAGGGCTTCATGATAAGTCTTTGCGATACCTAAGCATTCACCGGTGGATTTCATTTCTGGTCCTAAACTTGTCTCTGCACCACGAAGCTTTTCAAAGGAGAACACCGGCATCTTGATTGCGATATATTCTGACTCCGGCCATAGACCAGGTTTATAGCCCTGTGACTTAATACTTTCACCTAAGATAACCTTTGTTGCAATATCAACAATTGGAAGTGCCGTTACCTTACTGATGTAAGGCACAGTACGGCTGGAGCGAGGATTAACTTCGATTACATAGACTTTTTCATTGAATACAATGAACTGAATGTTAATTAATCCAATGACATGTAATGAGCTTGCCAGCTTCTTGGTATAATCAACAATCTCATCCTTTATTTTATCGCTTATGCTTTGGGAAGGGTATACCGAAATACTATCTCCAGAGTGAATTCCGGCTCTTTCAATATGTTCCATAATACCAGGGATTAGAATATCTTCCCCATCACACACTGCATCAACTTCTACTTCTTTACCCATAAGGTATTTATCCACCAATATTGGGTGTTCCTGAACCGTCATGTTAATGATATTCATGAACTCAACGATATCTTCATCACTGATTGCGATCTGCATGCCCTGACCGCCAAGTACATAGGAGGGGCGAACCAGAACCGGATATCCCAACTCTTTTGCTGCTGCAAGCGCATCCTCTGTGGTGTAAACAGTCTTACCTGCAGGTCTTGGTATATTACAATCCTCAAGTATCTTATCAAACAACTCTCTGTCTTCTGCTGCATCCACATCTGCTGCCGAGGTTCCAAGGATTGGTACGCCCATCTTAAGCAATGCATCTGTCAGTTTAATTGCTGTCTGACCGCCGAACTGAACCACTGCTCCGTCTGGCTTTTCGATGTCAACAATGCTTTCGACATCCTCCGGTGTTAGAGGTTCAAAATACAGCTTATCAGCAATATCAAAGTCCGTACTTACCGTCTCTGGATTGTTATTTACAATAATGGTTTCACATCCGCTCTTTGATAACGCCCATACGCTGTGTACAGAGCAGTAATCAAATTCAATCCCCTGACCGATACGAATTGGACCAGAACCCAGAACCATAATCTTTTTTCTTCCCTTAGTCTCTTCCACTTCATTAAAGTCACCAAAGGTTGAGTAGTAATAAGGAGTAGCTGCATCAAATTCGGCTGCACAGGTATCTACCATCTTAAATGCTGCCACTATGCCATTCTGTTTACGATCAGCTTTAATATCAGCTACAGACTTACCAGTTAATTCAGCTATTACTCGGTCTGGGTAGCCAAGTCTTTTCGCTTCCTTGAGCAACTCAATGCTGTATGGTTTTGTTAGTAATTTCTGCTCAAGATTTACGAGAATTGCTATTTTATCAATGAACCAATAATCAATTTTAGTGATATCATGAATTTGTTCAAACGTAACTCCCCTGCGGATTGCTTCTGCAATTGCAAAGAGTCGTCTGTCATCTATTTTATATAGTTCCTCTTGTACCTCTTCTAAAGACATCTCGTTATATTTACCATACTTCAAGCTGTAAATATTTTGTTCCAGGGAACGAAGAGCCTTCATCAAAGCAGCTTCAAAGCTGTTACTGATAGCCATTACCTCTCCGGTTGCCTTCATCTGGGTGGATAGAACTCTTTTAGCGGTAATGAATTTATCAAAAGGCCACTTTGGTATTTTTACTACACAATAATCCAGTGTTGGTTCAAAGCTTGCATAGGTTTTCTTGGTTACTGCATTTTGAATTTCATCTAAATGGTAACCGAGGGCAATCTTTGCTGCTACCTTTGCAATTGGATAGCCTGTAGCTTTTGATGCAAGTGCTGAAGAACGGCTTACACGTGGATTTACTTCAATTACACAGTATTCGAAAGTGTCCGGATGAAGTGCATACTGTACATTACAGCCACCGGTAATACCAAGCTCGGTAATGATATTTAATGCAGAGCTTCGCAACATCTGATACTCTTTATCACCTAAGGTCTGGGAGGGTGCAACCACGATACTGTCACCAGTATGAACTCCAACCGGATCCAGATTTTCCATGTTACATACGGTAATGCAGTTACCTGCTCCATCACGCATTACTTCATATTCGATTTCCTTCCAGCCTGCAATACAACGCTCGATTAAGCACTGACCTACACGGGAAAGACGTAATCCATTGGAACAAATATCTTCCAGTTCTTCTTGGGTTGCTGCAATACCACCGCCGCTGCCACCCAGGGTATAAGCGGGACGTACTACCACCGGATATCCAATTGTTTCAGCAAACTCTACTGCAGCCTTAACAGTTGTTACTACGGTACTTGGAGCACAAGGCTCTCCAATCTTCTCCATAGTAGTTTTAAATTCCAAACGGTCCTCTGCCTTCTTGATGGTTAAGGAGGTGGTGCCGATTAATTTAACATCATTCTCTTTTAAGAAACCTGACTCCTCAAGTTCCATGGCAATGTTAAGAGCTGCCTGACCTCCGAGAGTAGGTAAAACACTATCTGGTTTTTCTTTTAATATAATTCTCTTTACGAAATCCGGAGTTAATGGCTCTATGTAGACAATGTCTGCGATCTCTTTGTCTGTCATAATGGTTGCCGGATTTGAATTTACCAATACTACTGTAATGCCTTCTTCTTTCAAAGAGCGACATGCCTGTGTTCCCGCATAGTCAAACTCTGCCGCCTGACCAATGATAATTGGACCCGAACCAACTACTAATACTTTTTGGATACTCTCAATTCTTGGCATTATCGCTGTACCTCCATCATATTAATAAATTCGTTGAATAAAAATTCACTATCCATCGGTCCTGCACATGCTTCCGGGTGGAACTGCACCGAGAATACATTTTTGCCCAGGTAGTGCATTCCTTCCACTGTTTTGTCATTTACATTGATAAAACTTACTTCTGCAACATCTGGTTTTAAACTTTCCGGTAATACCATGTAACCATGATTTTGTGTCGAGATATAGACTCTTCCGCTTTTAAGATCTTTTACCGGATGATTGGCTCCACGATGTCCATACTTCATCTTCTGCGTATCACCACCGTTTGCAAGTGCCAATAACTGATGACCCAGACAGATTGCAAAGATTGGTACATCGCTGTCAAACATGTTCTTAACTTCCTTTATTACATCCGTACATTCCTTTGGATCACCAGGTCCATTGGATAGCATGATACCGTCTGGTTTATTCTTTAATACTTCCTCTGCTTTTGTAAAAGCCGGATATATCGTTACCTCACAGCCTCTATTTGATAAACATCTTGGGATATTCAGTTTTAAGCCATAATCCATTAATGCAACCTTATACTTTGTTGCTCCAATGGCTGGAACTACTTTAACATCGGTTCTGCTTGTTTTTTCAATCACTTTAAGCACTTGATACTGATGAATTTTATCAATTACATCTTCGAGCTTATAATTCTCGTCAGTTGTAATCATTCCATTCATCGTCCCCTTATTCCTTAGGATTTTAACCAGTGCTCTGGTATCAATTCCTGCTATTCCAGGAATGTCATTACGCTCCAGGAAGCTTTGAATGCTTTCTTCACTTCGAAAATTGCTAGGTATTCTTGATAATTCTCTTACAATAAAACCATCCAGCCAAGGCTTGTGTGATTCCATGTCTTCATAGCTAATCCCGTAATTACCAATCAAAGGATAAGTCATAACAACACTTTGACCAGCATACGAAGGGTCAGTCAATACTTCGAGATATCCTGTCATTCCAGTATTGAAGACAATCTCACTGATAATCTCTCTCTGCGCCCCTATACTTTCACCGGTAAAGACATTGCCATCCTCAAGAATTAAGAATGCTTTCATCAAATCCTCCATTCTACCGCATAAGCGGCTAGTGACTAAATTTTTGCAAAAAAAAAGAATACAGGTTAACTTAAACGATACACCACTTTGTATATCTCGTCAATCCTTCTTTTAATTTTTATAAATATTTTTGAATAAATATTCATTTTTTCTATACATTTTTATGATTTTAACACATCCAATTTCAAATTACAAGAGGGTAAATAAAATATTTTTTCTCACAAAATGCCCTCTTATTAGCTCTTCTTATGAATTAGGTTCACATTTTAGATATAAGTACATATTTTATTAATAACGATAGCTCATGAGGTAATCACCATGAATAAGTTTGGTACTTCCGATATGAGATTTAATGCAGAAAATCAGATAAAGGTATATCCTACACAGATGGACACTCAATCTCTGGGGCGCTTATTAGTGCGTTGTAATGCACCTGGTGAACTACCCATTGAGAATGCCACAATTTCCATCTCACTCCCCAGTAATCCAGGCGTCGTTGTTGAACAATTCAGTACAGATAACTCCGGTCTTTCTCAGGAGATCATTCTGAATGCACCTCCAATTGACTACAGCTTAAGCCCTTCCGAAATCCAGCCCTATTCAGAGTATAACGTTGAAATAACTGCTCCCGGTTATGAAACTGCAATGTTCTCTGGGGTGCAGATTCTTGCCGCCGTTACAGCCGAGCAGAATGCAGTCTTGGTTCCACAGCCAGAACAACCGGTAGAAGGAGAATTATTTGTAATTGCTCCTCATACTCTGTACGGAGATTTTCCTCCTAAAATTCCAGAGGATGAGATAAAGCCTACTGGTGAATCTGGAGAAATTGTACTGCCAAGCGTCGTAGTTCCAGAGTTTGTAATTGTTCATGATGGTCCACCCACAGATTCTTCTGCTGCTAACTATTGGGTGCGTTACAAAGATTATATTAAGAATGTTGCAAGCAGCGAGATCTACGCTACCTGGTCGGAAAACACAATCTATGCCAACATTTTAGCTATCCAGTCTTTTACCTTAAACAGAGTATTTACAGAATGGTATCGTAACCAAGGCTATAATTTTACTATAACTTCCTCTACCGCCTATGATCATAAATGGACCAGAGGACGCAATATTTTTACTAACATTAGCCGTCTGGTTGATTCTGTTTTTGTAAATTACTTATCACGGCCAAATGTAAAACAACCGATTTTAACACAGTATTGTGATGGAAATCGTGTCCAGTGTCCCGGCTGGATGACACAGTGGGGTTCTAAAACTCTTGGTGATCAGGGAATGAGTGCAATTCAGATCCTTAGAAATTTTTATGGCAACAGCATGTATATTAATACAGCCACAGAAGTAGCGGGTGTTCCAAGATCCTGGCCCGGTTTTAACTTAACTATTGGCTCAAGCGGAGCAAGTGTGCGTATGATACAAGAACAACTTAATCGAATCGCCCAGGCGTATTCTGCTCTCCCCAGAATAGCAGTAGATGGCAGTTATGGTCCTCAAACTTCAGCGGCTGTCAGTGCTTTCCAGCGGATTTTTGGCCTTCCGGATACCGGAATAGTTGATCTTGCAACCTGGTATAAAATCTCACAAATATATGTTGGTGTAACAAGAATAGGTCAATAACTATCACAACTTTGTAATGATTTCATAATTTATTATGAGTAGAATATGAGGGATGCAGATATGCAGTATAGACATTACCCACTCCTTAATAAATATGCAGAAAAGAACATACGAGTCTATCCAACTGAAATGAGTACACAGTCCTTAGGAAAACTTAGAGCAAGGATTACGAATAGTCAGTATATACCAGTTGCTAACGCTACCGTTACAGTCAGCTTACCCAATGACCCTAATAATGTAGTTGGAGAATTGACTACCAATGCCTCCGGTGTAACCGAAGAGATAGAGCTTCCCGCTCCTTCTCTGGATTACAGTCTGGCACCTTCTCTCGTACAGCCTTATTCGGAATACACCATTCGTGTAACTGCAGCTAACTTTACACCAGTTACTATTCAAAATATGGAGATATTGCCCAATGCAACCGCAATTCAAGAAGCTTTCTTACAGGCTCAGGCTCCTCAAGAGGGTTCTTTATTTGTAATTCCTCCTCATACTCTTTATGGTGACTATCCACCTAAAATTGCAGAGGCGGAAATTAAAGATACCAATGCCTCCGGTGAGATTGTATTACCCAGCGTTGTGATTCCAGAGTACGTGGTGGTACATGATGGCCCTCCCACGGATGCTTCCGCTCAAAATCATTATGTGAGATTCCGTGATTACATTAAAAATGTCGCCTCCAGTGAGATCTATGCAACTTGGCCGGAGTCAACTATTACTGCAAATGTTCTTGCAATTTTATCCTTTACCTTGAACCGTGTGTACACGGAATGGTATCGCAATCAGGGCTTTAATTTTACAATTACCTCCTCCACTGCCTTTGACCACAAATGGATGCCAGGCCGTAATATTTACGCCAATATAGGTTTAATCGTGGACCAGATATTCAATAATTATCTTTCCAGACCTGGTGTAAAGCAGCCAATTTTGACTCAGTATTGCGATGGCAACAGGGTGAAATGTCCGAACTGGATGACGCAGTGGGGTTCCAAAACCCTGGGTGATCAAGGAATGACAGCTATACAAATATTAAGGAATTTTTATGGAGATTCCATCTATATTAATTCTGCCACAGAAGTTTCTGGTGTACCTGCTTCCTGGCCGGGTGCCAACTTAACAATTGGTTCCAGTGGGGCTAATGTAAGAACCATTCAGGAACAATTGAACCGCGTAGGGGATACCTATACTGTGATTCCTAAAGTTGCTGTAAACGGACAGTTTGATCAGGCAACCGCAGATGCCGTTAAGGCTTTTCAAAGCACCTTTGATTTACCGGCTAACGGAATTGTTGATCTGCCTACCTGGTATAAGATTTCAAATATTTATGTTGCTGTTGCAAGATTAGCAGAGTATTCCTGATCTGCACAATACCGACACTTTACCTTTGCGTAAATCAAATAAGCCCATATGAAAAGAAGAACAGCCTCCATAACAATTTGGAAGCTGTTCTTCTTTTCATATGGGTCATATTATAAAATATATTTACCATGGAAAAACATAAGGTTCCCTGTGGTCCAGAGTATCAAACTCATATCCCATATCACTTATCATTTTAATAATGTCCGGCAACATTCTTACCGTTAAATCATTTATCTTTGAGTCATGCATTAATATGATCGGGTTATTTTGTCTCTTAAGATCCTTTTTTATATTTTTAAGAATTGAGGAAGACGTTGGATTGCCAATGGAATCGTCGGCACTGACATTCCAGTCATAGCACGAAAACCCTCTCCTCTCCATCTCATCAATCAGGGCATCTTTTATCTTAACATTATATTTATTGTTGCTTCCCCAAGGAAATCGAAAGATATTGACCCGCTCTCCCGTTATATCATAAATCTGCTGATAGACCGTATTAAAATCATCCAGAAAACGTTCTATGGAGCAGTATATTTTATTACACATATGGGAGTAGGTATGTATTCCAATCACATGACCTTCATACATCATACGTTTTAAGCTATCCTCACCTTCATCATTAATTGCACTGCCAACGATAAAAAAGGTTGCTTTGATATCATACTCTTTCAAAATGTCTAAAACCTCAAAGGTGTTTTTACTTGGGCCATCATCAAAGGTCAAATAGGCAACTTTCTTCTCTTTACTCGGTGTTGCCGGAACTAAATACTCTGTATAAAGATCCGGAAACATTTCTGTGTAATCCGGGGTATGCTTTGTGGTTGTTAAATCTTCTTCCTTAGCAGCTTCATTTTCTAATTGCATCAGTTCTTGAAGCTGTATCTCACTGATACCTGAAGCTTGGGAGGAGTCTTTCAAACCAATTTTTTCAGGTTTTTCAAGTAATAATATAATCACGCTGAAACCAACGATTAAGGCTAAGCCAATTAGAATTTTGAGTTTCACTATTATTTCCTTAGATTTTTCTTACTAACATCATATGCAAGCGATACTTTGTTATTCTTTGGATTTTGTTTTAAGTACTTGCAAAATACTTCGTGTATTATAATTAACTTAACAGTTTGTCTATATTTTTTATTTCTTCTTGTCATAAAACTTATATAACTCTATAATATTAATAAATGACGAAACAAAATCAGGGGAGGTTTTCATGCGACATTTCTTACATAAGGGTCTATCCTTTTTCATTATTCTATTTTTGATAACACTCATCTTACCTGCCTGTTCTACCATTTCTGACAACGGACAAGCCAACAGTATAACGACAATAAATCTTAGTCCCCAAAAAAATAAGGATACTTTGGTTTCAGATAATTCCATTAAACTAATGAAATTAAAAAGTACCTCTAAAGCAAAAGAGGAGGATAAGAAACCTTATATTATTGCTATAGATGCCGGGCATCAGAAAAAGGGAAACTATGACAAGGAACCAGTTGGACCTGGTTCAAAAACAATGAAAACAAAGGTCAGTTCCGGAACTCGTGGTGTCTCTTCAGGCGTTTATGAATATGAGCTGACTCTTAAAATAGCCAAGGGAGTAAAGAAGGAATTAATAGCGCGTGGTTATGAAGTTGTTATGATCAGAGATAAGCACGATGTGGATATCAGTAATAAAGAAAGATCTGAAATAGCAAATGAAAGTGGTGCTGACATATTAATTCGAATTCATGCAGATGGCTATTCCGATCCAAGCGTTAATGGGGTGAGCACACTCTACCCTTCCAAGAAAAACCCTTATGTAGCTGATCTGAGTGCCGACAGTTATTCTTTATCTAAAAAGATTGTAGATTCCATATGTAAGCAAACCAAAGCAAAAAATCGAGGTACTATGCCACACGATGATATGAGTGGTATCAATTGGAGTAAAATACCCGTTACAATAATCGAAGTTGGTTTTATGACAAACAAAAAAGAAGATAAGCTGTTGCAAACCAAAGAATATCAATCAAAAATAATAAAGGGAATTTGCAATGGTATTGATGATTACTTTGATTAATTTTATTTTCTTCGTATAGATTTCTAATTCCTGCAAATAATACCTCCAGATGGAGGTGATTTTAATGGACCCATATACCGCAAATACTTCTCCAATGCAATCTGTTTTTACATCAGTGCCTTTTGGAAATAATATTTTTTTAGCAAGTGTATTTGTAAATGAAGATGATCAAAATAGTTATCTTTCTTCTCTAGACTCTGACACCAGAGAATATGTACTAAGACATAAGGATGAATTTAGAACCAGACAGGATATTATTGATTTTGTAGATCGTATGAGAAACAGCTGAGGAATCCCTCAGCTGTTTTTTTACATTTTTTACGGAAGCATTTCAAGAACAGTATCCAATGCCTTTTCTGACTCAACTTCAATATCAGGTGTCAGTGGCTCTTTGTCACGTGTTATATCCGGTCTATGAAATTTCTTATAAGACATGCCTAAACATAATCTAGAGTTTGGTAACTGAAAGGAAAGTACGTCACCATAGCTGCTCGGCATATTGCCTGATGTTTCACCAACGATAGTTGCTAGTTTATTATCTGAGAAAAGAGTCCCAAACATAGTTGCAGAACTAAAGGTTTTAGAGGAGGTCAAAATATAAATATCTCCTTTAAATGTTTCTGCATTTTTGTTATTGTTTGTAATTTGTGATTTGTTCTTTATTAAAAAATTACCTAGTCTCATATCCAAGGAATACTCTTTATAACTATCTACATCAATATAGTTTAAGAACGCATTGGCAACCTCACTATTTCCGCCTCCATTAATACGTAAATCGACTATAATTGTTTTAATATTATTCTGAAATACTGAATTAAAGAATTCTTCTAATTTGGCAAGATAGACATTATTATAATTGCACTCTGAAAGTGTAAAAATTGCAGCTCTTTTCTCCTGGTTAATTTCATATGTGACAAACTGATCGTTGTTATCAGCTGCCTCCTGCTGGTCTTGTGGTTGGGGTTTGAACTCATAGTGCGTTGTTATTTTGTTGCGGTCTTTAAAATATGTAATATCTACGCCATCCGATGTATCAATATTAAGAAATCTCATATATTCCTCTTTGATCATCTGCCTTCGAAACTGAAAAGCTGCATAGCTATCAAGTTCATAGGAGAATTGATTACAAAAGGTTGAATATAAATCTTCAATAGTAACCCCATCAATCGATATCAGATCCATATCAGCCAGTGAAACTTCATTACCTGCTAAATACTTCACCACATCATTCTTTACATAAACATTCGTATGTCCATCTTGAAATTTGGATGCAATTCTTGCAGCTGCCTGCCATAGTTGTAATACCGTACCTCCCTCTCTTAAATTTAAGAGTTCCTCTTGATACTGCAAATCAACTGCGTCAGTTAAACCCTCGGAACCATCTAAATAGGCGGGGTGATACTTTTTTAGTTGCTTCATTAAATAACCTAGATCTTCCGTTACTTGCTCCTTTGACAACTCTGTATCTAAGTCCATTGTTGTTTTATAATAACTGACTGCTTCCCTGTATGGGTCAAATCCCAACTTCCAAACCGCAAACCCAATGATACAAAAAAGTAAAATAGCAATTACAACTCCTCCAATAACTTTAATCAGCCTTTTCTCCATATACCCTCCGAATTTGCACATTAATCTATAACATCCGCTGCTTGTTTATATTGAAAAACTCTGCCAAAACGGTCTTTGTGCCTCACGTACAATAATAGTTTTGATTATACAGCACATATACATTTATTACCATACAGTTTAGAGTATTCTTAACTAATATTAATATTTCAATAACCTTATTGATACTTCGTTTTACCCTTATTTGCCATAAACAAGATGAAATGACAAGTCTCTTCACTTGTCATGAACTGAAAAACTCGCTGCACGAGTTTCTTCAGTTATCTCAGGTGTGCTGGCGTAAACAAAAAAAGAATGCTATACTTGCCAACTCTAAGCATAATAAAAGAGTAAGAACAATTTAGCATTCCATTTGTTAATATACCAGATGGGTGTCATAAGCCCTCGATAACCCTGGCAGATGAGTAGGTGTATCTATATGTTCAGATGGCGCAGACCGGCAAAGAAGGATTGCACGATTTATGCAATCCTTCTTTGGTAAGGCAAGTCCAGATGAATATATAGATACACCTACTCACTTCAACACCTATATCTGGGCTTATGACCCCACAATATGAAATTACAATTACATCATTCCCATTCCAGGGCCGCCTGCTGGCATTGCCGGTTCATTGGTCTTAATATTAGCAACTACAGATTCTGTTGTTAATAAGGTAGAAGCAACGCTAGTTGCGTTTTGCAGAGCGCTTCTGGCAACCTTAGTAGGATCAAGAATACCTGCCTGAACCATATCTACATATGCTTCTGCTAAGGCATCAAAACCGATACCTGGCTGGCTTTCTTTTACCTTGCTGATTACAACAGAGCCTTCTAAGCCTGCATTGTATACGATGCTGAATAAAGGAGCTTCAAGAGCCTTTAATATAATGTTAGCACCAGTCTTCTCATCGCCTTCTAAGTTCGCTGCTAATTTAGCAACTTCTTTGGAAGCGTGAATGTATGCGGAACCACCACCTGCAATAATTCCTTCTTCTACTGCTGCTCTGGTAGCTGCAAGCGCATCTTCCATACGAAGCTTGTTTTCCTTCATTTCTGTCTCAGTAGCCGCACCAACACGGATAACTGCAACGCCACCTGCTAATTTCGCAAGTCTTTCCTGTAATTTTTCTCTATCAAATTCAGAAGTAGTTTCTTCGATCTGTGCCTTAATCTGTGCAATTCTTGCATTGATATCAGCCTTATCTCCTTCACCATCAACAATGATAGTGTTCTCTTTCTGAATCTTAACGGATTTAGCACGACCTAGTTGTTCCAGAGTAGCTTCCTTTAAGTCAAGCCCTAATTCATCAGTAATTACAGTACCACCGGTTAAAATAGCAATATCCTGAAGCATTGCTTTTCTTCTATCGCCATAGCCAGGAGCCTTAACTGCAACAACAACAAAGGTTCCGCGGAGTTTATTAAGTACTAAGGTTGTAAGTGCTTCACCTTCCACATCTTCAGCAATGATTAATAATCTTGCACCTGTCTGAACGATTTGCTCTAATACAGGTAAAATCTCCTGAATATTAGAAATCTTCTTGTCAGTGATAAGGATATAAGGATTGTCTAAGTTAGCTTCCATCTTATCCATATCTGTACACATATAAGCGGATACATATCCACGATCAAACTGCATACCTTCTACAAGTTCAAGTTCTGTCTTCATGGTCTTGGACTCTTCAATTGTAATAACACCATCATTGGATACCTTCTCCATAGCGTCAGCAACTAACTGACCTACTTCATCATCACCAGCAGAGATTGCAGCTACTCTGGCAATCTGCTCTTTCCCCTGTAAGCTTGAGCTCATCTTGGTAATTGCTTCAACAGCACAATCAGTTGCTTTCTTCATACCCTTACGAAGGATGATTGGATTTGCACCTGCTGCTAAGTTCTTGATACCTTCAGCAATCATTGCCTGCGCAAGTACAGTAGCAGTGGTTGTACCATCACCAGCTACATCATTTGTCTTTGTAGCAACTTCTTTTACTAACTGCGCACCCATATTTTCAAATGGATCTTCTAATTCAATTTCCTTTGCGATAGTAACACCATCATTTGTAATGAGTGGAGCACCATAAGATTTGTCCAGAACTACATTTCTTCCCTTAGGTCCTAAGGTAACTTTTACTGTATTTGCAAGCTTATTTACACCAACTTCAAGCGCTGCTCTTGCATCAGAGCCGTATTTGATTTCTTTTGCCATCGTTAATATCTCTCCTTTAATTAGTCTTCTACTACTGCAACAATATCGTTTTGCTTAACGATAATATATTCAACATCATCTAATTTAACTTCAGTTCCAGCATATTTGGAGTAGATAACTTTATCCCCAACCTTCACCTGCATAACTACTTCTTTCCCGTCAACCATTCCTCCAGGTCCTACTGCAATTACCTGTGCCTGCTGTGGCTTTTCTTTCGCCTGACCAGGTAATACGATTCCTGACTTTGTTGTTTCTTCCGCTACTAACTGCTGTAATACTACCTTATCTCCTAATGGTACTAGTTTCATTTGATTTCCTCCTTCAAAATATAGTTCCTATCCTGTGTGATTGTATTTCTTTCACTTTGTGAAGACATCAGTTCTTCACGTTCCCTGTATCAGAGATTGTTAGCACTCTTTCTAATCGAGTGCTAACTGTGTTTCTATATTAGTAAATTTGCTATTATTATGCAACTTTATTTTTCATGAGATACCACAGCAAATTTAATAATTTCTCGACTATCCTCTTACTAACTCTTTTTTTCTCATTTTTTCTTAAAATTATTGATTACCACAAAGAAAAGTTATTACCATGCTTGGCAATAACTTTTACAATCAATACTAGTTTAGTATATTCCTGTTAGGGAATTATATACCATTAACGTTATTCCATGAAACTATTGGTCTTAAGCATCGTTCGCGGAAGGGCATCCTTTGAATTCTTCCAGGGCTCATCTGCATAGCGGTAATCAAATTTGTCAATAAACCATTCGATATCACCATTAACTCTCTCCAAATTATCAAGAAAGTGCTTGGTTAATTTCTTTATAAATTCTTGAAGCTCGGTTCCTTTCAGATGCTTTGGAGCTTCCGTATATAACGTCTTAAAATGTCTAGTACAAAATCCCTTAGAAGAGAAAAATTTTTCGCGAAAGCTTTCCTGCGTACCATATAGATAAAAAATTGTTACGATATACCGCTCAAAGGTTTTATCAATTTTCTCACATACAAAACAGGACTCTTCCATTTTATTAAGATATTCCAGCAATGCATTGGTTTCCTCTTTCTTCTTAAAGAGGTTTGGAGAGGAGAGCTTATATTCACCAGCAGAAAGCTTTTTGATGTCTTTCATCTGCTTACTCAAATGAGATTGCATAATTAAGGCTAAGCCAAGGCGATTTTGATTCTTATATAACTTCTCCAGATGTTTTTCACAAAACCCCAGACGAGAAGTTGCTTCTCGAACATCATCCTCCATATAGCTAGGTCCAATGGTAAAATCAATTGCATCTGTCTCCAGTTTTTTATACATTGCACAAATTGGACATTCACAATCCGCATTAAAAGCATCACTTACTGGAATCGTATATAAGTTCTCTTTCAACCTGCCAACCTGCCTTTATCTATTTTTGATCCGCACGGATCAGTGCTTTGATATCTCTAGCCTTTTGCTTGATTCTCTCATTGGCATCTCTGGAAATAAGTACTCTGGAAATCCATCTTCCTGCTTCTTCCGTCTTGCCTATTCTTCTAGCCAATTCAGCCATGAGTAAGGTAATTGTAATTTCATCCATTCCACACATTGGGAAGGTTTCTTTACTAAAGGCTTCATCAAAACCATCATAAGCCTTTGCAATAAAATCTATCTCTTCTTTTTCTAATGCCTGTATCTGCTCTTTATAATCAGGAAGCTGCTTTGATAAATTTTCTGCCTTTCCTCTAAGAACCCATGCAGTCTTTAAACATGTATACGCACGCTCCGAGGTTTTTGCTTTCTTTACGATAGAATTAACAAGTGCCAGCTTATGTCTTGCAATTGCATCATCATAGTCATAAACCGTACCCGATTCTTTGATTCCTCGAAAGGACGCTGAAATACTCTTCTTAATTAATGTAGCCTGTGCAGAAGTAACATATTTAAAAAATCGATTTAGTGCTGCAAATCCACAATGTGGACATACGACAGCATCATATTTTAATGGATCCATATTTTGATAAATTGGTCTAAGATCTGTATCAAGATTCAATAGTTTAACCTTGCCTGATTTCACCGTTTTTGTTTTAAATTCCTGATCACACACAGGACAGGAAAATGTCTTATCAAAAATTGTATCTTCCTCTGAAAATAAATCCTTTGCTGGTTCTGCACCGCCTTTTGACGCTTCTTTTTCTTTTGCATCGTAGATATCCATCTCGGATAAGCCGCCAAGACCGAATGCTTCTAATCCAGAAAATAAGTTAGCCAAGTTCAACTCCCCCATTTCTAATAGTATATTTTTAGTTTATTTATTCCGGTTTATAAGAGCTTTTTAATGAAACTACTCGATTAAATACCGGATGTTCTGCTGATGAATCCTTGCTGTCCAGGCAGAAAAATCCCTGTCTTAAGAACTGGAAGCTGTCTGGAGCCTTTGCTCCTGTAATACTTGGTTCAATATAACATTCCTTTAAAACTGTAATTGAATTTGGATTCAGATTTAAACTGCCATCTTCATTATAAACACCTTTGGATTCATCCACGATATTCTCATAGAGTCGAACCTCAGCCTTAGCAGCTGTCTGTGCTGCTACCCAATGAATTGTGCCCTTCACCTTTCTTGCATTAAAGCCGGAGCCACTCTTTGTCTCTGGGTCATAGGTACAATAAACTTCAGTTACATTTCCTTCTGCATCCGTCTTATAATCCGTACAGGTTACAAAGTATGCATTCATTAACCGAACTTCATTCCCAGGGAACAAACGGAAATACTTCTTAGGAGGTTCGACCATAAAATCATCACGCTCAATGTATAGCTCTCTGCCAAAAGGAATCTGCCTAACTCCCATCTCCTCATTTTCCTGATTATTCGGTGCTTCAAGGTATTCAATTGCGCCTTCTGGATAATTGGTAATGATAAGTTTAATTGGATCAAGTACTGCCATAATTCTAGGTCTTTTCAACTTAAGATCTTCACGGATGCAGTATTCCAGCATTGCATAATCCACAGAGCTTTGGCTCTTAGATACTCCGCACAGCTCCATAAACATCTGTAGGGATTCAGGTGTAAACCCTCTTCTTCTAAGCGCGCTGATGGATACGAGTCTAGGATCATCCCAGCCGTCCACAATACCATCTTCCACCAATCTTTTAATATATCTCTTACCCGTGATAACATTGGTCAAGTACATCTTAGCAAATTCAATCTGCTTTGGAGGTATCTCATATTCCAACTCTCGAACAACCCAGTCATATAAAGGTCTGTGATCCTCAAATTCCAGGGTACAGATGGAATGAGTAATGTTCTCAATTGCGTCTTCAATAGGATGAGCAAAGTCATACATCGGATAGATACACCATCTATCACCAGTGTTATGATGAGAAATCTTAGCAACACGGTAAATTACCGGATCCCTCATATTAATATTCGGTGAGGACATATCAATTTTAGCACGTAGTACCTTTGAGCCGTCTGCAAACTTACCTGCCTTCATATCTTCAAATAATTGCAAGTTTTCATCAATGCTTCTGTCTCTATATGGACTGTTCTTACCAACTTCTGTTAAAGTACCACGATATTCTCTTATTTCTTCTGCGGTTAAATCACAAACAAAGGCTTTACCCTTTTTAATTAATTTAACTGCAGCCTCATACATCTGTTCAAAATAGTCAGATGCAAAGAATAACCGATCCTCGAAATCTCCGCCTACCCACTTTACATCCTTGATGATTGAATCTACAAATTCTGTTTTTTCCTTAGTGGGGTTTGTATCATCAAAACGAAGGTTGAACTTACCGCCGTATTTTTTTGCAAGGCCATAATTTAATAAGATGGACTTTGCATGTCCAATATGCAAATATCCATTCGGTTCTGGAGGAAAACGTGTTATAATATTTGTTACTTTGCCTTCTTCCAAATCTTTATCTATAATCATCTCAATGAAATTCTTTGATACGACTTCTTTCTGCGTTCCTTCTGCCTCGATGTTTTCCAACTTTTCCTTGCCTTCCATAAAGAACCTCCGGGTTAATTATTAACTTCATTGGTAGAATTATTAATCTTATTATTTTCAAGAATATAACATTCTAATCCATATATAGGAAACCACTTTTTTCCTTATATTATGCTTAAGTTATATAATAACACAGTTAATCATAAGTGAAAAGTATTAAAATTAAAATCAGCCTTGTTACCTAATGCGGTAAAAGACTATTTTAGTCCTTATATCTCAATGATATAGCATACTAAAATAGTCTTTTATAAGTATAATCGTTATTCTATTACTTTAAGCAGAAGATATTGTCCGCAAAAAATCAGATAATTAACTCTTAAATCTACTCATTCTCTTTTTTATACTTCGCTAATAGCAAATCCAACATGCGTCCATAACTTTTTACACCATCTGTTTGAGCATTTGCCTTTAAATAGGTGTCATTGATTTTATTTGATACTGTACTGACCACTGAATCCTCAAACTGAACCCAATAAGCTGAATTTGCTCTTACATCTTTTAGAACTCCTTCTGAATATTGATCTCTGATTTCAAAATACAAATCCGGATTCTGGTCATACAAGGCATTTGCTGCATTGACCAATGCGTGCATGGTACTACTATATTGCAACTCAACATTGTCTGATTCACTTCCTACCAGATAAGCAAGATAGTTTGCCTCATCCTCCCGCATAAAACCGCGAAGATGTGCCATTTCATGCATCATTGTTGCTGGAATAGTATAATCTGGAATGTCTACATTCACATTTGCCTCCATTGTAAATGGAAAGAACATTCCCGTAATTTCTGTATTTGACAAAAGATTTGATAATAATACAGGCTTCGCTGCACCATAAAAGCCACCCAGCACCGGATATTCCTTCGCCATGGACTCATAAGCAGCTTCTGCTTCCTTTGCTAACTCACGATTACTGATTGATAACTTAAAAACACCATTTTCATCAGTTAATGGAATTTGCTCTCTAAGTTCATTTGCTTTAAGCATTAAGCTTTCTGTCAGCCCGTACAGTTCATCAACGCTGGACTCTGTTATCTCCAGTCCTGAATACTCTGCAAAGGTATATCTATAGTAATTAAGACCAGCAAAGATAGTGAATAGAAAAAGCACGATGCTAACTGCACAGAATGCATTTAAAATCCCTTTGACTAATCTCTCTCTCCGGTTACTTTTATTTTTTAACAGCCTGACAATAAATCTAAGGATTATAATCAGGATTATGAATGGCAGCAGTAGAACAATCAATTCCGCCACCGAAAAAGGGAGGATTCCAGTAATTGTAGAATAAATCTGTGAAATCCATCGATACACATGCCTCGCATAAATCTGCTCAGCAAAGAAACTGCTATTTCTCGCCAGAAGAAGCAGAAGAAATGAAACTGGAATTAACAACAGGATATAAATGCGTCGATATGCAAGAAGCTTCTTCACTAGTGGTCCCCCGTCCTTTCACCTTCCAAAGAAGTATCAATTTATCCTATCTTATCACAAATCGACACAACCTGCAATCAAATGGATATGCAGATGCTTAGTAAAGCATTACCATTCCTGTTGTTTTAAGGCAACTAAAAAATTAGGCTAACATGCTCTCATATCGCATATTAGCCCAATCTTCTTATTATTTTTATTTCAACTTTAAAAATCTTTAAATAATACTATTTTTCGCCTACAATCTTCGATCGGTACGTTTCATTAAATAATTGCCCACCTCTTGAATAACTTGAACAATTATCACCAGGATAACCACTGTAACTAACATGGTACCTGTTTCATAACGATAATAGCCGAAACGGATTGCAATATCTCCTAATCCGCCACCGCCAACAAATCCACTCATTGCAGAGTAGCTCAAGATGGTTGTTACTGCAATCGCTGCACCAATTAATAAAGATGGTTTTGCCTCAGGTATCAGAACCTTGAATATAATTTGAAATGGGGAAGCTCCCATACTCTGTGCTGCCTCAATAACACCTTTATCCACTTCTTTAAGAGAAGATTCTACCAATCTTGCTATATATGGCGCAGAAGCTATAATCAGCGGAGGTATTACAGCACTTGATCCGAGTGTGGTTCCAAGTATGAACCTGGTAAAAGGCATAACAGAAATTAATAAAATAATAAATGGTACGGAACGCAGTAAATTAACAATAACACCAAGTATTTTATTAAATATTACGAAAGGAGCAATTCCGTCTTTGTCCGTAACAACCAAAAGGACTCCCAAGGGTAAGCCTATTGCATATGCAATTAAGGAAGAGGTAAAAGTCATATACAAGCTTTCCAATATTCCTACCCCTAGCATTGCTATAAAATTAATAATACCACTATTCCACATTATCTGTTACCTCCTCATATGGAATCTGATTTATCGTTAGATAATTCATAATTCTCTTTCTACCGATTTCGTCCTTGGGTAATTGTATTACCATTTGCCCAAAGGCTTTCCCATCAATATCCTTTGTATCTGCAAACATAATATTAACCGGGGTCCTGCATTCCAGTATCATATTTGAAATAACAGGTTCGAAGGAGGTTCTTCCATCAAAAATAATACGGCACATATGATCACCCTCAAAGCTTTCAATATGAGTGTCTCCGGAGAACACCAGCTGTTTGGCGATTTTTGATTTTGGTCGAATAAATACCTCTTCTACTTCACCAATTTCTGCAATATTACTCTTATCAATAATTGCCACACGATGACAGATCTCTTCAATTACACTCATTTCATGGGTAATGATAATTACCGTTATCCCGAGCTTTTGGTTAATTTCTTTTAATAGATTTAAAATAGAACGAGTAGTCGTAGGATCAAGAGCACTGGTTGCCTCATCACAGAGAAGAACCTTGGGACTTGTTGCAAGCGCTCTCGCTATTGCAACTCTTTGCTTTTGTCCTCCTGATAATTGTGACGGATACGCCTTTGCTTTATCTGACAAACCAACAATTTCAAGTAATTCAGTAGCTCTTTTTTTAGCTTCCTGTTTATCTACACCAGCAATTTCTAAGGGGAAACAGATGTTTTGCACAGTATTTCTTTGCATCAAAAGATTAAACTGCTGAAAAATCATGCCCATCTTCTGTCTTTCCTTCAATAAGTCTTTTTCATACAGACTTCCAAGGTCTTTGCCATCAAAGATAACTGACCCAGAGGTAGGGCGCTCCAAATAATTGATACATCGTACCAGAGTACTTTTCCCTGCACCACTAAGACCAATGATACCAAATATTTCACCCTCGTAGATTGTCAGATTGATATCTTCCAGGGCTTTAACCACATTATCCTTATTTTGAAAAACCTTGCCTAACCCGACAAGTTCAACAATTGGGGTTTTGCTCATTGCTCCCATTCCTCCATAAACGTAATTTAATACACAAAAAAACACGATTGGAGATCCATCCATCGTGTAAAAGTTCATTCATCCTATGATAATCTCAGAACTTGCTATTCTACAGCACATCCCACGTTACACGCAAAATAAATTACCCTTAAAACAAAAAAATCGAGGCGACAAGATTTGAACTTGCGACCTCTGCGTCCCTAACGCAGCGCTCTAGCCAAGCTGAGCCACGCCTCGATATATCAGCTAATCCTATGTTTAAGATCGGCTTAGCGAAGCTGCTGGGCGGACTTGAACCGCTGACCTCTTCATTACCAATGAAGTGCTCTACCATCTGAGCTACAGCAGCAAATAGGTTACAAACCATAAATGCTTGTATTCAACCAATTAAGTGTAATAGATTGAGTAAGTAAGTGTGTCATCACTAAATAGTCTTATACCAGCCGAGATAGATGAATCGACTTATAGTAAATCTAAATCACTTTGAGTACCTGGTTCAGCTTCGTCTTAATTCTTGTCAATGCGTTATCAATTGTCTTTGGTTCTTTCTTAAGTACCTCTGCAATTTGTAAGTATTTTAAATCCTGCATGTACAAGTCCAGCACTTGCTTTTCTAGGTCGCTCAGACGCCTTACAAGTTCATATTCTATCATACTGGTATTCTCTTTGTCAATAACTAATTCTTCTGGATTTGACACATATTTTTGTTGAATTATGTCAACTAATACTTCCTTATCTTCTGTATCCATATTCTCCCCATATGCTGGCGTATATAGGGAGATATAGGTATTTAATGGAATGTTTTTCTTTCGATTTGAGGCCTTAATTGCACTGTAAATTTGCCTGGAGATACATAAATCTGCAAAGTTAAAAAAGGTATTATCCTTATTTGCCTGAAAATCACGAATCGCCTTATACAGTCCGATCATACCTTCCTGTATTAAGTCGTCCTTATCCCCACCAATAAGAAAAAGTGCTTTCGCTTTACTTCTTACCAGATATTTATATTTTTCAAGAAGAAAATCAATTGCAGGCTGATCTCCAGCTTGAATTCTAAGAACCACTTCTTCATCCGATAATGTATCATACTTTATCACAGTTTTCATCATAGCCTCCATATTCTTACATGGTTACCGCTATTATCAAAATAGTAACTAACAATTAAAATCTAGTTCATTCTCTGTCTTACAATTTCATATGCCAATACACCCATTGCCACAGAAGCATTTAATGAATCCACCTTGCCAAACATAGGTATCTTTGCAATATAATCACATTTTTCTTTAATAAGTCTGCCAACGCCTTCCCCTTCACCGCCAATAACTAAGCCAATTGGTCCTTTCAGGTTTTGCTTATACATTACTTCGCCTTCCATATCAGCACAAACGAACCAAAGTCCTTTTTCCTTAAGCTCTTCGATTGTAACAGCCAGGTTCGTCACCTTTGCCACAGGGAGATAATTGATAGCTCCCGCAGATACTTTGGCAACCGTAGCTGTTAATCCTACCGCTCTTCGCTTTGGAATAATAACACCGTGTGCTCCTGCCTGGTGAGCAGTTCTTATAATTGCTCCAAGATTGTGAGGATCCTCTATACTATCAAGTAAAACGATGAAAGGAGGTTCCTGTTTCTCCTCCGCAGCTTTTAAAATGTCCTCAATTTCAGCATATTCATAAGCTGCCGCATATGCGATAACACCTTGATGTTTCTGTGTTTCTGACAATTGATCCAATCTCTCTTTTTTAACGAAGGATATAATGCAATTCGTCTTCTTTGCCTCTCGTATAATTGACTTTACAGGTCCATCCTGACAACCATCAAGTACAAATAATCGATCTATTGTCTTTCCTCCGCGAAACGCCTCCATTACAGCATTACGTCCCTCTATTGTAAACTCCTCATATCTCATTCAATTACCAAGCCTTTCCTTGCTTCTAATTCTTATTTAAGAACAAAAGTGTGCATTCCACTCTCGCATTCAAATGCTTTTAATACACAGTTTTTTCTGCGCGCGCAGCTGCGCATCATTAGCCCAAAGGGCTTATATCTCATTATTTTCCACTAATTCTATTATATAGTTAAACGCGATACATTTCATCATAATATTTCTGGTAATCGCCCTTAGTGACATGTTCCATCCACTGTGCGTTCGCAAGATACCACTCAATGGTTAAGCGAATCCCTTTATGAAAAGGTGTTTCAGGCTCCCAGCCCAAGTCTGCTTTAATTTTATCCGGAGCAATTGCATAGCGGAAATCGTGACCCTTACGATCCTCTACATAAGTGATTAAGTCATGATTTATCCATGCTTTTCTTTCATCCCCTTCCGGGAGTATTTCACTTAAGGTATCAATAATTATTTTTACAATATCAATATTCCGCTTTTCATTATGTCCGCCTACATTATAGACTTCTCCTGCTTTAGCACCTTCCGCTACCAAATCAATTGCTTTCGCATGATCCTCTACATAGAGCCAGTCTCTAACATTTTTACCACTGCCGTAAACTGGCAGCTTCTTACCGTTTAATGCATTGTTGATCATTAAAGGTATTAATTTTTCCGGGAATTGATAAGGACCATAGTTATTGCTGCAGCGAGTGATATTAGCCGGAAAATGAAAGGTATCCATATATGATTTTACAATGAAATCCGCTGAAGCCTTACTTGCGGAATAAGGACTGTGTGGATCAAGGGCTGTTGTTTCATAAAAGAAACCTTCTTCGCTTTCCAAAGAACCATATACCTCATCCGTAGATACTTGAACATACTTCTTATCTGGTAAATATCCACCTTCCGTTTCCCAGCTAAGTTTTGCGGCATTGATCAGGTTCAGTGTTCCAAGCACATTTGTACTGACAAACACCTCTGGATTTTTAATACTGCGATCAACATGACTTTCCGCAGCAAAATGTATCACTCGGTCAATGGTATTTTCTTCAAATACTTTAAGCACTGCCTCTTTATCAAGAATATCCAGCTTAAGGAACTCATAGTTATCATAATGCTCAATTTCCTTAAGATTTTCAAGATTACCTGCGTAAGTCAAGGCGTCGATATTAATCACCTTAATTTCCTTCTGATATTTCTTTAGAAGATATAATATAAAATTAGACCCAATAAAACCAGCTCCACCGGTCACAAGATATGTCTTCATGTATCTCTCCTTTGTTAGTTACTCATATACTCTTTTAAAGCATCTACCCAGTTTTGCATCACATATCCATGCTGTTCCCTTAATTGCTTATTATCAAGAACGGAATACATGGGGCGTTTTGCAGGTACTATATACTCGGAGGAGGGTATTGCTTCAAGATCGACCTTTTTTCCCGCCATTTTAAATATTTCTTCTGCAAAACCATGCCAGGTTGTAATTCCTTCACAGGTCACATGATAAATGCCATAGCTCTTTGTCTCCATTAAGAACAGAATAACTCTTGCTACCTCAAGGGCACTGGTTGGTGATCCAAATTGATCTGCAACCACTCTAATCTTATTGCCTGAGTCTGCTAAACGAAGCATTGTTTTTACAAAATTCTTACCTGCACCATAAACCCAGGCTGTTCTCAATATAAATGACTTCGTACAGATCTTCTGCACAAATTCATCTCCTGCCTGCTTACTCTTCCCATAGATGCTAATGGGATTCGGCTTGTCCTCTTCGATATATGGCTGCGTAGCCTCACCATCAAATACATAGTCTGATGACAGGTGAACAAGTGTGGCTCCGATTGCTTCTGCTGCCTCTGCTAAATACTTTGGTCCTAATGCATTGGTTTGATAGGCCAATTCCTGCTCACTCTCACATAAGTCTACCGCAGTCATCGCAGCGCAATTAATGATTATCTCTGGTTTAATAAGCTCTATACAGTTTTTTACAGAGATAGCATCTTTGATATCAAGGGCACCTATACCCGCTTCCAAATCTGCACGAGTCTTGGTACGATACACCTTATACATCGGATTATTTTCTAAAAGAGAATAGAGTGCCAGACCAATCTGTCCGGAGGCTCCAGTAATCAGTACACGTTTCATTGGCATCTCCTTTATGATAAGTCGTAGGAAAATCCGATTTCGCTAAGGGATTGCCTGTTGCTGTCTTTCTCGGAGAGGATGGGCTGCATTCCTGCTTCCAGCGGCCAAGGTATCCCAATTTCTTCATCATCCCAGCGGATTCCGCCTTCATCCTCTGGATGGTAAAAATCCGTACATTTATAGGTGAATTCAGCCTTGTCCGATAACACCAGGAAACCATGTGCAAAACCAGTCGGAACATAGAACATTTTCTTATTCTCCGCTGATAAGATAACACCATAATACTTACCATAAGTAGGTGAATTCTTACGGATATCCACTGCTACATCATATACAGTTCCTGATAAAACCCGTACCAACTTACCTTGTGGATGCTGTTTTTGATAATGGAGTCCTCTTAGTACACCCTTTACAGAAGCGGACTGATTGTCCTGTACGAAGGTCATATTAAGTCCAGCCGCCTTAAAATCCTCATAATGGTAGGTCTCCATAAAATAGCCTCTGGCATCCGTAAATAGTTTTGGTTCAACAATGTATAGACCTTCTATGTCACATTTCATAAAATTAAAGTTTCCCATCCGTATTACCGTTACATTCCTTTTCTAATATAGTTATAACCCTTCTGCTACATCAAACAGATATTTTCCATACTCGGTATTTTTCATTTTATCTGCTAATTTAAGTAACTGCTGTTTATCAATAAATCCCTGCTTGTAAGCAATTTCTTCTAAACACGAAATATACAACCCTTGTCTTTTCTGTATTGAAGCAACAAAATTAGATGCCTCTAAAAGCGAATCGTGGTTGCCGGTGTCCAGCCAAGCCATTCCTCTGCCCATCAATTCAACTTTTAAAGTTCCTCTTTTCAAATACTGGTTATTTACTTCTGTAATTTCAAGCTCACCACGTGCCGAAGGCTTTATGTTTTTTGCAATTGAAATCACTTCATTATCATAAAAATAAAGTCCCGGAACCGCATAGTTTGATTTAGGTTCCTTTGGCTTTTCCTCAATTCCTGTTACCGTTCCATCCTCATGAAAGGATACGACACCGTAAGAAGTAGGATCTTTTACATAATAGCCAAAAATAGTGGCACCTGACTGCCTCTGTGCTGCGTTCTGTAGCATACCGGTAAAGCCTCTGCCATAGAAAATATTATCTCCCAGTACAAGGGCAACGTTGTCATCACCAATAAATTCTTCTCCTATAATAAAGGCTTCTGCCAGACCATTGGGAGCATACTGCACCTTATATTCCATTCTAAGCCCAAGGGTACTTCCATCGCCAAATAGCTCTTTAAAATCTACAATATCACGCTCTGTTGAAATGATTAAAATGTCCTTAATGCCTGCCAGCATTAACACTGACATAGGGTAATAGATCATTGGTTTGTCGTACACAGGCAGTATCTGTTTTGATATCGCAAGCGTTATCGGATATAACCTCGTACCAAGACCACCTGCCAAAATAATTCCCTTCATCTTCTTAACCATACCTTTCTCGGTTTTGCTTATTTATACCTAATTACTGGTAGTACATGCATATTGTATATAGTATAATCAATTAAACTGTAAAATACAATCCCCTTCATTCTCTTCAAACTTGACCTTTAATATACACATAAAAAGGAGTTGTTCTGCAACAACTCCTTTTTATGTGTATGGTTATACTTTAACTTAGCATTCCTCCAAGCATTCCACTTAGTCCACAAATAATAAAGACCGTAAACAAACCTCCAAGTGGAATTGGTGACACGCTGTTAAGTATCAGGCAGACCAGCAAAACAATCAGGAAATAACTCACACCCATTACCAGTCCCCATATAAATTTCTTCTGTTCCAATTTCTTTCCAGTAAAAAATCCTCCTATAAACGCGGGCAAAATATAGGAAAGCGTAATGCCACCGCTTATAACAGCACTTGGTAAATCAAGCTGCAGCATTAAGAGGGCAAGGAGCAGCAAAAGAAATGCTGTTATAATATAGGAAAGCAATAACCCCTTAACAATTACTACTGTTTTTGTATTCTGACGGAGAACTTTTTCCATTTGGCACCTCCAGGTTACTTTACTAAATGTATATTAACCATGCCTCTCAATTATTCGCAAAAGAATAAGACAGGTCTGCTTATTCTTCTACCATAAATCCATCCGTTGAATATTTACAGCTTGCATTCCAAACCAACCATTCTTCATACTCGGTGGAATATACTCCCTTAATCTGATCGCGAAGTTCCTCTGCTCCATAGGTTTTATGAGGTTTTATCCAGGTAGCTGTAAAATCCTGAAGCCATGGTCTTACAATCGCACAGTGTTCTCCTTCCGGTATTTGTGCCAGTTTATCTTTTGATGCTGTTAGTACTTTACGAATAATTTCATAGGGTTCCAAATCAGGATGTTCAATTCCGTAGTTACCTTCACCAAAATGAGACGGATAAATCATGGGGCAAATATAATCGAGATACTTTGCCATCTTTACATAATCCTGTCCAACTAACCCTGCATCTACCGAACTGCTTATAATTGCACCATATACATCTGCAGAAACAAATACACCAAGCGGTTTAATCTTATCATAAGCATATTTCGTAAACTCAGTGATAATTTCTTCTTTGCTTGTGGTTTTAGCTTCTTCACCAAAGTCTGCTTTTGCCATACCTTTTCCAGTGGAAAAGCGGATATAATCAAATTGAATTTCATCAAAGCCAATGGCTGCTGCCTGCGCAGCAATTTCTACAAGATAATCCCATACCTCTCTGCGATATGGATTTACCCAGCACTCCGAGTTATTGTCTCGATAAAGGGTTCCATCCTTGTTTTTTACTGCAAACTCTTGCTTCTGTTCCGCCAGGAGAGGGTCTTTAAACGCAACAATTCTGGCAATCAGATAGATGTCTTTCTTTTTAAGTTCTTTAAGGAGTTCCTTCATATCTGTAATGGTGTTGGTGACAGCACCAATTTCAATTGCCATTGCACTATCCATCAAATAAGAAATCTTACCTTGATCATCTTTCACATCAATTACCATTGCATTAATTTCCGTTGTATCTGCAAGGTGAATAAGTTCCTGCATACGATCAATTCCTGCCGTTGGAGCCGAAACATAAATACCTTTTACAATTGCAGGAGTTCGCCCCGGTGTCATAGCTGAAACAGATGTATCCTCCTCAATTGTATCCGTAGGTGCAGGTACTTCCGTCAATGTTGGAGCTATCGTCGGCGATTCAATGGGACTTGCTGTAGGCATGATAGTTGCTTGCGGCAATTCTTCCTGCCCTTCTGCATTCTGATTAGATGCCACTTCATTTAAATTGTCATTTTCCTGCTGCTTTGCTGTTTGCTGCTTATAATTCACGATAGCATACGCAACAGTACCTACCGCAACTACAAATAGAATAGACAGCAATATAAGCACAGCTTTTTTATTTACTCTCCTATGTTTTTTATAAGAGCGTTTATAATCAATATACATATCTCGTTTATTTTTCATAATTTGCCTCCAAGTTCTAAGAATGAGTACTTGTATTCATTCTCGGAACATATACCTCAGTGTGAATGTGTCTTTCTTTCACATCTTTCATCCGAGCTTGACATAAGGTTATGTCTTGAATAATAATTCATTAGAATTATTTTTTTAGTGTATGGCATCTTTTATTCACAAAAAATGTTCAAATTATAAAGAAATGGTTTCAATTATGAATTGTTCTTTCTGCTGGCAATCTTAAATTATTTGTAACTTAATTCATGAAATTGCACTAATATTGTTAGTTGACACGCTTATTTTACTCATTATATAATTAATTGTACTTATTTTGTATTAATTGTATTATAATTACAAAAGGAAGGTGTTTATGCAATTTAATACACGCTTGAAGTCCCTAAGACAAAAGAACAGATTAACACAGGAAGAGTTGGCAAGCATTTTAGGTTTAAAACCCACTGCTATCTCCAACTATGAATCTGGGAGAAATGAGCCCTGCTTCGACCGATTAGTCGCTCTATCCAAATACTTTGATGTAACCTGTGATTATCTACTGGGTGTATCGGAAAACTATACTCCAAACTCTGGGGAGATAATTGATAAGGATATGGTTGATTGTTTTGATTTATACCGGCAACTATCACCTAAGAATGTCGTGGAAATGAAAGCTTATATGAGATATCTCCTACATAAACAAAACACGGAATAAATTGTTATAACATTACTAATACGTTTTTGTTAATTACAAAGAGATTAATTCAGAGATAAAACCACATCATGGATACTTGAAACACGGGCAAGCCAGATATGAAACATCTTATTTCGTGCTAAGTGAGGAATTACATTATCATGAAAACAAAAGCTCCTACTTATAGGTACAGTAAATGCATGCTGTTCATTATAAGGAGGAGCTTTTCAATATAATACTAATTCCTAATTAAGCATTCACGCCGCAGCATTTCTTATATTTCTTTCCACTTCCGCATGGACATGGATCATTACGCCCAACTTTCTTCTCCTTAACTACAGTTCCGGAGTTCTTCTGTTCGCGATATAATTCTTTTCTGCGCTCTTGTGAAAGTAATGCATCCCACTCCTCTAAGTCATAAAGCCAGTCAGCCTGTGCGCCAACCATATTGTAATAAAGCTTTTCTTTATCATAAGCAAGACTTACCTTGGTGTCCTTGTCCATTTCATCAATAGGATTTGGCGTAATAAGACTTTCATCAACTCCATCTAAAAATCCAACCATTATGCTTAATTCAAGGTTAAATTCCTTTGCTAATTCTTCTACGGTTCCTTCGTAAACCTTATCTGGATTGGACAGTAATACTTTGTATACTTCCTTCTCCTGATTAAAATAATTTGCCCAGAACATCTGACCATTACGATCATTCATTTCCTTAGAATATGCATAATCTCTCCACTCTTGTAATAAACCCATGTTTTCATCCTTCCTCGTACTCTTATTCTACACACGTAATCATGGTAAATACGTTATGTATGCCGTGTACTGTATTATTTCTTTTCTTATACAGACACTAAGTTCAATCATATTAGGTCATCTCGATATAACCTTCGCTACGATTATAACATGGAATTTATATAATTTCTATGCTGAAATATTTTTTATTTAATGTATAAATAATCTAAAAGTGTATCATAATACTAATATCCTAATGTGGAACAAAGGCGTTCCGTGAGGGATGTAAATGCGTATGCTCTTTCATAATTGGACTCCCCCTCCAATTATGATCACGAAAGAGAAGTTAAATACTTATCCTCCCCTTTTTAGCAACAACCCACTGCAAAGACGTAGTGGGTTGTTTGCTGTTTATATGTGGGTTGTTTAACCCCCATGACAATGGCGTCATGGGGGTTTTGCTTGAAAAATATTATTTCAGATCAGATTATTGCTTTGGAATTTCTATTTCAATTCTTTCATCAAGTTGTATTCTGTCAATGTCAGACAACCCATAATAACATGGTATCAGATATATCTTTGAAACATTTTCATTTGCAATTTCATACGTATAAGCAGCTTGTACGAGAGCTGAACCATCTGTACTTACTGTTCTTCTTCCATAACTTCTAAGTTCTTTCCCGAATTCATCAACTGCCTCTAAAAAAAAGTCATCTTTTTTGTTATAATCAATATTATATTCTGCTTCTATCTTCATATATAATCCATTTAAGGTTAATTTAGATAATGTAATCACATCGTTGTCTAAGACTATTCTCTTATTAATATTAACTACTTCCTCATTATAAATCTTAGTCGGTGTATAATTAAAACTAAAACTTTTAATAACCGGATTTGAATCGCTATCAGACCAGGCCAGCTTAGTGCTAATTTCAAGTGGGCAATTTACCCACTCCTCTGTATTGACATTAGCATCTTCAAAAGTAATTAATGACAGATAGGGAGATAAATCATCCCCTAAAGATGTTTTGTCATGATATTCTACACTACCCTTGATTGTTCTATTATTGTTATCTGATATATATACACCACCCATTGAATGAAAGACAACTGTTTTACCCGGGAATTCCATTCCGACTGCATTGCCGTTCTCATCAATTAAATTATACCTAATAACCATTTCCTGTTTCCCCATTACAATATCATAGATATTCATTGTGATACCATCCACCGTAACCGATTGGTTTATTTCATCTTTATAGCTGCTCATTTTTCTTTCATAATTATGAGTAATACTCTCTATAATGTAGGAAAATAAATTTTGAATCGCAGCCTGTACTGGTTTTGTAGATAAACCGGCAAAAGCAAAAAGTAATATAACAAGTACAAAGGACATTTTTCGGATTTTTTGCTTTATTAATACTTTTCCTACCTCTGTCCTTTTGAATTTATGGTAACTCTTATTCTTCGTATCATTTGCTAATGTATTCATCAATTTTTCCTTGTAATCATCGCTGAACTCAATTTTATCAATCAAATTATTATATTGATTATGCATACTAAAACTCTCCTTTCAGTACTTTTTTAAGTGTATTACGCCCTCGTTCCAGTCTTGTTCCAACCGTTGAGGAAGGAATATTTAGTATCTTAGCTATTTCTTTTATGGAATACCCCTCATAATAAAACAAATGAATGATGATTTTATATTTATCTGGTAAGCATAAAACCACACTTAATAATTCGCTTTCTTTTTCTGTAAAATATGAAATATTATCATCAAGAGTAACATGCTTTCTATAAGTAGCTTTTAAATAATTTATACTAATATTAATTGTTACTTTGATTAGCCATGCTTTTTCATGTTCCCCACTTGCGAATCTAGGTTTTTTCGTCATAAGCCGAATATAGACTTCTTGGACAATTTCTTCTGAATCATAAGTATTTTTCATATAAGTATAAGCAATACGCAGCAGCATTTTGCTGTACTTATTTATTATTTTCTCTAAGTCATCATCCGTATTGTAATAAAAATCCATTTGTTGCTACCTCCCTTTACCTATAATACATCTAATAGGGGTAAAATTTCTCACTATTAAAAAATATTAAAGTGAACATTTTCACTGTGCTCGTAAAATATTTTTTTAATGTTAATAACCTCCAAATAATATAAAAATAGACCCTTAAAATAGAGTCAATTTGGGGTCACCACAAGAAAAGATAGCATACTTATGCTCTCCTTTTTATTAAAAGCCTGCCGAGGTTTCGGCAGGCTTTTTGCTATATGCCCAGAAGGCGCACATGCTAATGAGTGAAATTACTTAGTCTTTGTTTAATTTATATACTATTTCACCTTAATCGTTAAGGTAACTACCTTCTTTGTTCCATCTGCCAATGCCGCCGTTACCGTAATTTTAGTATTTCCCTTCTTCTTCCCTGTTATTTTACCTTTTGAGTTAACTATAGCAATCTTGCTATTAGCCGATTTATAACTTATCTTTACTTCATTATTAATACTTGGCAAATTATTGCTATTGCTATATTCCTTCACTAGTGTAAGGGTTTGCGGTAAGTCAACTTTAAGTGTAGTGGTTTTTCCCTTCTGAATCGTTTGCTTTGTTATACCAACCTTTATTTCATTGATATAATCATATAGAGTTGCTTCCCTGATTCCGAAGTCTTTTATCATAACCCCTGAATACATCCCGATCCCGGATATAATGACGGCTGCCTTACCCAAATTCACATTATTAAAATAAGAAACAGTATAGTCTACATTTTCCACTAATCCTGTGATAGAGATTACGGGTTTCTTTTCATTTCCATCATAATAATAGTCTGTCTGGGATAATTCAGCCCCATATGTATTGATGTCTGTTACAGGTAGAATAACATTACCTTCAGTTCCTGAAGATGCAGGGGATGGTATGGATGGACTTGACACATAATAATAGTATTCCGTATCTTTAACCTGGACCAGTCCTGCATTAATAGGTATTCTGCCATAAGGTACCGCATCCGAGGGGTCAGCACAGTAAAACATCTCGTTGGTATAGTCGGTTAATAACACTGCGTGAGCTCTGGGAATACGGATTTGATCATATAATACAATTCCTTCCGGGTGCTGCTGTAATAAGGCAAGAGCTTCATTTACCGGATCACTCCCAAAGGGAGCTTTGCTTACTGTAATACCCTCATAGGTGAAGGTATACTTAAGCCCAACCCCATCGATCCACGCCTGCTGCTTAATCTGATCTATGGTAATATTAGCCCAATTTAGATTTCCCGACAACATGGCTGCCCTTCGGACTAGCATGGTGGTAGCTACCAGTGTACATTGCAAATCTCCATTGACCTGCTTTAAAAATACATCAGGATGGTTGATTTCATCAAAGGTTGCTGCCTTTGACTTCATTATGTAAACATCACTCACCCCAAAAAGATCCATGATGAAAATCAGCATTATTAAACTTAGAGCCGTCATTTGCTTTCGAAATCTCAATCCATATCCTCCTATGTGCATTTATTAATATCGTCCTTATCCCTTATAACCGCATAATTAAAATTACAGTTTTATTTTAAAGCATAGCGGTCACTATGTCTATTTGTTATGCACGAAATTACTTCTTTTTTCCTATATTACCAGCATTCCAACTTCAATTATGCAATATTATCTAATTATATCTCTATTCTTACCATGATTTATCAAAATTTAATACATAATCCACCAGCACTATTTACAAATAATGTAAATAGTGCTATATTTATTGCGTAAGTTGTTAAACGTTTAAGCAATTTAACTATTAAAACCATAATAAGAAAGGAGCACTAAAATGAATCGTTTAATTAAAAAAGTAACTACGTTTTTGATTGCAACATCTCTATTATTCAGTCTATTCACAGTACCAGCTATACCGGCTAATGCAGCTACACCACTTTATACTATCGAATGTGAAAATGCACAATTAACCTCTGACCTTCAAGTCACGGACAATATTTACGGACAAGTTAAGACCGGCTACTCCGGAACTGGTTTTGTATGGATGCAGAGCTCTGGTACATTAACTTTTAATGTAACAGTTCCGGCAACTGGAATGTATGCCATATCCACTCGGTATATGCAAGAGTTAAGTACAGATGGCAGATTACAATATTTATATGTAAACGGTGTAAATAAAGGCTCCTATATGCTTCCATACACTACTGCCTGGTCAAATTTTAACTTTGGTATTCAAAAGTTAACCCAAGGCAGCAACACTATACAGATTAAGTCAGGCTGGGGATTTGCTTATTTTGACACCTTTACGGTGGACAACCCTAATCTTCCCAGTTTAAATGTAAGTCCTGTCTTAACAGATAGCAATGCGACTACAGAGACTAAGCTTCTCATGAATTATTTAACATCGGTTTACGGTAAAAATATTATTTCCGGTCAACAAGAGATTTATGGAAGCGGAAATAATGGAAATTACGAGTTAGAGTTTGATTTTATCAAGAATTTAACTGGAAAATATCCTGCAATCAGAGGCTTTGATTTCATGAACTATAATCCGTTATATGGATGGGAAGACGGTACAACAGATCGTATCATTAATTGGGTTAATACCAGAAACGGTATTGCAACAGCCTGCTGGCATATTAATGTGCCGAAGAATTTCACTTCCTATGTATTAGGCAGTGCAGTGGATTGGAAGGATTGTACCTATAAGCCTACAGAGACAAATTATAATACTGCTAACGCGGTAGTACCCGGTACGAAAGAATATCAGTATTTGATGCTGGCAATCGGAGATTTAGCAGAGCAGCTGCAGATATTACAGAATAACAATGTGCCTGTTATCTTACGTCCTTTCCATGAAGCAGAAGGCAATGGCGGCGTAAATGGCGAAGGTGCCTGGTTCTGGTGGGGACAAGCGGGAGCAACCGTTTATAAACAGCTCTGGAATTTATTATATACCCAGTTAACACAGACTTACGGTTTACACAACATTATATGGACCTATAACAGTTATACTTATAGTACTTCCCCTTCCTGGTATCCTGGTAATGATAAGGTTGATATCGTAGGGTTCGATAAGTATAATACTGTCTATAACCGTAATGACGGCTTAACCAGCGGACCAAATGAAGATGCAATTACCTCTACCTTCTATCAATTGGTTGATCTGACTGGTGCACAGAAAATGGTTGCAATGACAGAAAATGATACCATTCCAAGTCTCCAAAATCTCACAGAAGAAAAATCCGGTTGGCTGTATTTTTGTCCTTGGTATGGAGAATTTATAACGAGTTCTTCCAATAATAATCCAACAACCCTGACTACACTTTATCAAAGCAGTTATGTTATTACCTTGGATGAGCTGCCAAATTTAAAAGATACAACACCAAGCGCTACCATCACACCAACCAGTATTGAATTTGATAAGTATAATCAAAGTGATAAATCCATAGCAATTACTTTAAATGGTAACACTTTGAGCTCAATTAAAAATGGAACGACTACCTTAGTCGCAAATACAGATTATACCTTAAGCGGAACTAATCTTGTGATTAAGAAATCCTACTTATCTACCTTAGCCGTTGGTAATTACAATCTAACCTTCGACTTTAATAAAGGAACTGACCCAGTGTTAACAGTCAGGGTAATTGATTCTACTCCAAGTGCCACCATTACTCCTGTGAGCGCTACCTTCGATAAATATAATCAGCAAAATATTACGGTGTCTATCACTTTAAATGGTAAAACATTTGCAAGTATTACAAATGGTACCAAAACTCTGGTATCAGGGACAGATTACACCGTATCCGGTACCACGGTTGTTCTTCAAAAAAGCTATCTTTCCACATTGCCACTTGGAAGTAATAGCATAACCTTTAATTTCAACAGCGGGAATAGTGCTGTTTTAACCGTAAATGTAGTTGATACCACTCCCGTGACTGGAAACTTAGTAATTCAGGCCTTTAACGGAAATACGAGTGCAACTACGAACGGTCTTTCTCCAAGGTTTAAACTGGTAAACAACGGCACCACTGACATCAATCTTAGTAATGTTAAAATAAGATATTACTATACGATTGACGGTGAAGTCGCACAGAGTTTCTGGTGCGATTGGGCAAGTATCGGCAGTGCAAATGTTGCAGGCCAATTTGTCCAGCTTTCGAGTTCTGTTACAGGAGCAGATTATTATTTAGAGATAAGCTTTACCTCCGGGGCTGGTACACTGAAAGCCGGACAAAGTGCTGAAGTTCAAGCGAGATTTTCAAAGACTAATTGGTCAAACTATACCCAGACAAATGACTATTCGTTTGATGCAACAAGCACTCAGTATACCAACTCTACTAAGGTTACAGGCTATCTTAGCAGTAGCCTTGTATGGGGAGTTGAGCCGAACTAGCAGATATGTTCGTCCTATGCCTTAGTAATGAAATTTGATTACGTTTTATTCCCTATTTATCAAACAACCCACTGCATTAACTCAGTGGGTTGTTTTTGTAAAACTCCAAGGACTGTGCACGAAACATGACTCCATCAGCCTCCACAAGATCCGTATTTTCCGGTATGATTACACATAACACAAAAGTGAATAAAATCATTAATTAATTTATTTTACAATACAATATTGACTTTTACAATTTAACATAAAAACCCCTCCTACTGTGATGTAGAAGGGATTTTGTTTGTTACTGAAATGACGAATTTATACTATCTACTCTTTTTTATTCAACTTGCACAATAACTAAGTGTGCCGAAACAGTAGCTTCACCAGCAAGTGGACTAAGGGTTAAGTTTGTTAAACTACCCACTGGATTTCGCACTGTGAGTATTGAATTAATAGCTGTTGTATCTACAAGTGCCATTCCTACGATCTGTGAATCTCCTGCTGAACCAACTATTGTATAACCAAGCTCAACACCATTAAGAGTTAAAACCAGTTGCCCTGCTTCTAGCACACTTACTTGGAAGAATACTTGATACGTTCCAATTTCAGACAGGGTAAATGAGCTGGCACTAGTTCGTACAATCGTAGTACCGCTGATTGGACCATCTAACGGGAAGGCTACATCTGTGCCGGGAGCAACGGTTACTACGCCCTCCGCTGGAATAAGCGCATAAAAATCTGCATTATTTAAGGTTTCGGTTTCACCTGCTCCAGCAAAAAGGAGCACAAAGAAAATAGTCAGAGACAACAATAGTACAATTAAAATTGCTGCAATTACTCCTCCTCTACGCCTTCTTGCGCCTGCAAGGCCTGCTAACCCTGCTAATCCTGCCAGGCCTGCTAGACCCGCATGGTCAGCTGGACCCACCGGGCCTACTGGACCTACTGGGCCTATTGGACCTACTGGACCTACCGGACCTACTGGACCTACCGGACCGGTCGCTCCTGTACAGCCCGGCGGATCTGGCGGACAATTATTACAGTTCTTCCCACAGTATCTTAAGCTTTCCGCTGCCCAATATTCTTTTGTTTCTTTAATTTTATTCACATAGAAATCTCTGCATGAATCGTCGCAGCATGCATTAAATTTACTTTCGTAGTAGTTTACCTGTTTATCACATTTTCTTTTATAATACTCTTCACATTTACTTCCACCTATATCAGATTCATCATAATACTCTTTATCATTAGGAAATATATTCTGAGTATATATCTTTTTATTCTCCATTGACATTATCTCCTTAACACATAATGTGTAATAGTAGTTCCAATATATTTTATGTCAACTCGTATATTTTTGTGCCAAAAAATAACTTTTTTTGCTAAAACATAACATAATTCTCTATATCCTCCTTGTACTTACACACCCTTCCTTTTTTATCATTACATCTATTTTTATGATATGGTTCTTATGTAGATATCTCTATTGACATTGCACTTACTGCACTTTACAATATCTGTATCCCTTGTGGGAATTTTCTTGTTCCGAAAGGAGAGTGTTGACTACAGAACGCTTGATTAGTAACCTTTCGTGAATACTACTGTTAGTGGGATACGATGAAGGCGTATCTTTTTTTATGCCATAAATCAGACGAATTACAGAGTCTATAGACCAATAATAGGAGGAACATTAATATGAACACACAGGATGAGATACAAATTAAATCCGAAACATTGAACTCTGTTTTAAGTAAAATGCTTGGAGAGAGCATACTGCATTCCGAATATAAAACCAAGCAGTTGCAGGGCGGTACACTGGGTGATGTGAGACTTGTAACAGGCACAGCCGAAACTACGGATGGCAAAATAATGCCATACCATATCGTTTTAAAAAAGCAGAAAAAATGGGAACGCTACAGCGACCCCAATTCGTGGCAAAGAGAATATGACCTTTATATTTCGAATTTTGGAAAGTTGTTCACCGGTAAGCTTCGGTTGCCAGAATGCTATCATACAGAGATAAATGGGGATGAGATACAAATCTGGATTGAGTACATCGAGGGTGCCACTGGCTTAAGTCTGACCGGCGAAATGTATGAACGCGCCGCCAAGGAGTTGGGACGGTTTCAAGGCAGCCTTTACGCAGATCAATCACCTATACTACAAACACTCACTAATCTAAGTACAGTAGATTATATGAAGAATTTATACCTGCACTATAGGTCCTGGAACGAGGTCTATGATTACATACGCTCCACTGACTGCCCTATCCCAAAACATTTGTGTGATATGCTGATTGATATTGATAAGCATGCTGACGAAATATTTAACCGAATAGAAAAATTGCCCATCGTCTTGTGCCATCGGGATTTTTGGGTGACAAACATATTCTCCCATGATGATAAAATCTTACTCATTGACTGGGATACTGCCGGATGGGGTTACATGGGGGAGGATATCGCAAGTTTTATTGCCGATGAGTCAGATGTTGATCACATGGTAGAATATTATCATCGATGTGTCCGGGCTTACTACAAAGGGTTTTCAGAGTATGCGGACATCTCCCAATCTTCCGATTCTTGTATCTATGAGATGATCTTGCTCAAGTTCGGGTACAGGCTTGTTGAAGACTACAAATTTACTGAATCATCTCATGATAAAATTCAATTCTTAACTATACTTCAAAAAATATATGAAATGAAGAAGTAACATCTGTATTTAAAATGTGAAGTCCTCAGCTCGATATGAAACAAACAACCCGCGACATACGAAGCGGGTTGTTTGTTTCATATTTAATAATTTTACTCATGACTATTGGTAGCCAGGTTTATTAGCACGTCTGAATTAAGTCTATAATTTTTCAGAATATACCATAAGTTGTAACTCTCTAAAGGATGAAGCTTTCCCATAATAATTAGAAAAGGTCTGAACTATCTTCATACCCAATGCCTTCCATATTTGCTCTATTTCATTAATGGAATAAAGCCGTTGTGGTGCTCCATACTCAATATCAGGTTTTTCTGCTGGTTCGCCATACGGAATAGTTTTGTCACCAAATAACATAATTCTTTTCTTATCATCCCACTCAAATCTTGAAACAGATAGCGCATTTTCACCCGCATCCCAAAATTGCGCTGGAAAATAATTCTCTGCATATTCAGCATTACAGATATCCATGAAATGCTTTCCACCGGGTTTTAATGCATTTGAAATAACATTAAATATTTTTATGTTTTCCTCATCTGACTCTAAATATCCTATGGCACCATCTGCTAAATTTAATATGATATCATACTCGTTTGTAATATGAAGGTCTCTAATATCTGAATTAATAAACTGTGCCTTTAATCCTTCTGTTTTCGCTGTTTTTATAGCATTGTTAATAAATTCTTTTGTTATATCGACTCCAGTAACCTGAAATCCACGTCTGACAAAAGAGAGTGCATGTCTTCCAAATCCGCATGCCAGATCAAGAATCCGTTCATTTCCTGTGAGTTTTAAAGTGTTGATGATAAAATTAACCTGACTTTCTGTTTCCTCTACCCATGATTGCTTTTTTATATCCATACTCCATATCGATTTGTACCAGTTAGCATCTAAAGCCTTCATTAAATTAGGCCTCCTATCAATCTTTTCCTATCCGCGGTAGGTATCTATAGAATACAGTTTGCCAAAAAAATTTACTAGACTTTTAATACAAAATTTGGTAGAGTATTGAATTAGGTGCCGATATCTTTTGGAGTAATTGAGTTTTTTATATACCTTAATTATTGAATTAACCAATCCTCTAATTGAGGTATTCTGGAACCACCCGGCTCCCATTTAAACATCTGTGCATCATATGATTTACAATAAGCACAATGCTTAATTGGTTTTGAAAAAAGTTCTACTATATCCCACCCATTCATTGAAGTTTTATGAATGTCTATATAATCTTCTTCAAAATCTGGTATAGGATTCTCTAAGTGTTTACCTAATTTTTTAAATATTAATGGCATTGGGCAGAGTGCTAATTTACCATCTAATAAAAAGTGGCATTTTGTACTTACGCAACTACTATATGCTTTATCCACATCGCAATTCCCTGTAATATCAATATTTCTAAAAAATTCACTTATTGCCCCTGTAAATTTAAATGCAATATCTTCTTCCATTAACTTTAATTCCAGTAATCCTTTTATTTTTTTCGTTGGTGGATATAGGCTAATATTAAATATAGCTCCCGTATCCTTTACTACCTTAAAAAATTCTTTACTACAATTTCTAAGAAGAAGACCATTGGTAACAATGCAAATCTCAGTATCGGGAAATACTTTTCTGGTTTCAATTATAAACCTTGATAGAGAAGGGTTAAGTAATGGTTCTCCACCCATTAACCTTATTTTTTCTATACCCCAAAATAGTTCTTTTAACCTTTTTATATCATCTATATAACAATCTAAGTTTCCAAACTCAGCTTCTGCTACATTACTTAAATGTCCGCAGCCTTTACATTTCAAATTACAATGATGAGCTACGTGATATTCAATATAATCCAATCTTGGTTTTGTTATATCAATCTTATAGAGAAAATCAATTAATTTAAAATTATCTTCTGAGGATTTTCTATTATTATAAAGAATTTCATTGTAACCATAAACTTCATTGGCTATTTCACCATCCCTTAATTGCTTTGTAACGCTGCCCTTCCACTTATTTTGTATTGCTATAACAATTATTCCGCCAAAAGAACCATCTTTTGACTTATTCTGTAATTCATTAAATGAAAGTACGGGTATATTATCAAAAGTACTGCCTAATTTTGTTTCATCATTATCACAAAAAAAACATACTTCATAAGTATTTTTATCTGTATTCTGATTACATAAATCAATTAATTTTTTTAATTGTAAACCCAAATAGCTTGCTCCCCAAATAACAATTTCAGTTTTATCCATATTTTCTCCTTGACATATGTTAATCTAGTTCATGTGTAATTTAATTAACCCTATATATTAATTTTAATGAATAACTTTTCATAGATAACTTTTAACTAATCTATTTTATTATCGGTTATTCCGTAAGAAAAATGAAGTATTCCAAATAACTAATTTTACAAACATTAATTTATCATATGCTTCTTTCTTCTAATTCTAAATTTCTCTTTTTCTGCAATGCAATATCTATTATATCAATATAATCAACTTTTAAATTAATAATATTGATATTAAAATTAATAATATTAATATTTATATTGACATATTTAATCACAAGTTGTATATTGTAATCAAATAACATATCAGGATGGTGAAAACAATGAAATACAAAGCTCCAGGTAAGTGCCCCGTATGTGGCGAAAACCTTTCTATAACTAAGCTCGGTTGTCCCAAATGCTCCACCTCCATTGAAGGTGATTTCCAACCCTGTGAATTCTGCAGGCTTCCAGAAGAAGATCTGGAGTTTGTCAAGGTATTTATAAAATGCCGCGGCAATATTAAGGACGTTGAGAAAGAATTAGGTATCTCCTACCCTACGGTTCGCGGTAAATTGGATGCGGTCATCAGAGGTCTTGGATATGAAGTATCGTCAAAAGAATTGATTAAGGAAAATGAAGATAAAACAGCCGCCAAGAATGAAATTCTTGACCTATTATCAAAGGGTGAAATCTCCCCAAAAGAAGCTACGGAACGAATTAAAAATTTATAATAAATAGGAGGCAAGTCAATGAGTGAACAACAAAAAATTTTAGAAATGATCGAAAAAGGGCAGATTACTGCTGCCGAAGGCATGGAGCTTTTAGAAGCTCTGAATGCAACGAAAGAGTCAGAGACTGTTCACAAAACTCAATCTGTACCAACCATAAAACGTAACTACAAGTTTTTAAAAATTAAGGTTACCTCTGATAATAATTCCGTTAATGTCAACGTAAATGTTCCAATCCGTTTACTGACCACAATTGGTGAAATAGCTGATAAAATGACCAATATAGTACCCGCAGATGCCAGAAGAGAGATGGAATCAAAAGGCATTGATATTTCAAACATCGATTTTGCAAAAATAATCGAGGAGGTAATAAACGGTACCTTGGATGATCCTAATATTGTTGATGTTGAGGCTTGGGATGAAAGCCATAAGGCTATGGTGAAGGTGAAAGTATATGTCGATTAAGGGCTTTCGTTTCTTGTGGATTAAGCTGCAAATACAAAATAAAAGGTTTATAAGTATCCCTTTTCCAGTTCCTTTGTACATCTTTCAAGAAATATTGGACTGTTCTCTGGACTTACTAACTATTGCGGGTCTTTTTATACCAAAAGCACCTGATTTAAAATCATCCTCCCGAATTACTTTTTATACTGTTAAAGAGCTTGTTATCATGGTTATGAAGCTGCTGGATTCTTTAACTGAGGGTGAACCCTATGATTTTGTGGACGTTACAACTGACGAAGTGAAAATACAAATAAAGATCAGGTAATGAATGTCTCATTTTAATAGCTGTACTTAAAATCCTTAATGGAGGTAAAAATGTCAAAACTGTTCCTGAAATATCTGTCTATTGTTTTAACAATATATTTACTGTCCTTTGTAATACACACGATACAAATCGATAGTACCCCGGCTCTCCTTATCATGGGCTTGGTTCTGTTAGCAGTGAATCTTATATTAAAGCCGATTCTGCTACTGCTCACCTTACCCTTCAGCCTTTTGACTTTGGGATTATTCAGCTTTATTGTAAATGCCTGGACGATTATGATTGCTGATTTCTTTGTAGCAAAGATAAGCATGGGTGGTTTTCTTAACTCGCTGCTTGCTGCCTTTATCATTGTTATCTTTCATCATCTGCTCAAGGATATGAATAAAGCATCAAATTAAGTATTATTAACTATAACTCGCATACACTCCCCTTTTTTAACAAAGAGCCTGCCGCAACTGCGACAGGCTCTTTGTTTTCATGGTTTCTCTTCTATCTCGTACGTGTATGTATTCTCATAATCTCCGTGAAATTTTACCGACATGGTTTTATCTGTCAGATTATAAACACTGGACCATTGTTCATCACCGGGCACGGTATTTTCTACTAATAGCTCTAATGCATCTTCAATAGATATAACTCCTGATTTTTCGGACAGCACCTTGTCAAAATTCTGATATCGATCAGCACTATATCCCTGATGCTTGTCGTTATTAAAGGTAAGCATATTAGTAGCTATCTGATAGTTATCATCCTTTCTTATTACCTTCATACTACCATCAACATAGTCAATAATGGCGCAATTACCAGCTTCATCTGCAATCATGTAATGGGAGGGATACGTATTCTCCATTTTAATATTGTACTGTGACAACTGTTTAATAGCGTCATCTACATTCTCTGCCTTTTCAAGCGTAAGCCGAATCACTGCATAGTCATACAAAGTAGTTTTACTCTCATCTATATCTGATCTGGCACCAAAAGGAACGGATAAGCCAGCTATCGCGACACCATTTTCATTCATGCCATCAAAGGTATAATAAGGAGCTGAGAGTGCGGTCATTCTGGATACTAAGTTTGTATTGTTCCAACCGGGATTGCGAAGATCAGCCATACCTACTGTTTTAAAACCCTTCTTGGAATTTGTTCTAAGAACAAAGGGTATAGATACTTCTGTATCATAGTTTCTACCCATAATATAATCCCCTTCTGGCGTTCTTGCAAAAAAAGTGGAACATTCAAACTTATCATAGTAAAACTCTGGAATACCCTTTAATAGATTAGCATTCATAAAATCAGCATATTCACTATAATTCTTCGAACCTGTTTTAAGGTATTTATCAAACCCGAAATTGCCTTTGTAATTCATTTCATATACTGGAACGGTATTAATCTTTTTAATGGAGCTGATAGTAAGAATTTCATTATAAAAACTGATGTAAATAATGCTGGTAAAAACCAGGATAAGGCCTAATAACACAAAAAACACATTTCTAAGTATCCTTAATTTGTATTTACCTCTCATTAAAATATTCCTCTCTATTTCTTATAATACAATTCATTCACCTAATATTACCATATATTTATTTATACCACAATTGCGCATTTACTTCGGATAGGAGGTCTGCACCCATGTTTGCCCTTACATTCAGATATGCCTTGTTAAGGTATCCTTTCGTAACCTCCTATAATTAAATTTCCTCACACTTGCCCTCCTAAATTATTCGTGGCATACTATAAGTACAAATATACGATCTGGAGGACAACTATGATAAAATACACTCTTAAAGTGATTGACATAAAGCAAGAATCAAAAAACACCTTTAGCTTTTATTTAGAAAAACCAGATGACTTGACCTGGACTGAAGGTGCTCACACTCATATAGGTATCGTTGGTTTTGATCAGGGAGAACTGCCTAACAAAAATTTAGTAAGGCATATGTCTCTTACCACATTACCCAATGAAAATAAACTTGGCTTCACTACACGAATACAAGAACCTCTTTCCGAATTTAAAAGAGGACTGTCTAAAATAAATATCGGAGATGAACTGGTTATTTTTAAGATTGGTTCAAGAATGGATTTAAGACGAAATAATAGACCTCTCATCCTGCTATCCATGGGAGTAGGAATTGCTACTATGAGACCTTTAGTTCATGCATTTCTAGAAAATACTTTAAATATAAGCTCCTTAATTAGTGTAAATATTGACTCCTCAAAGAATTATATTTTTAGAGATGAGTTAAATGTCCTTCAAACTGACTTATATAAAAATTACTGGTATGACTGTAGAGCAGATTTTTATCAATCGTTAAATGAATTCACAGAGCTGAAAAATCCTCTTTATTATATAACTGGTAGTGATAATTTTATCAAAGATATCATAAGAACGCTTCGCTTACAGAAGGTAAAAGATGAAGATATTTTTCTTGACAAGAAGGAGGCGGTCTTGGCTGATTATTTTGCATAACAATCAAATCTGCTCAACCATCCCATTCTATTAAATAGCCTGTTGCGGATGCAACAGGCTACATCTCAGCTGCTTATCCCTTTGTCTATTATAATTATTTATCCAGCAATTTGTCATACGTGTTAATAATAATCTGAGATGAAATATTGCCATGACTATCTAACGCCAGTCGAGTCATTAAATACTTCATCTTATCTTTTGGAATTGCAATGCATCCTATCGTATATTCTTTTCCCGAGTAACAATGTAAAAATATAGCAGATCCCTTATTCTTCACTGATTCCTTATTGTAATCAATAAAAAGAGCGTATGTATAAGATCTTGTATACTTATATAACTGTTCTCCATAGCTTTCTTTCCAATCCTTTTTAACATCTTTTGTTGATACAAATTTATTATAATATTTACTATAAGAATCACTCACTACCCAGTGTGTTGAATTAACTTGCGTATATGGAATCTTCATTCCTTTTGGGGCTTTACTTATTCCAAATGCCATAGAAAAACCATAGGTTCCGCTAGGTGTCTTCTCATCACCTTCCTTTATCTTACCTATACCATTTTCTCCTACATAACCAATGGTTGAAAATTCCAGTTGATATACACCATTTTTCTTTCTATAAAAGGATACATTTGCTAATGATGTAACTGTATTCTTTGTTGAAACTAGTATAACTGTATCTTTATTAGATTTTATTTTACTTGAACCTAGTACATCTGGTATTCCCTCCATTTTCATATATTTATATGAGATACTGGAGGACAAAACAATATTGCTATTTATCGCTTTAACTTTATAAAAGTATGCATTTCCTTTCTCTAAACCTTCATCCGTAAATGTCGTTTGATTTGTTTCTTTTATCAGTTTATACGGACCGGAGTAATTTGTTGACCTATAAACATTGTATCGGTTATAGCCCTTAATTGTATTCCAGGATATTTTTAAGGTTGTACCATTCAACATTTCAATGGTTATTGTAACTTTATCTGTTGCAGCTTTAATCGTTAAGGTAAAAAAATGTATGATCAATATAACAATTATAAATATTACAACTTTTTTAATTTTAATATTTCATCATCCCTTGTTAAAAAATTTATTCAATAATATATATGTAATATAAAAGATGCGACATTACAGCAAGATTGACTTATAGCAAAAAAACCCCTGCCAGTGTTGGTAGGGGTTTTGATTATTTGCTTGATTCATCGTCATGCCTTGATCTATCTCTATCTATTCGTTCAGGCTTTTCTAAAGTACAATCTTAGTTTTACAACTTCTTTTTGAACATACCTACGATAGATAACAAAATTACGGCTCCAAGGATGGAGATTATAAAACTCCAAAGGTTTATACCTGTTGCTGGACCAAGACCAAATATTCCAGCTAACCATCCACCAATAAAGGCTCCCAAAATACCTACCACTAAATTTAATCCAAATCCCATTTTTGCATCATCTCCGGTTATTTTACTAGCTATCCAACCGGATATTCCACCAAGAATTAACCATACAAATATATTACTTATCTCTGGCATAATGTTACCTCCTTATCGATACTGTGTATTTTCTCTATTTTATTTATTTTTTATATTTACTGCTTTTCTTTTATTTGTTTTTTCTTTTTTCCGTTACTTCGTCTATGAACTCATTTGCTTTGTCAAAAAATTTGTCTTTACCTTCTTCCACTTTACTGCCTAAATCTGCTTTAAGAGATTTCATTTTTCCCTTAAATTCAAGTTCACTATCATCAATTGTTTGTCCAATTCTTTCAACAACCTTACCGACAGCTTTATCTTTTTTATTCTTAAAGTCATCCATATATCTAAAACCTCCTTAATGAAACAATAGCATTGTTTTAATCATGTATCTATATATAGAATTAGCAAGTTATCTATCATACTATACATTTATTATATTGGCATCATCTCCTTTTATTAATCACATCTCTTTTTCCGGTTGAATAAATTTATGGTAATATTCTATTCTTTGTATTTAACAATTAGATAGCATATACCATTACAATTTTTTAATGTTTTAGTCATCCGATTTATTATGGTTATTATCAGTCATAAGTATTTTAAATCAAGCAACACACCTTCAATATAATGTGTTGTTTGTAATTTTAACACAATTAACCAATTTATTCAACTACAAATTACCATTCAGTCGAATTATTAGAAACAACCAAGCCACATCCCTTTTATTCACTAATTTCCTTTAAAATAATATGAGACTTTTTAACAACAGGATGGGTTTCCTTAACACTTATTAACAAGATTATATATTCGAGAAACTATCCATAAAAATTGCTTTTTGTAATTCTTTTTCATTTGGTTTATATTTTAAATGAAATATTTTCTATAACTTTTACGTCTAATCTATGTATACGATAAAGAACATGTTCGCAACAAACAGAAAGGCAATTAAATGGATAACTTATTAAAGAAAGCTAAATTGAATGATGCCGATTCTTTTGTACAACTTATGGAGCTGCATCTAAACAGCATGTATAAATCTGCCTGGGTCTATTTAAGAAATGAAAATGATGTTGCCGATGCTGTCCAAGACACGATTCTGACCTGTTACGAAAAGCTAAATACCCTCCGGAATGATAAATATTTTAAAACCTGGATGCTGCGCATTCTAATAAACAAATGCAATGATATCCTGAGGCAAAGAAAAAATTATGTCAGTACCGACGAGGAGGTTACGGAAGAATTTATTGAACGAGATTACGAGTTGTGTGAGTGGAAAGAAATGCTGAAAAGCCTGGATGAAAAATACCGCATCATTATTCTACTGTATTACTCGGAGGGTTTAAAGGTCAAAGAAATAAGCGAACTGCTGCAGCTCAATAAAAACACAGTATTAACCAGACTTTCACGAGCAAAAGAACAGCTTAAGAAGGAATATAATTATTAAAGGAGGTTTTCATGTTGAATAAGAGAGATAGAAAATACGTACATATTTTTTCCCAGGATACTAAAGTCCCAATGCAGGTAAAAACACAAGCTGATTTGGCTTATTCCTTCATTAAGACGAATAACGTAACAGCAGATTTAAAAGAATATTCTCCAAAAAGCTGCCATTATAAAAAAAGAGTCGTTCTATTTGCTGCTGCTTTGACTTTAGTTATTGGAACTACTGCCTATGCCTCCATAAGACAATGGGGTCTAAATGACTTTTTTGCCAGATCTGGCAAGGAACTTTCCGAACAGGCTTCTACTTTAATTGATAAAGATGTTGCACAGGAGAATACCGAAAATGCTTTAGTCAATTTTAAGGTTCGAGAAGCTATCTGCGATAACGAAACAATTAGTGTAGTGCTAGAAGCGAAACCCGTTAATTCAGATAAATACCTGCTTCTGGCCCTGGATGCCTCCTATAAAGACCCTTTAGTAAATATGGGGATTGAAGCTAATGATGGCGAAACTATTGTTGAATACGCCAGAGAAACGAACCGTGAAATGTTAAGTGTTAATCCTTCCTTAAGTAATAATGGGGAATATATATCTTTCAGCTCAGACTATACCACGGAAGAAGACGGTACCGTTGTGTTTATTCTAAATGGCACTAATACTAATAAAGCGGAGAACATAACATTGACCTGTAACACAGCTGTATATCCAATTGACTTAAATGGCAATGCTGGAGAATTAATAAGGGATTCTTTTGATTTCCAATTGAATAATAAAAGTACAGAAGTTATAAATGTGTACCAAATGTCTAATCCAACAGTGGTGGAGGATACCGGTGTTATCGTTGATAAAGTAGAAATCAGCAGAACTGAACTTGGGCTGTATACCGAGCTGACGTTCCACATTGCACCCGAGGCCAGCAATGACATGATTGCCATCGCAAAAGATAGTCTATGGTTTGAGTACCTCGATGAAAATGGCAATACATGGCAATCAGGATTAACCGGAATTGGCAGCATAGAGGTAATAAGTGAGGGTGTATTTGTTCAAAAGAATAATTTTTCATTACAAGACTTACCAGAAACTATAACGGTCAGAGCTTTTGATTGCTGGAGCAAAACAATATTTGGAGAAGTTACACTTAATAAATAACGCTAAAAGCAAATACCCCACTGCAATTTTTAGTGGGGTATTTATATATTAAACACTTTCTTCTTGTGCAAGTTGATTTATTTCATTAACAAAAACAAGCATATCTTCAAAGCCAGAAAGACTCATTTTAAATTTCAGTTTGCCATGACAGGCTATCTTTTGCTGCTCATGAAACCGATAGCGGGTCTTAGCCAAGCAATGTGGATAACACCCGACGCAGTCATCCAATTGATAAAACATTCTCTCCGCAAACTCAGGTGATTTTTCCTCCAACGTATTCAGCACTTCCTCCATCCTATCTGCTTTTCTATGCCAGGTCTCAGGTTTACCATTCGTTATAAGGTACCATTGCACAGAGTGGTCAAAAATATCATTACTCAAATATATCGCATAGGATACACCATAATCAGAAGCAACATAGGATATCTTATTACCGTTTTTCTCAATCTGCCTTTTAAACTTCAATGGTTTCAGGCTTCTTAAGTATTCATCAGTTTTAACAATCTTGCTTTGAATAAGAGGCGGCAAAAGGGAGATACATTTCTCAAATGTTGGCTTCTCATCAATTGCTATAGCTTCATTTCTTGTAACAGCTGCAGGCATCTCCTGTTCTGAAGGAACAACATTGCATGTGCCCTCGTATTCCGTTATAGTTATTGACTTTACAATTGCTTCTACCAGTTTGTCACATGCTATTTTTATCTCAAAGCCTTCTTCATTCAATTTACTAAATGCAGGAGATTTCATATATCTTTCTTTTTTAGAATAATACCTCTCCTCACCATTCATAAAGATTTGCATTTCTTTCAAATCATAAAGGACTGAAATATCAGTAAATTCATTCATGTTCATATGATTATGATAATTCAATGTCTTTCTAGCCAGGCTCACAATATCATCCATACGACGGTTATCTGACCAAAGGGTTCCAAAATTAATATGCCCTGTTCCTATTAGCAGATATAAGCCAGGAGCATCAATTTTTACAGTCATATCTATGCGCAGGGGTAATTTGTATCTGTCCGGTAAGGCTATATACGAATTAATTGATAAATGCTCGACATCAAAACGTTGGCTAGGTATTGCTCGGCTTGTGGTCATGAACAGCATGTTATCTTTGTATTCACACATAGCTTGTCCTTTGGATGCCAGTTGTGTTAAATCTATAGAATGTTGTCTCACACAAAGTCCTCCTGCTTTTTAGAGTGATGTTTCATATAATCCATATAATATTCCTTGTAATCATATTTCCAGCCATCGTAGATATAATTATCCGGTATTCTGATAAAACAACCTATGGCAGCATCCCTATTTCTATTTATAATTCCAGACACGTTCTGATTGTCAATATTGCCTTCCGCAACCACAAAATAATCTTTTTCACAAGAAATCAAAATTCCTGTATGATCATGCCAGGCACTGTCCTTGGGTTTATTATCTGGAGGAATTATGTTGTTATATATTACAATATCTCCTCTTGCAGGAATAAATCCCTCTTTTTCGAAATAGCAAAATCCATTGGCTTTACCCCATTCGTACCAACTTCCCACACCAGCAAACCTGTTATACATCGGTGGCTGCTTGATTGGCAATTCCAACCCGGCAAGTAAGGCACAATGATAAACAAAGGCAGCACACCAGTAATTTTTAAGTTCATCAAAAGCAGAAGGTTCCGGATAATACTTGATGATATCCATAAACTGATAATCGTTCTTTTCACCGATTATATTCTTTGCCGCAAGTTCCTCCGCAATATTTGCTAATTTAGACCTCTCAAAAATAATCAGAGGCTCACTATCTTCCTGCTTTTGTTCCTCTTCCACAGAAGTAAAGTCTATATTAAATTCTTTAAGTAATCTGTTAAGACGCATACGTGCAGGATGAAACTCGTGTGCACCTGGATTATTCAGATAGGGTTGCAGCATATCTGCATCCTTTAAGACCTCATCATATGGACCATGAACTGTCTTTTTACCAATGTTACCTTGATTATCTTAATTCTCCAAATAAATTCCATAATCCAAAATTCTATTCTCATCTTCATCGGGCTCGGTGAAACGGGGGCAATTATATCGTTCAAAGAAGCATGCTCTATTTTGGTCATCTCCTCTAAAATTACCCATTCCGTTTTCCTGGAATTTAGAGATACAGGAATCATGCATACCATAGAGCCCCTCGTCTTCTTTTCCTTTTATCCAGCAAACAGCAATATCACTTTCCTCAAGGTCTATAGAGTCAAAACCCTCGGGAACTTCTGTATCTACCGGAAGAAACATACCAATCCAATACTCGAAGGTGTTCTCTGCGTCAGAACCGTTACATCGCATCAAACCCAGATAACTATTATCCACATCCTTCACTTCACCCAGAGTCTCCAATACTCCAAACCATCCATTTTCAAACCATTCACCCCATTTGTGACCAAACCCGCCGATTCGATCAGCGTTCGTATAACGCTTCCCAATAAAACGAAGGGAAGGTAAATGCTCCTTATAAACCTTAATAATTTCTGCTCCCATAATTACCTCCATGCTGGTGATAGCACCAGGATAAAATTTAAGAAAGAAACCTTTAGCTGGTTCTTTCAAAGTGAAAGGGATTCTAATAACCCTTCCTTGGATTTTACCATAAAATCCCTATCCCTACAATCGAACATAAGATTAATTCTATTACGCTTTAAGTTAAGTGGTAGTGAAATTCCAATTGTAAATTTTAATAAGTTACAAATTAAAGGCCTTTCGAAATTCACTGGGGGTAATCCCATGCACGTCCTTGAATGCCGCAGTAAACTTTGATTGATTCTGAAAGCCACATTGCTCTGCAATATTGCGAATACTTAAATGGTCTGCTGCCAGAAGCTGCATGGCACGCTTCATGGTTTCTGTTCGAATATAATCGTAAAGTGGGATTCCATATAAATTCCTAAAGCTGTTTCTTAGCTTGCTTTCACTCATCTGCGCAAGCTTGCACATCTCTGTAAGGCTTGGCGGATTAAGGATATCATTATCCAAAGCAACCTTTACCTTATATATTTTTTGCTCATTCTCCCAATTTACATAATGCCTGCGGCTGCTCCTCCGAATAGAGGCCTCCGGGTAGTTTCGTGCAATTGAGGACAACAAATGAATTATCATACTTTCTATACCCAGTAAAGGAAAATCCGCATTTCGCACTGCCCAGCGAATTTGCTCCATAATCAGCATAATATAGGGTGTATTATAATGCTGTGATTCCCAATATTTCGCATCACTAATATGAAAAGCAGGTGTATTCTCACGTCCCAGCAGTACCTTTTCAATGAAATCCTCAAAAATAAGTACACTGGTAAAACACGCATGCACACCTTTTGGAAATGTAATACTGAACGGTTTCTCCGGATTTATAATTACATGCGTCGTTGGTGTTAGCTTTTGAGTCGCTTTTCCCTGCTGTGAAATGAGGATATCTCCACAGTCAATGCAAAAGATCCACATCGCAGGCTTTGTTATATTAATTCGATGCCGTATCTGCTTTGTAGGCGTAAACCATGCGCTTGCAGCAAATACACCTTCAGCTGGATGCATTTCACTAATCCAACCCTGCTGCCAGCTTGGAGGGAAGTGATGAATTAAGCCATTACCATTGGGACGGGTGCTTAACTGATGCTCTTTTGCCATTGCTTCCCACCCTAAATCATAAATATCTAATTCTTTCATGCATTAATCCTCCCTCAATTTTAAAAGCAATATAACACAAGCCCATTTTAATTTCAATTCAATTTTGATCCAATCTGTTTTAGTCTGGCTCCATTATATATAAATATTTGAAATAAAACTTGTTGATATTACATTAAAATACCGTATGTTCCTAACTTTACTCATTTACCAACTTCCTTAAGTACCGGTTTATAGCATTTGACATTAGTTAGTCCAGATGCTAGAATCTAACAAGTTAGTCTTATCTAACTATAGCCTGTAATGGTATGCGCGCACCCATACAGGTCTCGCATGATATTAAATTGCATTATAGATAATTGAATTACATAAAAAGGAGATTTATATGAAAAAAAACATATTTCTAAAAACAATTGTAGCCTTCTGTGCACTTACCCTGGTTGCTGTGGGCTTAACAGGCTGTACAAGTAACAAAAGTGAACCCTCTGCAACTCCTACTGATGTACCTGCAACCTCTTCAGAGAATACTCCAACGGAAGCCGTAGATACGACCTCTGAAAATGCCGGCACTAAAATTATAAGCACTAGTATAGGCGATGTGGAAGTACCAGTAAATCCCCAGAGAGTCATTGCTACTTACGGGATGGGCGATGTTATCGCACTTGGAGTTATTCCAGTGGCTACCTATGATGTTGCAGGCACAGCTTATGAAAAAGAAGTAGCAGGTCTTCCAGTATGGTCCAGTTTTGAATCCGAAGAAATTATGTCCTATGACCCTGATTTAATTCTAGTCGTAAATCAGGAACAATATGATGCCGTATCCAAAATTGCTCCTACCGTTTTAATCCCATTTACTACACTTTCCATGGATGAAAGAATTACCTTTTTAGGTGAAGTTTTAGGTAAGGAAGAAGAGGCAAAAACAATTCTTAACGAATTCAAGACTAAAATAGAAGCTGCGAAAGCTGAAATGGAAACTATGGGAATTGGCGAAAGTACCTTCAGTATTTTTGAATACAGCGACAATGGTGGTGTATGGGTCTATGGTGATAAATGGGGTCGCGGCGGAGATATCCTCTATAGCCACTTAGGTTTACAGGCTCCTCAGATTATCGAAGATGAAATCATCGGAAAGGATCAGTATCGTGATGTTTCCTTAGAAGCAATTGGTGATTATGCTGGTGACTTCATTGTATTCAGCGGTGATCTTGGCGATCTGGCAGACAGTCCAGTTTGGAATTCAATACCGGCAGTAAAAGACGGTAAAATTATTCCTATCGACTTTACACTTTTCTATGACATCGATATATATTCCTCTAATGTTCAATTAAATTACCTTATGGAACAACTAAGAGAAATAATAAAATAAGTACCTAGCAACAACTAGCTTGAAAGGACGATACCTATGCAAACTCCATTTGCTAAGCGTCAAGGCGCGGTGCGCTTTTCGCTGTACATGCTTATAGGATTGGGCTTGCTGGTGCTCTTATCTGCAGCGTCGATTAGTTTCGGCGCTGTTGATATGCGTTTATCCACAGCATGGGGGGCTATGTTTCATTTTGACCCTAACCTGACAGAACATCAAATTATATACAGCCTGCGTGCACCACGCACCATTGCAGATATTATGGTAGGCGCAAGCCTTGCTGTTTGCGGAGCAATTATGCAGGGAACAACAAGAAATCCACTTGCAGATTCTGGACTAATGGGTATTAATTCTGGAGCTGCCTTTGCCATTGCACTATCGCTTGCCTTTGTTTCAGAGCGAACTTATATGCACACAATGTTGTTTGCATGTCTTGGCGCAGCTCTTGCAACAGGAATGACCTACTTCATTGCCTCCCTTGGCAAGAGGGGAATGACTCCACAAAGACTTGTTCTTGCCGGAATATCAATTTCCATGCTATTTGGAGCCTTCAGTCAATACATAGCTATCAGATTTAATTTTGGACGAGAACTTGCATACTGGACAGCAGGCGGTACAGCAGGTGCGAAATGGAATGAACTTGCTTTCATAACTCCTTTTTTTATAGTGAGCATAATTGGAGCAATGACCTTATCCCCTTCTGTTACACTACTTAGTCTGGGTGAGGATGTGGCAATCGGCTTAGGACTCAATACAAGAAAGGTAAAAGGCATTTCCACCCTTCTTGTGCTCATCCTGACTGGTCTATCTGTCATCATAGTTGGTCCTGTCGGTTTTGTGGGATTAATTACACCTCATATTGTACGTTATATCGTAGGCGTAGATTATCGCTATATCATCCCGGCAGCTGCTCTTTACGGGGCAGTTTTAACTGTGGCTGCTGATTTGGCTGGAAGACTGATTAACCGTCCTTATGAGACACCGATTGGTGTAATCTTTGCCGTTATTGGTGTTCCCTATTTCCTCTATCTGGCAAGAAAGCAAAGGAGGGAGTTTGAATGAGTCACACCAGGAAGCAACGTTTTACAGTTAAAAAGGGCTTACTAATAATCTTTGGTATGATTTGCATTATGCTGGTGATTGCAATTATCAGCGTTAATTCCGGTAAAATGTCTCTTACTCCATTGGAAGTATTTCATGTAATTTTAGGAAAGGGTACAGATAAACAAAACTTAATTGTATTTGATTTTCGTCTGCCCCGTATAGTCCTGGCGATTTTAGTGGGCATTGGCATGGGCGTCTCCGGTTGTATTATGCAAAGTCTGCTTCGCAATGATATGGCAAGTCCCGGAACCTTGGGTATTAGCTCCGGCTCTGGTTTATTTGTTTTAATTTATATTGTCATAGTCACAACAAAAGGTATTACATCACCCATTACTATGCCATTGCTGGCATTTGTAGGCGGCATTACTGCTGCTGCCCTCATATTTCTGCTATCCTATCGTCGCGGAAAAGATATTTCTCCGACGGGATTAATACTGACTGGCGTCGCTTTAAGCAGCGGCTATGGAGCATTGACAATGCTCCTTACTCTGAAATTAGATGATAACCAAATGACTTTCATACAATACTGGAATGCCGGAAGTTTATGGGGTGACGACTGGAGTTATCTGGCTGTACTGGCACCCTGGACCTTACTCTTATTCCTGTATACTTTATATAAATCCAGAGTACTAAATGCTTTGCATCTTGGCAACCAAACTGCTGCTGGCCTGGGTGTAGCCATAAAACCTGAATTTCTTGGTTTGTCCATTGCTGCAGTTGCTCTTTCCTCTGGAAGCGTTGCACTAGGCGGCAATTTCTTCTTTGTAGGCATGATTTCACCGCATCTGGCAAGAAAGCTTGTAGGTCCTAATCATAAATTGTTACTACCAGCCTCCGCCTTATCAGGTGCCATAATAGTATTATTGGCGGACACCATAACCCGAGTGGTTAGTCTTGGAGCAGATATACCTACAGGAATAGTTATTACCGTGCTTAGTACCCCGTATTTTCTTTACCTGCTTGCAAAAGCAAATTAAGAAATGAGGAATACGCGAAAATAGTTTCAGTTCAGCCTCCTATCATAGACTTGGCCAGGCAGAACTGTAACCAAAAATATACCTTTCGATGATTATTTAATACCGCTGAAGCGGCAAATGGAGGATATTATGAATAGCATCACAACCGAACATTTAGACATCGCCTATGATGAGTCGCTTATTGTAAAGTCCTTGGATATGAATATTCCTCATGGAAAAATCACCTCCATCATTGGTCCCAACGGGTGCGGAAAATCTACCGTGCTGAAAGCAGTAGGTCGTATCCTGAAGCCAAAGAATGGAATGGTATACCTAAACGGCGAAGATATCCGTAATCTCTCGACGAAAGAGGTTGCTAAGAAAATGGCAATTCTCCCCCAGACCCCAACTGCCCCCAGTGGGTTAACCGTCAGTGAATTAATCGCCTATGGTCGTTTTCCACATCAAAAGGGATTTGGAAAACTGACACCGGACGATAAAGATATCATTCAATGGGCTCTTTCCGTGACTAAACTTACAGAATTCGAACATCGAGAGGTAGATACTCTCTCCGGAGGTCAGAGACAACGGGTATGGATTGCGATGGCACTTGCCCAACAAACCGATCTTATTTTGCTGGACGAACCTACTACCTATCTGGACTTATCACACCAATTAGAAGTATTGAAGCTTCTTTATGATTTGAATCGCAAGCAGGGCTGTACCATTGCCATGGTATTGCATGATCTTAACCTAGCCGCTCGATTTTCTGATCATATCATTGCTATCCGGTCAGGTACCATCATTAAGTGCGGAAGCCCTGAAGAGGTTATAACTGCTAAGGTGCTAAAGGAAGCCTTCTCTATCGATGCAGATATTGTCCATGAATCAAGAACTGGTCGTCCCGTCTGCCTGACCTATGATTTAATTGTCGAAACACCCCTATTAAGGAAGGAGAAGGCTGTATGATTACTGCTTTTCGAATATTTAAGGAGGCAAAAAAATATTGGCTCTTCTTTGCAATTGCATTTTTTGCTCTTATTATATCCACAGTGGCTGGTTTTTATATGCCCTGGGCTTTGCGTGAGCTAACTGCACTTGCCACCGAAGGAATTGCCGGCGCTGATTTTGCTGTAAAGGCCTTACGCATTGGTCTGTTTCTCCTATTGGCTACTGCCCTGCAGGCTGCAGGCAATTCAGCTTCCGGATATCTGAATCATTATGCAGCATTGCATTATGTAGCTGATTTACGAGCGCGTCTTTACGGCAAGCTTCAAAATATGAGCCTGCGTTATTTTCATAAAAGCCGTACCGGTGATCTGACCGGACGAGTGGTAAGCGATGCTTTGGATGCGGAAGTATTGCTTGCCCATGTCATCCCGGACTTCATCGTAAATATCCTTACTTTTCTGGGTGTTGGTACTCTACTCTTTACCATCCACTGGAAGCTTGCCTTAATGAGCCTTGTGACAATTCCATTTCTCCTTGGAATCACTATCTGGCAAAGCCGTCACGTCTCCCCTGTATGGAAGGAGAACTCAAGAATTCGTGGTGAGTTGGCAGGAACGGTACAGGACAACCTTTCCGGTATCAAAGAAATTCAGATCTTCAATCAGCAGGAGCACGAGGAGTATAAGGTTGCTAAACTTTCCTTACGGCACAGTTTAGCTTATCTGCGTGCCAGCTTCTTCTTCGAAACCACCTATCCACTTCTTGCCTTTGTGACTGCACTGGGTACGGTGGTTGTGGTTGTTTACGGAGGTCATTTGCTCGGTATGGGTGAAGTGACAATTGCTGATATTGTAGGATTTATTATGTATCTCTCTATGTTCTACACCCCGGTAAGAAGCTTTTCCAGTCTGGTGGAACGTGCCGGTGAAGCAGGTGCGGGATGTCGCCGTGTTTTTGAAGTAATTGATGATATACCCGATGTAAAAGAAAAAACAAATGCAAATCTCCTCCCTCGGGTACTTGGTGAAATTAAGCTCAAAGACCTTTCCTTTCATTACACCCAAGAGATTCCCATTCTGCAAAAGATTAGTCTGAACATAAAACCCGGACAGACGGTAGCTTTAGTAGGAACAACCGGTGTTGGAAAATCAACAATTGCAAACCTTGTTAACCGTTTTTATGATCCACAGGAAGGTGCTGTTTTCATCGATGGTGTAGATATTAAAGATGTTACCCTGACAAGCCTTCGTGACAATATTTCCATGGTACTGCAAGATACCTTCCTGTTCAATGGAACTGTGTATGAGAATATCCTCTATGGTTGGAAGGATGCCACCTTAAACGATGTGGTTAAAGCTGCCAAAGCTGCAAATGCGCATGAATTTATTGAAAAGATGGAACATGGTTATCACACGGTAATTGGGGAAAGGGGTATTCGTCTTTCCGGCGGACAGAAACAGCGAATTTCTATTGCAAGGGCAATATTGCGTAATTCTCCGATTTTAATATTGGATGAAGCCACCTCTGCTCTGGACACCAAAACAGAACAGGAAATTCAAGCTGCTCTGGACGAAATTTCTAAGGAGCGAACCACTCTTGTGATTGCACATCGTTTATCAACGATTCGTAATGCAGATCAAATTGTCGTACTTGACGGTACCGGCATTGCAGAGCTTGGTACTCATGAGGAACTAATCGCCCGTAATGGTATTTATGCCAGCCTATATTCTGTGCAAGCCTCCTAATTATTTTTATCTTAATAAAGAATGTTGCACTATCAATATTGATGAATGTTAGATAAAGATTGTACTATCAAAAAACAACTGCCGCGTCTGCGTTAAGACCATTGGCAGTTGTTTTTTGATATAGGACATAATTTAAAATAAGTTATTTTCCTTAATGTAATCCAAATATTTTTTTGATACCAGCTCCCCTTCTCCGCGTTTTAAACACTCAATGGCATTTTGAAGAATGTCCGGCCTAATTTCAGTCCTGTTTGCATTTAGCCAGATTTCCATCGCTTTATTTTGGCTTCTTTTCTCCCGAAGCTTTTGGTCGTAATCATTTTTACTCTGTTGTATTTCCTGCTCTATCTTATGACATTCCTCATAGAAATCACAGACAAAAGAGCCATCTGGTTTTAAAACAAGCTCCTGAATTGGATATGTCTTTTTACAATACTTAATTTTTCTTTGAGCACCAATTCTATAATCAAAACGTTTCTTAAGAAGGATCGTTTCATTTCTTGTATCCAGATACAGGCACATTCCAATTGACTTTTGAATTAAATCTGCATACCAGGATATTTGATTTGTATCAATATTCTTATTGATACCTAAAATATAAAGCGGTATAATCTCATTTTCTTTATAATACAAATCTCTCTCTGTGAAGTTATCTATACCCGTCTGTTGAAGGCGGTAATCTACTGCGATATCCTGACTACCGGAAGTTGATACATAACAAGTGCTGTACATGCCATTTTTCATTCGACATCTTGCTTTGATATCCGCTTGAGGAAAACTATCTCTTAATAAGCTATACAATAGCCTTTTTCCCTTCTTGGATTCTTCCGATTCTTTTTGATTTCCATAAGAACATGCTTCTTTGTCATAATGTGCAAAGTAGGGTTCCTTAATAGGTCCAGCCGCTAAATAGACTCGTTGACCACAATCGCTGCAGATCAATTTCCCTTTATCCGCTGCAATCTTCCACTCTAGCACTAAATCATCGATATAGTATCCGCTCTTATCCTTCAGATCAAAGGTGCAAATCTCTTTACCATTATGAATACAATTCTCCATCTCTTATCCTTCCGGTGAGCAATAAATTATTATATGCATTTGAGTTTATATAAACAACAGAAGTCTGACAGCCATAGTCCTGCAAAGAGTGTAAGTGAAAATGCAAATAATATATTATTGGGTAGGTACTTGAACAAATTCCTCTGTTTTGGTATTAACAATGTCTTCAACAAATTTAACTATATCCTCTTGGTTACTTATTCTATGATAAACATTCAAGAATGGACCGGTAGAAATATTAGCATATACATATGTTTTATCTGTATTATAATAGATTGTTATAAGCGGCCCCAAGCCACCGACAACCATTACATTTATAGATTTATCTGCAAATGTGTGCTCTGGTCTTGATACCCCACGATAAAACCTGGATTTCTCCAGCGTTTTAACAAAATCACTAACCTCTTGAGCATTTAATTCATAAAAATGCCTGCTTCCTTCTATCTCTTTACTGATATCAATCATAACGTTCTCTTCATCACTAACTTTAAAGGTTCGTGGCAAAAAAAAGTAAACTAATAAGATTATGATCAGCATACCTAAAATCGTATAAAATCTTCTATAGTTCTTAAAATGTTTCCGCATAACATGATCTCCTTCTCATAACCTGCTGTAAAAGATTATGCTATTACAATACTTCAGCCTAATCTTATATTTTACATTATATACCATCAACAATATAGAAAACAACCCACTACTCTTACATAATGGGTTGTTTTTTATTCATGACAAGTGAAACGACTTGTCGTTTCATCTTGTTTATATCACAATAAGCTTATTATAATTCTTTGGTTAAACCTACTAAAGCAAATGTTTCATCACTATACTCTTTATCACCATATATTCCAGATATTTTGTTAAAACCATTGTTATTCCAGAACCGAAGGCCTTTCCAGTTTTTTAAATAAACACCGAGACCAATTGATTTCCAATTGCTTCTACTGCTTTCCTTGCAAATTGACCGTATTACCTCTTGTCCATATGATTTTCCTTGTTCCTCTTTATCTATTACAAATATACCAATCCATAGGGTATCTTTATCAGGATAGCCATGATATAAATCAAAGAACCCTATAAGCCTGCCATCCGTATTTTGTATTGTCATCATATAATAATCTGATTTATCAGCACCTTCAATGGGCGGCAAGTCACCATTTATAATACAATTCTCTATATATCCGTCCCGAAACTTATCCCCTTCCAAATATATTTTATCATCCCAGGAAATACAGATCCGGTTGAGCTCTTTTGCATCATCAATGATTGCCCTGCGTATAAGTAACCTTTCTGTACTCCAGCTATCAGCTAATCTCATTTTAACCTCCGAGTATGAATTAATTATCACGCACTTTATATATATTTTGATCTCGTTCCAATAGCCCTTCCCCGATCATATCCCTACGTATGGTACAAAAATCATCATTAAAATCAGCAATTATAATATTGACCTCACGCTCGGTATATACTTTCCCCTTCTCAAATGCTTTTGCGATTTCTTCATATACAATGCGCTGTTTCTTTTTCTGTGCAGGAATGGATTTTAATTTCCCGTATTCGAAGAACGCATTAATTACTTTCTTACGATAGTTCGCATCTCTTTCTTCCTGTACTTTACTATCATCCGATTCCTCTTTGATGATATCCAGTATACTGGTCATGAAAATATCTTTATATAAGGAATACATCATATAATATTGATCTTTATACGAAGTGACAGCACCTGCCTCTTCTAACTTTTTAAGATGAAAGGATATGGTAGCAGGTGTTAAATTTAATCGTTCTGCTAATCGTTCCACATACATGTCTTCCAGGATCAGAGATTTCAGGATTTGTAATCTGGACTTATCTGCCAGGCACTTAAATAATTTTATTGCATTGGTCTCTGTCATGCGATATCACCCCAGATCTCATTAAATTTAGTTTTTATTAAAGCTAATGTTTGCAATTTTATTTCCTCAATTAAAATCTTCTCCGCATCATTATGAAGCTTAGCAATTTCATAAGAAGCTATCCAGTTTTTTGGAATGGACTCCAGTTTTTCTATGAATAATGATTTTATTTCAACCTCTCCTGATTTCTCGTTTTTAATTATTGATACAAATGTAATTTTAAAAATATTATAGATATTATTCTTAATTTTCACAAGGTTTGCTTCATCTTTTCTCTCATCTAAAATCAACTTCTTTTCCTGGTGCAGTGCCTCTTCACTTGACTTTTCTAAATAATTAATAAATTCTTTTTTCTTATCCATTATTTCACCCTTACCTTTCGTATTACCTGCAACCGCTTAGGAGCAGGTAATAATTTATACACCGCATTAACTTACCGCGGCTTTTTTTAAGAAATTATTTCTATCTCTGCAGTTCCAACTAAATCCATATGGAAATCCGCTTTATTGTTACCACCAAACATAGTATTATCTCCGATTGCTAAATGAAAGGTATCTATCATTTTCTCATCCAGTACAATATATCCGCATAAACTTGTCACCTTCTCATTACAACCAAAACCAAGTTCACATATTATCTTGTTCTCTTCTGGAAGCGGCTCTATAAAATCATTAAACTCTGAACTATCACTCTTAATCAATCGTCCGTTTTCAATCCACAGTGTGATATCCTCAAATTTTCCTATACCCTCAATAAAGAGTCTATGGTAAAAAACATTGCCGTTTGTCTTATGCTCAACAGGTGCTATATACACTTCGCCACATGGCCAGTCACCATCACCGCAGTCCGCAATCCATTCTCTGCCTTCTGTTTCCAATATCAGATGACAAGTATCACCCGAATGTAAGATAATTTGTCTCGCCTTCTCTAATTCTTCAATCTTACTTAGGCAGGCGTCTTTTAATTTTGCATAGTCAATATCATATGCTTTTGTCATTCGCTCAATAAAATCTCCAGGTTCTAATCCCGACTCCTCTGCGTTATCAATCGTAGGAATACGTATCTGGGTAAACCTGGTTTTCTTCATCAGGTTACTAAATAGATTTCTCATATAATTTCTATATAAATTCATCTGTTTCTCTTCAAGTTGATACCCCAAAACCACAGGCTGATAAGCGAATATATCCAGAACTGCATCCACGTTTTCGAAGACAGAATAATACTTGCTATCAAAACTGGTCTCTCCTGCAATCTCAAAAATAGCCTTATTATTGCTTCTGGATTGCTGTAACTCCAATGGGGATGCCCCTAACTCAACAACAGCTTTGGAAAAATTATGCATTAGCTCTATTTGTGTGTTCTCTCCCCAAAAATGAATTAAGATTAATTCTCCTGCTTTTACACCACTTGCTTCAACAATTTTCCTTATTAATTTTATATCCATATTTATTCTCTCCCATAATCCATTTAGATAACCACAAATATAATATCATATAAAATCAATTAATTCAATATTATTTTTATATTTATAAAATCAATTTTAGGATTTCCTATTTTACCGCTAAATCACTTTACGGATCTTTAATTTTTGCATCACACCCCAGCTAAAAATTAGAAAATTAATATTTATATTTATGTAATATTAAGAGCTTAATTTTATAAGAAACTGATTATCTAGCTATTTTCACCCTCTAAATTAGTCATAAATAGTCCAAATATGTAAATTTTTGTGCTAAATAACTATAAATATGCATGTACCAAAAAAAGGAATAATTAGATACTATTTATGTGGGGATATTTTACACATGTTTCAATTCTAACTATTTTTGAAAATTATGAGGAGGTAGTTTATGAAAAAATTGAGGGTTTTACATTTTCTAATTGCACTTGCATTAATTGTTACTACTGTGTTCTCGAATTATACTTTTAAAGTTTCAGCAGCTTCCTATGTTTCCTCCATCACTACCGGCACACCTTACATCCTATACAATGCATACTCAGGTAAATCATTGCAGCCAGCTAATCTTAGTGCAAATAACAACACTGCTGTAGTTCAGAGCGATTATGCCGGAAATACCGCACAACAATGGTATTTTGACCAAGCCGGCAGTGGTTATTATTATATTAGGAATGTAAGCAGCAGCAAAGTAATGGACATCAGTGGAAAAAGCACTGCGAATGGTGCTGCGAATATTATCTATACAAATAACAGTCAGACCAATCAACAATTTGAATTAATTTCTTATAACGGATATTATAAAATTAAGAATAGAAACAGCGGAAAGGTTCTTGAAATATCCGGTTCATCAACCTCGAATGGGGCTGCATGTGTACAGAATACAGACACCAGTGCCTCCAATCAGCTATTTAGCATAGTTGCAGTAACCTCCAGTGGTGATACTATGGATCAACTTAGCCAGAGCCAAATCGTAGCAGCAATGGGTGCAGGCTGGAATCTCGGCAACTCACTGGAAGCAAATTCAAACGGTACCCCCAGTGAAACCGCCTGGGGTAATCCAACTGTAACCAAGGCACTTATTACAGCTGTTAAAAATGCTGGCTTTAAAACAATTCGAATTCCTGTATCCTACTTAAGTTATATTGGTGCTTCCCCCAACTATACCATTAATTCCACCTGGCTTGCCAGAGTAAAAGAAGTCGTTGATTATGCATATAGCCAAGGTCTCTATGTTATAATTAACGTCCATGGTGATGGCTATAATTCTGTATCTGGAGGTTGGTTGTTATGTAACGGCAGCGATCAAACAACCATTAAAGCAAAATACACCAAGGTTTGGCAGCAAATTGCAAATACCTTTAAAGATTACGATGAACATCTTATCTTCGAGTCCATGAACGAGGTATTCGATGGTACCTACAGCACACCAAATACTACTTATTATTCTAATATTAATGCCTATAATCAGATATTTGTGGATACTGTAAGACAGACGGGTGGAAACAACAGCTCCAGATGGCTTTTAATCCCTGGCTGGAATACCGACATCACCTATACTGTAGGTAGTTACGGTTTCCAAATGCCTACCGATAACTATCGTTCCAGCGTAGTTCCAAGCGCGCAGAAAAGAATTATGGTTTCTGTTCATTACTATGCACCTTGGGATTTCTGTGGTGAAGAATCCATGACAATTACTCAGTGGGGTGCTTCCTCCACTGACAGCTCTAAGAAATCCACCTGGGGACAGGAAGACTTCCTAACTTCACAATTCAGTTCTCTATATACCAAATTTACATCACAGGGGTATCCTGTTGTTATTGGAGAGTTTGGCTCCATCGATAAATCAAATGCAACTTATCGAGCTGCCTTTGCCTATGCGGTATCAAAAGCTTCCAAACAATATGGCTGTATACCTGTAGTATGGGATAACGGTTATAATGGCACCTACGGCTTTGGCTTATTTAACAGATCTACCAATGCTGTCACCCAGTCTACAATTATTAGTTCCATACTTAGCGGACTCCAATAACAATGAGTAAGAAATATCCCCCATTATATAGAATTGAAGCATAAAGAAAACGAATCCTAAGGGCGTCCCAAGTCGTGCACTGACTTGTGGAACGCCCTTATAAAAGTTTACCAGCTGCTTATATGTTAACTTTTATTTAAATAGCCGTTAAAACCTTATATATTAGATAAGTAATATAGGCTGCTAAAAGAAAAATACCAGTCCTTCGTCTGATCCGCTTTCTTGCCCAGGAAACTATAAAAACCAGTAAAGTTAGACCCATCATAACGGCGATATCAACCCAAAGTGTTAAGTCTGTTGGAATCGGAGAAATAATTGACGATGCTCCAAGTACCAGGAGAATGTTAAAGATATTACTGCCAATACAGTTTCCCAATACAATGTCTGGCTCCTTCTTTACTGCTGCCATTATACTTGTAATAAGTTCTGGCATTGTGGTTGCAAGTGACACTACGGTAAGCCCAATTAATGTTTCACTTAATCCTAAGCTCTGTGCTATCTGCGTACTGCTTTCTACAGCTAGTTTACCTCCGATAAAAAGACCGATAAGTGAAAGTACAGAGAAACAAACTTTTTTTAAAAGACTTTCCTTCTCCGCCTTTTCTACTGTTTCCTCTGACAATTGATTGCCATCGGCATCTGTATCAATATCTCCCTCTGCATCCGTTTGTATCTTTATAGATCTTTTTGAATCTTTAATGACATAAATCATAAATGCAAGAAACCCTAATAACAACACTCCCCCATCAATACGTGAGAGCTGACCGTTAACAAAAATCATGACAATCAAAAGAAACTGTATCCCAATTAACATTGGAATTTCTCGCCTGACAACCGTGTCCTTTACCTGTAAAGGCATTATGATTGCCGAAATCCCTACAATCAGAGCAGTATTTGATAACGAACTGCCAATCACATTACCTAATGTAAGCTGATTGGTGTGTGCAACACCGGAAATTATTCCCACAGCAAGCTCTGGTGCACTTGTTCCAAAAGCTACTACAGTAATTCCGATAACAAAAGAAGAAATTCCAAATTGTTTTGCTATCTTTGAAGACGAATCAATTAAAACATCTGCGCTTTTCACAATCATTATTAAACCCAACACTAATAAAAAATATTGCATATCCTCACCCTTTCTAACTATAAATCCTTCACTTTTTGCAAATAAACTTAAAAAAGGGCAGAAAACTTCTCGCGAAGCTCTCCACCCTTTAAGCTCAAAATCTTGAAGCAGTTACCTGCCCAACCGGATTACTATGATTTAACTTATGATAGTTTACACGGTTCTATGTTAATAATCAAGATTTAATTATATTATTATCATATGCTATTATTTCCTGCCATTACTTTATTTAATCCTTTTCGTTGTTTTTCTGCCCAATTTTCTGCTATAGGTTCCCTTTTTTCAATGGATGATTACCTAATAATTCAAGTGCTGAATAGTATACACTTTCCCATTCTTTATATATGCATAGACAGTAGACGACCCTCTTTCAAAAACCCATTGAATACTACCACTCCAGTTATTCTTTCTGACTGGTGCTCCCCAGGTTGTCAGTACAATTTCCGCTTCTGTCATACCAACTTTTATCGTGTCACCTATATAGACCATTGTACTATTAGAACCACGTTCTTTACCAAAGGAATCAAGCAAAGTTATTTTCACTTGCTTTCCTGCACTTTGAGCCGCAATTTTAAAGGTGACAGTCTGTGACTTCTTTGTCTGGCTCAATTCCTTTTTATATGTATTACTTCCCACTTTAAGCGTTATAACATCCCCTTTGTTACCATTTGTACAATTAACGTTAACTGTGGTTGTATTTTTGTAGATGATTGTTTCAAAATATACATCTCCATATTGAGATTCCACTTTCGTATCTACTGTATTAAAATAACCCTCAGGTGAAGTACTTGTAACTGAAACACCGGTACCTGACTTGGAAGCTTTTATATTTACAGAGAACTTTCCGCTGGCATTTGCAGTTGCAGTATATTTTTTCCCGCCAATTTTAACTACTACCTTTGCTTTCTCAACAGTCGTACCAGTTACTTTAGTGCTGTTGTAATAAATGGTATTAACGTCTAGCGCAATTGGCTTATTTACTATTTCTAATGTCTCCGTACATTTGTAGCCATCGACATCAACCATATTCAGGGTTACTTTCTGTCCTAATTTTTGCTGTGGAAATCCAATAGAAAAGACCTCATTCTGAATGGTACCTTTATAGGTTTTTCCATTAATAACAACATTGGCAGATTTCAGCTTAAGATTTTCCTCTTCACCCCAAATCATAGTTGATATTTCACCCATAATAAAAGTCGTTTGCAGGTCATACTTGTCCACATAGAGTTTCTTATCTTCAACCTTCTTTTTTACGGTTTTTGAATAGGAACCATTTTGTTCTTCAAACCAAACCTTTACTTCTGTTCCTATCTTTTGCGTTGGATAAGTAACCTTTAAGACTTGGTTCCTCTTTTTCGAGTAGTCACTATAATAAACTTTATCTCCAATTTGTACGCATAATCTTCTGGCAATATCATAGGTGGTGTAACCTGTCGCTTGTGAGAGATAGATATGCTTCACATAATTTGCTTCCTCTATGCTATAGGTATTTTCTACCTTGAGCTTCAGAGCTTCCGAGTTACAGCCATGCTCATCATAACCAACCAGCGTTATACTTGTACCTACCTTCTGCGCTGGATATTCAATAACAAACTCACCTTCATTATCTACCTTAGCCTTATAGGATTCCTTTCCAATCTGTGCCACTACATACGTAATCGTATCTTTCTCTGTATCTACACTACCTACAAGCATTTTAGGGTATGCAACTAACCTAAACCCATCCTCTATTACCAGTTTGCATTTTTCAATGGTGTAATTCTTAGGCTTTGTCGTGCTTCCATCCTCTGATTCCATCCAAACAGAAACCACCTGGCCCTCTTTTTGTACCGGATATTCGAGAATTACTCCATTCTCAAAGGCTACACTTTTTCCCAGCGTTGATTGATAGGTGGTGTTACCTATTTGGGCATATATAATACATCCTTCTGGCATTCTATCATAGAACATCAGCATCTGTGTTCTTTTCAATTTAATTGAGGGTAGCTTTAAATAATCCTCTACAATGGTTATTTCGTTTATATCTGTACAAAAGCCATCTGTTGCGATTATCTGTATCTCTGTATCCACTGCTTGTTTTGGATATGTAATCTTAACGGTATTGTTCTTTTTATCGATAACTCCGTCATATTTTTGAAAGCCTATCATAGCGTATACGGAAGTAACATTCTGTCCCCATATCTCACCTGTATACATTTTGGGATATGCCTTACCCCATACTTCAATTTTATCTTCCGAGATTACATCACTCTCTGTGCTTGTTCGATTACCCAAGGTATCTTGTAAATAAACTGACACGCTTGTGTCTACATCATAGCCTTTATCAAAGGTCAGCTCAAAGGTCTGCGTTGCTTTAGTAAAGGTCAAAGTTCTCGTAAACGTATCCACATCAGCTGTAATATAAGCCGTAACGTTTTGTGCTTTATCAACCCCCGACACTTTAAGCGTCATTCCATAATGTGTTAAGCTTTGAATCTCCAAAGACCAGTTATCTGCACCTGCTGCTTGCACCGTAATTGCATTTGTATTGATACAACTAATAAGAATTACTAACATAAGAATACTACTTAAATATCTTTTTATACTCTTTTTCATATTGTTATTACTTCCTCCCTTTACCCTTTGTCTTCTGCTTAAATAAAAGTCCAATTCCATGACTATATTTGTGAATTTGAATGCCCAAATAATAGAATAAGCAAATTTGTTGTATTGTCAACAAAATCAGTTAAATTTTCTCATATTTGTCCATATTTTGCATTAATATAGCATTAAAATTGATTAAAATAATCTAGCTATCGTAGTAAGATTTAAAGGGAATTGGAAAAGAACTATTGAAATAAAAAGAAAATCTATGTACTTATTAAGAATTTAGAATGAAACTGAATTAACTTCCTGTGCTTCCACCCCAGGGGCGTACTCTATCTATATGATAACTTCCCATAAAGAAAAAGTCTATATTTTTTTTCGTCCGTGACCTATACTCTAATAGCTGCAGCAAAAAAATTTGATAGGAGTTATAAAAAGATGAAAAAGAAGATTTCAAACATACCCTTTGGGCCATATGTTACTGTTTTAGCAGGATCTTTCGTGAATGGAAAACCAAATTATGCTACAATCGGTGCTTACGGTGTAGTAAGCCAGAAACCAGTCCTTTATATTTCTCTGAAAAATACCCACTGCACAACTGCTGGAGTAATTGAAAATGGATATTTTAGTGTAAATATCCCCTCAGCAGACTCTATTGAAAAAGTAGATTATTGCGGAACCGTATCAGGTAACAAAATTGATAAATCGGAAATTTTTGAGTCCTTCTATGATGATATTGGTACTGCACCCATGATTCAGGATTGTCCTGTGAATTATCTCTGTAAAGTAATTCAAACAATACCCATCTTTGATTTTACAATGTTTCTTGGTGAAATCGTTGGGGTATATGCAAAAGAAGAATGTCTTGTTAACAATAAACCCGACGCTTTAAAAGTAAATCCTATTATCATAATGGATTCGGGATATTTTGATTTAAAAGACAAGATAGGTTCTATATTTAAGGTCTGCAAAGGTAATAGTTAGTTTTCAATAGTTAATCGATCAAGCTGAAAATATCTATCCCATACTAATTTAATTATTTTGGAGCAAAAACCTACCCATAGCGGCAGATTTTTGCTTCAGAGATATTAAAACTGTTTCAGCCACATCTGTATTCTCTCTACAATTTCAACATATCTCTGTCCAATTAGTAATCCTGTATGTGTTGTATTCCAATAACCGGTATATTCACCTTTTAGATTGTCAGCCTCCACTCTACCCCTTCTATCATCTTCAGCACTATTTACTGATTTAATAATTAGAGTCGGACAGGTTATCAGGCTGCTATCAATTGACACACCTTTGACCCCCTCTATCCAGCACCCACATTCACGAAAAACTTTTGCAGATTCCATTGAGAGATATTTTTTTTGAAAAATAATATCTTCCTCCGACTCATCAATACTCGATATCTCATCTCGTAAAGGGCAGGGAATTATATCCCCAAACTTATCTTCCACTAAATCTTGATAGGGAGCTATATTATTAACTTCCATACTTATGCTGGAGTCAACCAGTATTAGTCCCTTTATCTCTGTGGTTTCAGCTATCTTCTGGCTTAGAATTCCACCAAGACTAAAACCAAGGATAACCGGAGGTTCCCCACACACAGCCATGATATCCTTGATGTCTTCCAAATAATCGGAAAAGGTTACCTTAGTCAGATCAACTGATCTGCTCCTATAATGTCCTCTCAAATTCATTACATAACACTTCCAGCCGTCCATTACAAAATGGGGAATATATTTACTCCACATCCAACTTCCGGTATATGCTCCATGGATAAATAACAACGGAGGTCTTTTTGCCGTAGGTTCAAGTATTTCATCCTGATAAATCTCAAGAAATAAATCTTTCTCTCCAATATACAATTCAGAATGTTCAGGTAAGCTTTTTGTGTAATCTCTCATATCGCACCTCTCTTATAATAAAATTAAATACTATTGTTTTTCATATAGTTTGATATCAAACTATTTATTTAAAATTTTAAAAATTATTATCTATCTTACTTAAGATACGCAGCAACTCCAGCTTTTCTTGTTCTGATATATTTGTATAAAAGACCTCCAGTACTCTATTAGAAATCTCTGTAAATAAAGGTTCCAGTTCTTTACCCAGTGGTGTTAAATTCACATAGATTACCCTGGTATCCTCTGCACCTCTTTCCTTGATGACATAGCCGAGATTCACTAATTTATTCACTAATGTCGTAACCGTAGATTTGTCCTTGCCAATTCTACCGGCTATCTCGGCCATTGTCATCCTTTCCTTACGAAAGAGTGCATAAAGAATATCTCCATGCGAAACTACAATACCTTGAACTCCCTTTCTGGAAAGTTCTGATACTATAAGGTTATTTGTCTTTTGTCTTATTCTTGAAATGATAGATATAACATCGTTTGTCTTTGTCTTCATAAGTATAGTATAGTTTGATATCAAACAAATATCAAGATTAATTTCTGCAATTTTCTTATATGTTTTGCCTTATTAATTTTGCACTTTATAATATTTCCCATCAACTTTTAAATAATTGACTTGGCTGACATCCAGTAATTTATTAAACACATATATTTCCGCATCTAATCCTGTAGAATATTCATATGGATGACCACCCCCATGGCTAACAATTGAGTCTTCTTCCGTATAACCCAAGCCGTTTTCACGTATTCTATACTCTGTTCCATCCTTCATTATTATTGATAGATTTTTATAAAGGGTATATCTGTGCGCTTCTGGATCATAATCTGGATCATCCTTCCTTCCTGATGCCTCAAGCTCTTTTTCGAGCTCCGCCTTTGCAATATTAATATTAAATATGAGCTGCATCCCCATACCTGATATAACCGCATATTCAAGCTTAGGATTCTCTGACACCTCAAAAGCCAAACTGTCTATCTTTGTTGGATTAGAAGGAACCTGAAAAGTCCCAATTTCCGTGATATTACCATCTGTATCGATTGCGCTGAATATCAATTCCGTTATATTATCAATATAATCCGTATTTACTTGCGTATCTTCTGATCCAAGCAGAGCCACCATACAGCTTAACGCAAGAATCGAATTGCCATCTTTATCTGCATATACTCTACTCTGTATTGATCCATTAATATTATTTATAGACACTTCAAAGTGATTAGAGCCATTATTTATACCGGCTTCCGATGATTTTTCCAATTCCTCCATCTCCTTTGCAGATAATTGATTTCCCTCCAGATCTGTAATGCAAAATTCTGCTAATACAATTCCACTGTTCTTCTCTGCATAATAACGATAAAGTGTAAATAAATAGTTCTCATACACAAGACTCTGACCCTCTACATAAGAAACATCCTTCTCTATCTGCTCTGCAACACTTAATTCATTACCTTCATTGAAAAAACCCTGTATCAAACTGCTGCTCGCCATGAAGGAGTAAAGACTCTTTCCTGTTGCGGCATACGTCACAGCATTGGAACCAATTAAGATTACTACTAAGATTGCTGCCACCGCATACTTCATTTTAATATTTCTTTCTCTTCTGCAATGCTTCATTTGTCGCATCCTTTCCACAACCTCGGCAGAAGCGTGAATCTGATCAAATGCAGCAATATATAATTCTTTATTACTCATCAAACCATACCTCCTTTAACTGCTCTTTTAAAGATTTTCTGGCACGTACGAGTTGGGTTCGTACGGTTGTTTCTTTGATATGTAAGATCTGTGCAATTTCGGCAGTAGCATATCCTTCATAATAAAACAGGTGAACTACCACTCTGTATTTCTTTGGCAGTTTCATTACCACTTCAAATAAATCACTTTCTTCCTGCTTCGTAAAAACCAGCTCCCCCTCTAAGGTCTCGAGTGAACCAACATTTCTTCTCCAAAAGGAAGCAAATAAATTCTTACACTCATTTACCGCGACACGGATCAGCCATCTTCGAATATGCTCCTCATCCTTAAATTCTGTATCCGTTTTTAATAACTTTAAAAATGTATTTTGTAATACATCTTCCGCATCGTATCTTGATTTGCAGTAGTTTAAGGTTACCCGATAGACTACATCCCTGAATTTATCAATTGCATTTAAGTATTCTTTATCATCCACAACCGCATCTCCTCGTGCTAGCGTAATGTATTTTTGGAAAGGCCTTTCCATATAGAAACAATTCATACAGGTCAAATGTGTCATTTATTTTTAGATATCTCTCAACTCGTATTTGATTATATCGTCAATAGGCATATTATACAGTAGAATATAGTGTCAGTAAAACTGACACTTTCGCACCTGACCGCATTGCTAAACCACAAGATGAAGCGACAAGTCGTTTCACCTGTCATGAAAAAATACCTGCCCTCACGCAATAATTTATTACTGCGCTTTGAGCAGGTATCCGAATAATTATCATAATAGATTATAATGACCAATTCTCCCCTTCAGGGCATTTCTATAATTCCAAGCAAAAGCCCGAAGCCGGAAGACCGGCATCATTAAAGAAATTAATATCCGAAGGGTCATCACACCAGGCATATCTTACATATTTCAAATAGGATATTTCATCATTCTTAAGATAGACCGTATCTCCCCTTCGGATTGCACTGGCCTTTTGAAAGCTTCCATCCTCACCGGCTACTTCAAAATGACGGAGATTTTCTATTATCTTAGAATTTTCAATATACCGAAAAGTAATCTTTGCTTCTTTTCCTAAAGAAACCGCACTCTTAGGAATTGGTCCGCAATACAGAATATCCTCCTTATAAATCAATGCTCTTGCCGCCTTTGCCAGACGAACTCCCACTTCTTTCTTATTCTGGGGATGAAGGTCATTGGATTCACCGATATCAAAAGTCGTCACCATCGCAACATTATATATACCCAGGCACCGCCTTTGCTGATCTCGAAGCTCCGCCCAACCAGTGTCTTCC
>JASGEU010000185.1:0-9229 GCA_047606065.1 Mobilitalea sp.
CCTGTTGAAAAGCACGGATGAGCGACTGCCAGTTCCTCAAATGACTTACTCAAGAAAATCACCTCCTTGCAATTCAGCTATAATATCTTCAATAGAACCAGCCGCTTCAAAAACCCTTATCCCTTTCGAGATCATAAATGCTGCAGCGCTTTGACCTATTTTAGCGACAAACACTGCTTCGCAGTCGTCAAGAACATTTAGCAGGTGATCAAAACCACCTTCGCAGTTGCCCTGGCATTTTGCAGACGTCTTACGCATCGTAATATGTATAAATCCATCGTAATTGATATCATAAATCTGCCAGTATCTGGCAGAGCCGAAATGCTGGTCTATTGCTGTGCCGTCTATGCTCGCGAATGCTATCCTCATCGATATGTCCCCAATACAGTGTTATAAATATCTTCTATCACCCGAAGTCCACCGCTAAAACCTGCATAGTTTGTGGTCAGTACCAATCGATAAGGAGTAGGTACCGCTGCGGACAGGAAGTCGTAATTCTTCTCTCTCGCAAGTTCCTTATCCCAACCGCTGCCGATAATCAAGCCTCTGCCGCTGTGAGACAGCTTACGAATTGTATTCTGCACTTTTCCTGCGTCTGGCTCGAAGGTGAGAGGTACAACTTTTTTGTCCGATGTGCTTGCCAGATTATCTGTAATCTGCGCTTTGTATTTTTCCGGAGTGTCATCTATAACGAATTGCTCTTTCGGAATAATTCCAACTTCGTGAAGCAGGAACTTCGATAAACCTACTACATATCCTGCATCATGAATTACATGGACATGGTTCGGCAGTCCGTATCGGAATTCCAGTAGAAACGTGGCAAGATTATCGATTTCCTCATAGTAAGCCTTTCTCTCTTGGCTGATAAACTCCTCCGCTGCCTTAACATCAAGTTCTGCTCCCTGTTCCAGTGCAAATTCCAATACCTGCCGCAGAAAACGCTCTGTTTCATTTGCACCAATTGGTATATTAGGAAATTGAGTATAGGATTGACCGTATTTCCGTTTTAGATGTTCCGCAATGGGCAAGCCATACCAGGGTGACACCAGGACATTGAAATTAGCACGAGGTATTCTCTGCCATTCACTCACTCCTCCTGACTTGTGTCCGAATAAGACATGCACGTTTAGTCCCAGACCCTCTAACAATCGTTTGTATTCGGCAAGGTTTCCCTTCCAAAATGGATCTTGATACGGAATGGAAGCAAATAAATTAACTGTATTTTTCTCGCTTCGGGTAGGATTATCCTCCTCATACAGCGCCACATACTGATCGATAATTGCATTTACCACAAGACTGTGTGCTTCATAGTTATTGCACTTAAAACCCGCTGTTTCTACTGCTACAATTGGTTTACCCACTTCCTGAAACTCCTGCACCAGTGATTCAATGTCGTCACCAACGATTCCCGCTGTACATCCCGTCATTACCACCTGTAAATCAGTATCCAGCACCTTATATGTATTAGCGACAATTTGCCGCAGTTTGTCGATTCCTCCGAATACTACATCCTTTTCATTGAAGTTAGTGCAAGGAGCAGTGCTGCCTCCCGCATAGCCTGTTGCTCGTTCAAAAAAGCCTTGAATCATATTGCCGCAACCGGGTCCGGAATGCAAAATTGGTACAGCTTTGGGGATAGCCACCACACTTTGCAATGCCCCGATCGCACAGGTATAACGCTCTTGTTCAATAATCCCACTCACGATTTCGGACCTCCCTGTAAGAATGTATAAGGTGGTTGCTTCAGCCACCATTTGCTGTATGGATTAACAGCGTGTTTCTCTAAATTTTTTACAAACTCATCATTTTCAAGTGTTTCAAGGATTCGCTCACCATATTTCACTATTCCTTCATAACCCATACCATAGTGCTCATCACCAATCAGCAGAGAGGGGATACCCAGTTTCGCACCCCAAAGTGTCATACCGCCATGTCTGGCAAGCAATAAGTCGGGTCGTATTCGGTTCAGCGTATTGACAAGTTCAAATTCCTGTTTGTTACAAATACTGAAATTCGGTACATCCCCGAAGTCAGCCACACGTTGGGCAAGCTGGTCGTTTTCTTCACGATCACTGTCATAAATCGGATCATGATGGAAAATTGAGGCTCCCTTTGCTTCAATCCCTAACTCTCCTAAAATATCGAGTAATGCGTGCCCATGAGCCGCGCCGGCTGTGACATATGCGGTCTTGCCTTTTAATTGGTCACGAAGTGCTTCAATTTTAGGGATATACTCCGTTTTCTTTTCGACTATAATCTTTTCAGCAACAGCTTCTTTGCCAAGAAGTTTACCAAGAGCACGGAACCATCTGTCAGTCTGTGCTATCCCATATGGCGGAGCAGTCGGAATTTCGGGTACACCGAATTCCTGTTCCAAGGCTGCCCCCAGATACGAGCCAAGTGTGGAGCATGCCTGAATTGTTCCAACGGCTTCGGAGGACCACTTTAGGTCTTCCAAGGTTGAGTAGGGTGTTATATAGTTAGGTGTCACTCCAAAGGGTGCAAACCATTCTTTAAAAATATCACTTCCCCAAAAGTTAATGACATTTATGATATTACGTCGTTCACGAGCCGGGGCAATCAGTTTTCTGGCGATGCCATGATAGCTTGCGTCAAAGCCTGTCGTCCATACCTTTGATCGAAAACCCTCACAAAATATGGCAACTACGGGAATACCCAATTCCTGTTCTGCTTCATCACAGACACTCTCCACATCATCTCCGATAATACCTGCTGCACATGTTGTGAGAACAAATATTACATTCGGTTTGGAACGCTCATATACTTCCCGGATTCCAGCTGCTAATTTCGTGTTACCACCATAAACCGTATCCTTCTCTTGTAAATTGGTAGAGAATATTTTTCGCTGTGTCGGATTCTCAACATTACGAAGCGGTGAATTAACCCTGTATGTAAATGCATATTCATGGAAGCAAGACGAACATCCAACCGGACCATGACTGATTACCGCAGCATCCTGCACCAGAATTGTCATACATGCTGCTTGCGAAGTAGAACATCCCAGGCACTGGCTAAACGTTCTATTTCTGTCTTTCATTCCGCACTTTGAACTGTTTACGAGTTCCTCGGCCCTTCCCTGAAAGCCTGTAACTGAATTCAGGCGTATTTCGCGTATCTGCACCGCCGGCAGTGTTAAATTTACTTTTGGCATATTAATCTCCATTCTTACAAAACTTTAAATTTGGGCATAAGCACAAATTCTGCGCGTGAATTATACTTTTTATAATTCACACTACTTCCTTAAATCAGGTGCCTCTTTTTTAAAATCAGTTTAGAAACAAAGTCCCCTGCAAATTGGATAACCTGCACTAAGACAATCAGTATATAAACACAGGCAAACAAGACATCATGCTGAAACCTTTGAAATCCAAATCTTACTGCAATATCACCGATGCCGCCTGCACCAAAATTTCCAGCAAGTGCAGTCATTGATAAAATAGCAATGATTGCCACGGTAAACCCACGGATAAGGGAAGGGAGCGTCTCAGGCAACAGCACATGCACGACTATTTGAAAGTTGGTCGACCCTACCGATTTAGCAGCCTCAATCTTCCCCTTCGCTATTTCCAGCAAACTACTTTGAACAATGCGGGCATACATGGGTATACAGGAAGCTGCAAGAGCAATGATACAGGAATTTATGCCATAGGAGCGGCCAAACACCATACGTGCCACCGGAATCATTAATATGATCATTATCATCTGTGGTAAAGAACGAAGACAGTTGATAATCCCGCCCATAGAAGCATTGAAGGGAACTACCGGGCGTAAGCCCTCTTTGTCGGTAAAAGTTAAGACAATACCAAAAATTAATCCAAACAACAAGGTGACAATCGATGCAATAAAGGTCATATAGAGCGTATCCAGAGTTGCTGGCCAGATTTCCTTCCAAACTCCCGGAGCAAAAGAGGCTCTGACCACCTCCCAGAACGGAGTGTTCAACAAACTCATATACTAGTTCCCCCTTCTACGTAGCCGTCTTGTAATTCGGAATACACCTTTAGAAATATTTTTCCTGTGGTGCTGTTTGGATTGGCAAAGATATCTTTTGTTCGTCCCTTCTCACTTATAATTCCGTCTTCCAATACCGCCATATTGTTGGTCGTATATTTGAGTACATCCAATTCATGGGTAATCATTAATATGGTCAATCCCAGAGTTTTATTGATATCACGGAGCAATTCTAAGATGCTGAACGTTGTCTGTGGATCAAGGGCACTTGTTGCCTCATCACTTATGAGTACATCAGGGTTATTCGCAAGCGCTCTGGCTATACCTACTCTCTGTTTTTGTCCTCCTGACAGCCCTCCCGGATAAGAGCTTAACTTATCTTGTAAACCAACAAAATCAGCAATCTCCTTGACCCTCTTGTCATGCTCTGTCTTTTTTATGCCACGTATAGCGAGTGGGTAAGCTATATTATCATAGACAGTTTTTGCATCAAAAAGATTGAAGGTCTGAAAAATCATTCCGATTCGTTGTCGCTGTATACGCAGCTGGCGTTCAGTTAGGGTTGTCAAGTCAACACCATCTATGATAATTCGACCAGAGTCCGGAGTTTCAAGCCTATTAATGCATCTCGCCAATGTAGATTTACCCGCACCTGACAATCCGATAATTCCATAAATATCACCTTTTGATATGGATAACGAAATCCCCTTAAGAACTTCCAAACTCTCTTTTCTAACGGTGAAGGATTTAGTAAGCTCCTGGATTTCGATATAGGGTGTGCCAACAGGAGATAGAAAGTCACTCATTGTCGTTTCCTCCTTTTTTATTACTTTTCATTATGTATAAAAAAAGCGTGGTTCCGAATTTCTCCGAACCACGCTTTTTCTCGTGCAGACGTTAAAATTCAACTTAATAAGGGTATAAGCATAAACAAGCAACAAAAACAACACATCATACACATGGTAGATGTGCTGCACAACATTGACTTTGATGCATAACGGATTGTTTTGCTGTTCATATATACCCTCCAAAGCTAAATTATATATATCATATATGTCTAGTATGTAATTGATTATAACACGACTACCCTTTCCTGTCAAGTAGGTTTTTGTAAAAAATTATATATCACATATCTGTATACTATGTTTTATGATAAATGCGATTGATTTAGCTGTGATATATAAGAATATCATTGGTATATGTGGGGCGTTGGTATATTGTTATAGTGCATATTAAAAATCTACTTTTATACTTTAAGTATTGAAATATTTAACAATTTACACTAATATATACATATATTTACTGTTGAATTTATAAACATACAGTGTAAAAGCAATATTTCTTTTTCGTAAAGAAGTAATTATTTTAGGTTAACGGGCGGACGTAATTGGGAAAAATAATTCATATTGAGGAGAAGTAAATGAAAAAATTAAAAGCTTTGTACATAGTAATAATTATAGCGGCATGCATAATCATTGCATCTATAATCATCGCAGTAGTTTTATTTACGGGAAAAACCGAGACTAAAGCATATGAAACTGTTGCTAAGTCGGTTCTTACAAAAACCTACGGTGCTGCACTGCAAGATTATATAAACCTGACCAACGCACTTACACAGAGCTCGGAAAACGATGATCTGTTTTATGATTATCTTCAAAAGAAATATGGTGAACAATTAACAGAGAGCGGCTATACTAAATTCCTCTCCAGCCGTATTCCTTCAATAGCAACAAAAATTGCCTATGAGGAAAACTCTGACCTTAAGGTGTCCTCCATTGAACTAAAACCGCAAGATGCTATCGAAGGCGGTAAACGCTTTGATTTTACTATACAGGTTCAAACGGAAAAGGATGCTTCTAAAGCATTTACTTTCAAGGGAAGTATCTCATTGACTCAAGAAGACGGTCATTGGAAAGTGGATGGTATAACACCACACTAACTGAAGGAAGCTGCTGACTATTTGTACAATCCTGCAAAAACCCAAAAAACACGAAAAATAATTTCTCCAATGAAACTTTGAGAACATTATTCTTCGTGTTTTTCATACTATATTTTATATTTCTTACAGATTACTATATCCCATTAAACTAGCATCCACAGCCTTGGCAACTTGACGACCTTCCCAGATTGCCCATACGACTAAGGACTGACCGCGGCGCATATCACCTGAGGTAAATACCTTATCGACATTAGTCTGGTACCTGTCAACCTCTGTCTTTACGTTGGTCCTTCCATCAAGTTCTAAGCCAAATGCCTCCGCGATATAGGACTGAGTGCCAAGGAAACCTGCTGCAATCAGTACCAGGTCTATTTCAAGCTCCTGCTCGCTTCCAGCAACTTCAACCATATTCATTCTCTTAGTAGCTTCATCAAACTTACTCTCTAAGCGAACAATTATAACCTTACAAAGATTACCGTTCTCATCTGCAATAAATTCTTTCACTGTTGATTGATAAAGTCTTGGGTCACTGCCAAAAACTGCTGCCGCCTCCTGCTGACCGTAATCGGTCTTGCAGATTTTTGGCCATTCCGGCCAAGGATTGTTCTCTGCTCTTTTATCTGGAGCCTTTGGCATCATTTCAAGCTGTAATACCGAAGCAGCACCCTGACGAATGGAGGTACCCACACAGTCATTACCGGTATCACCGCCACCAATAACCAATACTTTCTTATCCTTTGCACTTAGGGTAAAGGAGTCCATGTGAGCTACAGTGGTCGTTCCTGCATCTAACAGATCCTTTGTAGCAGACTTTAAGAAATCTACTGCAAAATAAATGCCTTTCGCCTCTCTGCCTGGTGCCTTGATATCTCTGGGATTAGAAGCACCGCAAGCAAGAATTACGCTGTCGTACTCTTGTAATATATCCTCTGCCTTATAATTTTCACCCACATTTGCTGAAGTTACAAAGGCAATACCTTCCTGCTTCATAATATCAACACGTCGTTCAATCACATGCTTCTCTAACTTCATGTTTGGTATACCATACATCATCAGACCGCCAACACGATCCGAACGTTCGAATACGGTTACACTATGACCTCTTTTATTTAACTGGTCAGCTGCTGACAATCCTGCCGGTCCTGAACCAATGACTGCAACCGTCTTGCCTGTGCGAAGTGACGGAGGGTTGGCTGTAATATATCCAGCCTCATAGCCATATTCGGCAATGGCATATTCATTATCTTTAATTGTCACCGGATCTCCATTTAAGCCACAAGTACAGGCAGCTTCACAGGGAGCCGGGCATACACGCCCGGTAAACTCCGGAAAATTATTTGTCTTCATAAGCCTTGCCAAGGCTTGCTTCATATTTCCTCTATATAAGGAATCATTCCATTCGGGTATTAAATTCTTAAGCGGACAACCGGAAGCCATACCACCGATGATCATACCTGACTGACAGAAGGGTACACCGCATTCCATACATCTTCCACCCTGGCATTTTCTATCTTCCATAGAAAGCGGCTGATGGAATTCATCAAAATGTTTGATTCTATCTAATGGTGCTTCTGAAGCGGTTTCCGTTCTAACATATTCCATAAATCCTGTTGGTTTTCCCATACACTTACCTCCATTGCAAAATTATGAAAGACCCCGCTAGTGGGTTCTTTCCGAGTGAAAGTGATTTCACTTTCACTCTAACCTCTTTAATAAATTTACCAAGACTACGTATTTGCTTCTTATGCAAAATGATGATTAACCACGAGTATTCGCAAAGAACGCTTCAATCTGTGCCTGTTCACTGCTAAGTCCCTTTTCTTCCATCTGTACAATGGTAAGCAGCATACGTCTATAGTCATGAGGTATAATCTTTTTAAACTTTGGCAGGTAATCTGCGAAATTCTCCAGAATCAACTTACCTTTTGCAGAGTTTGTATTTTTTACATGCTCGGTAATCATCTCTTTCAGCTCAATCACATCATATTTCTCTGTCACTGCTTCAAAGGAAATCATACCTTTATTCAGTTTCTTGTAAAGGTCACTGTTCTCATCCAGAACGTAAGCAATACCACCGCTCATACCAGCCGCAAAGTTCTTTCCAGTCTTACCAAGAACCACTACTCTACCACCGGTCATATATTCACAGCCATGATCGCCAACACCTTCAACAACTGCCAATGCACCTGAATTACGTACACAGAAACGTTCTCCTGCCACACCGCTAATAAATGCTTTACCGCTAGTTGCACCATATAAAGCTACGTTACCTATGATAATATTTTCATCTGCTTTAAAGGTACTTGACTTCGGAGGATAAGCAATTAATTTACCACCGGAAAGACCTTTACCGAAATAATCATTACTATCACCTTCCAGTGCTATGGTAAGACCCTTAGGAATAAATGCCCCAAAGCTCTGTCCGCCGCTTCCTGCTGCCTCTATCACATAACTGTCATCCTTGAGGCTGGTTCCAAACTTCCTGGTGAGCTCTGAACCAAGAATAGTTCCAAAGGTACGATCCGTATTGGAGATTGGAAGCTTTACTTTCTGCGCATGCTTTTCGCTTAATTTGAATTTCTTAAGGAGAACCTTCTCATCAATAGAATTCTCCAGCTCAAAGTCATAAATCATTTCCGCGTCGAAATGTACGCCTTCGCCTTTTTCTATAAATGGATTATTCAATACCTTACTTAAATCCACTAAGCTTGCTCTTGTATCATCCTTTGCTGATGCTTTCACTTTTAATAAATCGGTACGGCCGATTAAGTCATCCACATTGCGAATGCCAAGTAAAGCCATATATTCACGTAATTCCTGTGCAACAAAGCGCATGAAGTTTTCAACATATTCTGGTTTACCTGCAAACTTTTTACGAAGTTCAGGGTTCTGTGTTGCCACACCCACAGGACAGGTATCCAAATTACATACTCTCATCATGACACAGCCAAGAGTTACAAGTGGAGCCGTTGCAAATCCAAATTCTTCTGCTCCTAAGAGTGCAGCGATTACAACGTCACGTCCTGTCATCAGCTTGCCGTCTGTCTCAATTACCACTTTATTACGAAGTCCGTTCATAATCAGAGTTTGATGTGTCTCTGCCAAGCCTAATTCCCAAGGAAGTCCTGCGTTATAAATAGAGGTTCTTGGAGCCGCTCCTGTACCACCGTCATAACCTGAAATCAGAATAACTCCTGCACCAGCTTTTGCAACACCGGCAGCAATGGTACCAACACCTGCCTCTGATACCAGCTTAACTGAAATTCTTGCATTTTTATTTGCATTTTTAAGGTCAAAGATTAATTGTGCTAAATCTTC
>JASGEU010000186.1:0-38469 GCA_047606065.1 Mobilitalea sp.
CTGACCAATAAACTTTAACTGTATCATAATTTTGAGCTGAAGCAAACTCACCACTTGGTATAGTTAAATTGGAAACTACAACATTACAGGTTGCTGTAAATCCACCGTCTTCTGTGGTTGCGGTTATAATGGCATTACCTGCCGTAATAGCACTGATCACACCTGCTTCGCTAACGGTTAAAACTTCCGGATTACTGCTTGTCCAAATAATCTTTTGATTTGCAGCATTTGAAGGATTGATTGTTGGTAATATACTTATGCTATCTCCTGGCAGCAAGGTCACAGAAGATTTATCTAAGGTTATTCCCGTTACTAATACAGGATCAGGGATTGGAGTTATTTCTGGTTCAGACGTATATGCTTCTGTTATAAAGCCATTCCAGGGATTACTAAAACCAATCTTATTGGAGTCATAATAAATCTTAAATTCGGAGGAACTATTACTAAATACTTGTGCTCCAATCGTTGGTGCATTTCCTAGAAACTTTACGCTTCTTAAATTAGGACAATAGCTGAATGCATTGTCTCCTATGTAAATGACACTCTCTGGTATCACTAGGTTTGTTATAGTTTGATTAGCGTAAAAAGCATACATATTTATTCCTACAACTACCTGACCATTAATATCTCCTGGAATTGTTATATCTGCTTCAGTACCATAGTACCCGGTAATTATAATGCCATTTTCATTTGCCTCATATGTAAAATTACTTACGTCAGCATAGGCTGTTTGGTGTGAAAACAATAAGAATATCAATGTAGTTAACGAAATAAGTATTAGATTAGACTTTGCTTTTGTAATTTTCAATGATTGTACTCCTTATCATATGTATAAACATATTATCGCATAAATCTTCCAATAGTTTAACAAGTAAAATTTACCATTTTCTAATTCATTTATATAAATTTTAATTACAATAATTTATAAATGTATTATCAAATTGAGGTTACTTCTTGAATTTTAACTTTTCTATATCCTCTACCCTTCCCCTCCTGCTTATCTTACTCCCAGTAATCAACTAATGAAGTATAAACTATTAAACACTATAATAAATATTGTAAACAACTTAAATGTTCAAAATATAATAGATTACAATTAAACAAAGATCGCATATAAGGAGGTTTCCCTTTGAAATATACAAAAAAAGTATTATCTATACTATTTATTTTTTTCATTATATTATTTTTTCAAATAACAGAAAGAACATTTGCTGAAGCTGCAACCATTAAGATGAGCAGCAATGCAGCAACGCTATCTATTGGCAGCAATAAAACACTAACCGTTCAGGGAACAAAAAATAAAGTAAACTGGAGTTCTAGTAACAAGTCTGTAGCTATTGTTTCCTCGACGGGTAAAGTTACTGCTAAGGCTCCTGGTATTACCAAGATAACAGCTTCTGTAAGCGGTAAAAAATTATACTCCCAAATTACTGTCGTTAAAATCAGCAGTTCTTCTATAATTCTTAAGGTCAATGATACCAAGACTTTAAATGTTATTGGAGCAAAAGGTAAGATTATTTGGTCTTCCAGTAATAAATCTATTGCAATTATTTCCGCTATAGGTAAGGTTACTGCCAAGGCTCCAGGAAAAGTAACAATCTTTGCTACTGTAGACGGTGTAAAACTTTCCAGTAAAATTACAGTTACTAAAACACCTATTCCAACAACGGCACCTAGTACACCTTCAGTTCCATCGACACCCATAGAACAAACAACAACCACAGTACCCGCAACATCCACGGTACCTGCAACACCTTCAGTTCCACCGACACCCATAGAACCTGAAATACCTACAGCCCCCACAACACCCACAGTACCGCAAGAACTTCCTACAGATAACTCATCCGATTCCTCAACAGAAATTGTAGGCTATTATGCGGCTTGGTCCAAATATTCCGGGTTTACTCCTGATAAAATTGATGCTAAGAAATTAACTACTATTAACTATGCCTTTGCAAATATTAGTAGCGATCTTAAAGTTACTTTGGGATATCCAGATATAGATGCAGCCAATATTAAACAGCTAAATAAGCTCAAGCTTATTAATCCTAAGCTTAAGACAATTATTTCTATTGGCGGATGGTCCTGGTCAGCGAGATTCTCTGATGCTGCTCTTACAGAGGAGTCCAGGAATATTTTTGCAGACAGTAGTATAGACTTTATAGTTAAATATGGTTTTGATGGTATTGATATTGATTGGGAGTACCCAGTGAGTGGCGGTCTTTCCACGAATATAAAAAGGCCAGAGGATAAGCGAAACTTTACCTTATTGTTAAAGACTTTAAGAGAAAAGCTTGATAAGCAGGAAGTCCTTGATGGTAAAGAGTATAAACTTACTTTTGCAGGAGCGGCAGGCAGCTGGTATGTAAAAAATATTGAATTAATGGAGATTAATAAATATGTAGATTACGCTTATATCATGACCTATGATATCCATGGTTCCTGGGAGCCATATACCAACTTTAATGCTCCACTTTATAGCAATGACCCATTACAGCCCTATAGAATAAGCGTAGATACTGCTATAAATGACTGGTTAAAAACTGGTTTTCCTAAGGAAAAGCTAATTATGGGAGTACCCTTCTATGGCTTCATATACAAGTCAGTAACCAATATAAATCAAGGATTATACCAGACCTATTCAGGAGGCTCTTCCATCAGTTATGCAAATGTTGCAACTAACTATTTGAAGGCACCGGAATATATACGTTATTATCACGAGGATTCGAAAGTTCCTTATCTATTTAACGGTTCTACCTTTATTACTTATGAAGATGAACAATCAATGGCTGAAAAAGCAAAATATGTAAAGCAAAAAAATCTTGGTGGAGTCATGATTTGGGAATTAAGTCAGGATTCTAATAAAATTCTATTAAACTCCTTGTATCAAGAACTAAGTCAATAATGCAACTTATAAATGGCTGCTGCACTAATGTTACTAAACAATTAGTGCAGCAGCCCATTTATTTATTTCCTTATAATTACTCTCTGGATAGTCCATAATTAGCAAGAAGTTCTGCAAATTGTTTTGCATTTATGGGAGTGCTAAAAAGATATCCTTGTGCGTTACTACATTGGTTCTTTTTTAAAAATTCAACCTGTTCCGGTAATTCTACTCCTTCAGCTGTGATTTTACAGTCAATAATTTTTCCGATTTCTATTATTGTTTTAACCATTGCTACTGATTTTGGATTAATTGGTATTTCTCTTATAAATGACATATCAATCTTTAGATTATTAAAATCAACATGCTGCAATATACTCAAGGAGGAATAACCTACTCCAAAATCATCAATAGCAAGTTTAATACCCATTGGCTTTAATTCATCAACAAATAATTTTAAATCGCTCGCTTTGCGTAAAATACTTTCTGTTATCTCCAGCTCCAGAAAATGGGCCTCTAAGCCACTTTCTTCTAGTAGATTTTTCAGATAAACAATAAAGTTATTACTCGCCAATTGATGGTAAGAAACATTAACGGCTATTGTTATCGGATGTAAACCTATCCGTTGCCATTCCTTATTTTGTTTACAGACTGTAGCCAATACCCATTCTCCAATGGGTATTATAAGTCCGTTCTCTTCTGCTATAGGAATGAAATCACCCGGAAAGATAAGGCCATATTCTGGATGATTCCAGCGAATTAGTGCTTCTGCACTTATAATATTCCCGCTGTTAAGATCTATTATTGGCTGATAATACATTTCAAGCTCGTTACGTGCTTGTGCATTCCTTAAGCTTTTTTCAAATAATAAGCTCTTGTAGATTCGCTCTCTAATTTCCTTGCTAAAGAAATTAAAGGTGTTTTTACCACTTGATTTTCCGTAGTACATTGCTATATCTGCTTTTCGAATTAAGTCCTCTCCTTTTTGTGCATCCTTTGGAAATTGACTTATTCCAATGCTCGCAGTTATTTCATTTTTTTTACCTGATACCACAAGTGGTTTTGAAAAGGTTTCAATTATTCTTTTTGCAATTTGCTCAGAATAACTTTGGGATGAACTTGACAGGACAGCTACAAATTCATCCCCACCGTATTTTGCTAAAAAGTCCTCTTTTGCCAGACATAAAAGAATGGTATTTGCAATCTTTGCAAGTATTAAATCTCCATAACTATGACCCATAGTATCATTTATTTTTTTAAAGTTATCAATATCTATAAATAGAATTGATATTATCCGATATTCTAATTTGTTTTTTTCCATTTCACCTACTAAATAGGATTGTAGATATCTACGGTTTGCCAATCCAGTTAACGGATCATAATATGCCATTTCATATAAGTTCCTCAAATCTCTGTCTCTGGTCCTATGAAGTATAACAGCTGCAATTGCTAATACAACAAAACAGATTATGAAGGTTAATTCATATTCATTGTACTGATTATTATAAATTCTAAAGATAAGAACGGCTACCATACTGGTAACGATAAATATTAAATAGTAAATTAAAAAATAGATATCTTCAAAGCTAATGCAAATATAAATCGAAATCATCATCTGCATTATGGTATAGTCCACTTTAAATCCATTGTAGTACGTTAGGTAAAAGGCTATAGCACTGGTAATAATATAGGCCCCCTGGTAAAGTAGCTTTCTATTACGTTTGAAAAAACTACTTGCACGCAATAAAAAATATAAGAATAAATACATAAGAGCATTTGCTCCAAAGATCAACTTATGTGCGTAAGGCATTTCATTATGCAAAATAATCCATAAAAAAACAAAGCATGGTGCAAGAATCGCATTCGGAAGAGAAAAGTTCTCAATTAGATAGTCTTCGCTAAATCTTGGTTTTATTCCATTATAACGTCTTATAAATTTCATTATGTCTTCCCTTATAATAATAATTAATAAACTCTTTAGATATATTGTGAATTTATTCTTTTAATTATGCATTTGGATTATTATGATAAATGGAGATGAACCAGGGGTAAGTACTTACTCTTTTGGTAATATCTTTACATTGTTAGTTTCTTTTAGGTGCTATACAATAAACATTGTAAACAAAATAAATAATTTTAACGAGGATATAGTTGTAAGGTAATAGAATACATACTAGGGGTAACGATATACCCTGTCAGTATGATCTTTGTTTCACTTAAAAGATTCAGAGATTACTCATTAACATAACATATATAAGTGGAGGTTATTTATGAAAAAGTTTAAATTGGCTGCTTTATTAATCGTTGCTGCTCTTATCGTTGCTGCTGTTGGATCTGCAGCCCTATCTGCTGTATCTTTTGATCGTACTGTTAAAGCAGGAAAAATTCTTGTAGATACAGATGCGAATGTAGCAATACAAATTACCAATACGTCCAAATATCCAGGTCTTGTGAAAACAGATGCAAATGGTAAGGTTTCTTTAAACTTAAATGAGGCGATTAATAGCAATGCGAACAGCGGTTTCAATACAGATGCTATCTTTACAATTGGTTCCTCTTCCAGTGGTGTATTTAAAATAAAAAATAATTCTGATGTACCTGTTAGTGTATCAATGACTAACGAAACGGGCAATAATAATGCTATAACTCTTGCTCCTGCAAATAACACGAATGCTACTATCGGCGTTGGTGGTTCCAGTGATTTTTATTTTACAATCAATACCAACGGACAGGAAGCTTTGAAGTCCTTGAATGCTGTATTACGTGTTGAAGCGAAGTAATAGAAATTGTACCAGAAAGAAGTATAACCTTATATGATTTCATATTAATATAGGTCATTTGGGTAAAATGAGATGAAACAACTTTTATATGGAGCACTAATTGGTTTAATATTAATCCTCGCTGTCATAAGCGTCAGAGCAAAAACCAATGGTGCTCCTATTCTAACATATGTATATTCTAATAGCATGGAGCCTTTAATTAAGGTAAATGACGCGTTTCTTGTCTGTCCTGTAAAAAAGCTGGCGGTTGGAGATATCATAATGTACCGTCCTATGGTCCTGAAAGCACCATATATTACTCATCGTATCATTGCAATTGGTGAGAGCGGTTATATTACAAAGGGAGACAATTCTGCTTATAAGGATCAAGATAATGGGGAACCAGAGGTTATTAAGGAGCAAATTATCGGAAAGGTTGTGACAATAAATGGACAGCCTTTGATTGTCCCAGGTCTTGGCAATATATCAGCTCATGTTCAAGAAAAGTTAGGAAATAATTCCAGGTATTTATCAGGTGTATTTCTACTTTTTGCAATTTTAACATTTTTTGTTGGCAAAAAGAACAAAAAAAAGAGGAAGAATAGAAATCGGTGGCGTCTTCGACATGTTTATCAAATCCTTGTAATTCTATCCGCTTGTACCATTATTGTAAGTATTTATCATGGCTCAAGAGTATCAAAACTTCAGTATCTTGTCAGCGAATATCCAAGTAACCAGGGTGATCAAATAGAGTTGAATAAACCAGATCAACTTGTATTGAAGATTAAAAATAATTCATTCTTTCCTGTATGGACGATAGTTTCAGGAATTGATCCCTTAAGTGTTCATGAGGCACCGGAATATCTTTGGCTTCGTTCGGAAGGTACTGTTCTTTTTGATGTTGCGCCACAGAATAAAATTGGGCTCTATCAAGGGTATGTACAAGTATATAATTACCCGATTTTATTACCAAGAGCAGGGATACAATTATTACACCAAGCAAGTCCGTTCTTCGCTGTTCTTGCAACCGGCTTAGCTATGGCATTATGGATTCATATTCTATTATTAATTTTAAATCACATCCATGGATTTGAAGATTGGATACCGTTGAGAGCAATTAGAGACAAGGTCCTGCAGCGCCGTATAAAACGTGCCAAAGCGAAGTTATTAGGGAGAAGGAAACTTAAATGAAAAGAAAACTTACTATTATATTTATTATATTAAGTATCGTATTTGCTATACTTTCCATGCCTATGAGCGGAGCTCTTAGTACAGGCAAACTGGAGAGAAACACCTCCTTGAGGGTTGTTGGAGATACTCAAGGTGTACTAAAGCTGGAAGGTTTTCAAAATAAAACAATTAATATGAATAATAGGTATACAAACTTTGGTACTATAACTAATAATACCTTGCAAATTATGAAATTAACTATAATCATTACTCCAGAAATTAATTGGTTTAATGCTATAAGTACTCTTGGTATTAAAATTGGGAATGAAATTGTAGAATTTCGCTATCTTGCCAGCTCACCCCTGCAAATTGTGGTAACTTTATCTCCCGGACAAACAGTAAATGCTTCTTCTTTCCTTATAAATAATGTTACCAGCATTAAAACTACATTTCAATTCTTAGCAACTGACCTAGGTGGTACCTATACCATAAAGTTATCAGATAGTGCAAACGCTCCACGTAATATAATTTGTTATTAAACTATGTTTTTAGATATAGAATTCAAGCAGGAAAGTCCAGGTGATTCCTTGATGAAAAGCCAAAATACAAAATTATTAATAACTGTCATATTTATTGGATTATTTGCTTCGGTTATATGGACCTATCTCAGTATTAAGTCCCATCCGCCCAAGGAAGAGATGCCCATGACTACTCTGTCTGTAAATTCAGAATATCAGATTGTTTCAGGTAAGGACTTAATGATTTGGCCGAAAGGAACTTACTTTGAACAAGGCAGCGCAGCATATTTCTATGCCTCTGAACCGATGGTAACGATTACGCCGATAATAAAGATAGATGGACTGACTCAAGGTTTAATTCAAGGAACACTTATATCTCGGGTTTGTATTCAGTCTATTGATGATAAATCCATGACGTATTGGAGTTATAAAACGAAGGAGACCTCTCTGAACGAATTCATATTATCTGATAATCAATCCAACTACCAAGCCGCTGGCATTGTGTTAGATTTACCTGATGCTTTTGCTGCTGCTACTAAAATCAGTGAGGAACTATTATTCCAAAATGGTATATTTCAAGTTCTTATAATTTCTGATATCACAGTGAGTGGAGTTGTCAATGGTATGCCCATTGAAAGAATAATTACTCATTCATTCCCAATTAATTTACAGCAGACAAGCTTTACAATACCTAAATCAGAAGCGATTGTTACTCAGGTTTCTTTGACAGGAGATGCTCCTCAATCTTTAGTCAATGCAATCCTTGAATTGATTAAGAAAAACATTATACCCTTTGTCGTAAATTTTATTTTTATTATACTACTGCTCATTTTGATTACTATAAATGAAATTCATAAACCTAAAGCATCGAGGGAGCATGTACGTTTTAAAGAATGGATTACAGAGGGAAGTGTTGAGATAAGGGATAGGTTAATTATTCATATCCATTCCTTAGAGGGGTTGGTTGATCTGGCAATAGATTCGGATAAACGAGTAATTTATGATACAAAAGTCAATTGTTATTATGTATTGACGGAAGATATTGTGTATCTATATGACATAGAGCAAAGTCGTGCTATTTTAGATAATAAACAACAGTTAGGAAAACTGCTGATCAATCAAGGACTGATTCAGCCAGAACATTTAGAGATTGGACTCTACCATCATAAAAAAATAGGCTGCCGCTTGGGGGAAAGCTTAATTGCATTGGGGTTTATTGATGAAACTACCTTATTTAGTACGTTGGCTTCGCAAAAATCTATTGATTACTATGAATTAAACCCTAAAAAAGAAGCTATTGATACAAATTTGTTAAAGAAGCTAACTATCAAGCAGGCTAAAGCAATGATGGCGATTCCATTAGGTATAAGTTCAAATCAAAATTTAGTGATTGCCTGCAGCGAAGCATCGCGAGCAGGGATTAAGGACGCTCTTCAGGATATATTTGGAGATAAGATTAATTTAGTCGCCTCCAAACCTTCTGCAATCTATGAAATTTTAGAGTTGGCAGAAAGAGCAGAAAATGAAAGAAGGAATAACTTCCCTCCTGACTCAATGTACAAAGGATCCTTTGAAAGTATAAGTGAAGAAGAAAAAAAACAATTTATTACTGCTTATTATCGAGGAAATCTTCATCAGGAGTTATTATTGAAGGCGTTGGGGCTAATCAATTCAAGTATGCTGATCCAGATACCAGAAAAAGACGGGCTTTTAAACTGGCTGTCGGGTAAAAATCTTATTCATGCAGATATGGCTAACTTAATTAGGGGGCTTTCTAGAGCAATTAAATCTATAGATTGGAATGACAGACAAGAACGGAAGCTTCCAGATTTATTAGATTTGTTGTCTCATTCTAACTATATTACCAGTGACACAAAGAACTGGTTAATGAGAGAAGTGGAAATACAGTCTCTTTCCTTAATAGAATTACTTCAAAAAAACTTTATTGCGGCTATAGATACATTAACGGATGCAGAAACCATATTGAAGACATTGGAATTACTTGTATTATATTAAATCTTTTGATATTATTTTTCCCAACCAGAGACTTACTATGAAGAGTACTTCTCTGGTTGTATACGGCACTGTTATTAGGGGATGTTTGGATACCTAAGGTCACTTTATATAAACGATATTTTAATAAAGTATAAAGCTAAATTTCTTATATATTTCCTCGAAGACTATCAAAGACACCATATATATCCAATGTTCCATATCCGTCTTCCCTGTTTGGATATATTTTGTTAGGCTCTCTATCTGCACCTCGTATTAACAAATTTTTTACATCAATTCCATCCATATACCTAACATTTCTTTTCACCTTACCCCATTCTAGCAACATTGCTGCTATACCAGCTGTGTGGGCAGCTGCAATACTTGTACCTGAGGCTGGAGCATAACTATTCCCTTGAATCGGACCTATGATATTGACACCTGGTGCTGCTAAATCAGGAGAAATCTGTCCAGTTCTGGTAAATCCTCTGCTGGCATACAAATAAAGACTGCCATTTTGACTATCATAGGCTGTTGCAACAACTGGATTAAATGCATTACCAGGAGAAGTTAATGTTGTATATGGAGAAGATCTTACAAAAAAAGTATCATTACTTATGAAGCCATTAATAGGCAGCCAGCTATTAATATGTAAATCTAAACTCTTATTTACTTTATTAATTATAATACGCCAGGTTCCCGAGGCTGGATTTTGAAATCTCATTACAACCAGTTGAGCTCCGGACCTGGATCCAACCAATTGAAAATCAATATTAAGGATTGTTGTCTCAAAAATAAAATTAATTTCTCTTCTCTCATTTATTCTGGGTGTAATTAAAGGAACATTTTCCCCCCAGGCTGTAATCATTTCTATAGAAAAGGTATTAGGAACATCTCCCCATATTTCCAGATAGAGTCCAGGTTCGTTGGCCCCTACAATTAATTCAATGGTCTCTGTATCAATACCAACAGGCATTAAGGTTTCAAAATGATGTCGGCTATTGCCTTCATTCCCTGCAGCTATGGTTATTGCCACACCATCTAGTTGTGTAAGAGAAGATAGATATGAAGTTAAAGTTCCATATTCATCATGCGCCCCCTGTGAGGTACCGAGGCCTATACATATTGAAATTGGACGGTTATATTTTGCAGCCGTATCAACTAAATATTTTACTCCTAACATAATATCATTTTCTTGATAACAATTTATATCATCGGCAATCATATAAAAATCTTTTATTCTCTTTTTTGCTGGCTTCAACTTAACTACCACTAAATCCGAGTCTGGAACAACACCGGAAAAGTCGTTCTCAATATCGGCATTACCCGCTGCAATACCAGCCAAAAAGGTTCCGTGACCAATCTCATCTGTACTTGGAACAATGGATAGGGGATTACTACTGCTAAGAGCAGCATTGATCTGTTCTCTTGTATACTCTGTTCCAAAATATAATCCTTCGGGAGGATTTTCACTTTGTATAGATTGATCCCAAATAGATTCAATTTTTGTAGTACCGTCTGCATTAATGAAAGCCTTATGAGTATAATCAATACCTGTATCAACAATTCCAATTAGAACCTGCTGTCCCCTTAACTCGATACCAGGTATATTTCTAAGTCTTTGAACACCTGAATCTTCCAAGCTTTTTAAATCCAGTAATCCAAATAAGCGAATTATAACTTTATAGCCATATTCTTCCCATGGACGAAGTGGTACTAATTGCTGTGGCATGTATACTGCAGTATAAGTTGAATCAACTGGTATATAACATATTTCATTACTAATAAGATCTTCAGCAGACGATAATTCATAATCTGCAATAAAATCAACGTATTCCTCGCTTACTATATGATTCCCACAGGCTCCGTTCATGACATACCTTCTATTAATATAAATATATTCTTTAGATATATATGATGTTTTTGGATAAATAATTCAGCTATTTATTTCAAAGGATTTGTATTTTAATCTTAATAAATCATAGGCTGACAAATACTGCTGATTTATTAAGATACACTTTTTATCCTGATAAGGTAAAATTATTATATTTTATATCTTTTTATTTACATGAAACCTTAGCACAGTTTTCAATTTACTGCTCTCGGTCTTTCGGGGATCTGAAATATATATTTCCCTATGTGTAAGGCAACTCCTGGTATATTCATGATCAGCGCAATACTGCTTCATAAGGTCAAAACTTGCAGGTTCATCATCATATGATCCTAAATGAAGCATTTGACAACATAATCCTTCGGTTATTGTCTCGATTTTAATTCTGTCAAGATAAGTATTCGGTTTTTTCTTCTTTACTTCAAAAATAAATCTTTCAAATAATTCACTCGTTAAAAAATCCGGTTGGCGAATCATGATAGAGTATGCAAAGTTAGTTTTATCCGTAATTGGTTTACTCTTGTCAACCAAATCCCATACTCCTTCCAGCGGAAAGACAGTATAGTCATAATATCCGGTAGGAACTTCTTTACTTTTATAAGACATTTTTACCGTATAACTGAAGCCATAGAGTGCCTGCGTTGCAAGTGCAAACTCATCACCATTGGGGTCACCCTCACCCTCGATTATAGCAAAAGTCATGGAAGGTACCTCAATAATACCGGGTTTATTCTTTGGTAAATATAATTCTTTATAATCCTTCTTATAATCTAATTTATCCATCCGCTTCCTCCAAGGTTAATTATACTTAACGTAGATATCTATTTTCCTATCTATTTTCCTATCTATTTTCCTATCTATTTTCCTATCGATCATTTCACTTATCATTCCCTTTCTAACTTGTACTGCCAATTCCAATCCCCATGATAAATCATTCTTTTATTCATTCCACCATCGATGGTTAATGTTTCACCGGTGATAAAATTCTGATTACATAAATAAAGCACCATATTAGAAATATCCTTCGGACTTCCTACTTTGCCAGCTGGAATTGCCGCCTTATCTGTTTGGCTGAAGTCGTCAGCTTCATTTACGTTAATCCAGCCGGGAGCAATACAATTTACCAATACCTCCGGTCCCAAGGACATCGCTAACGCATGAGTCAATGCGACAATTCCGCCTTTTGTACTTGCGTAGGCTTCACTATCTGGCTCTGACTGGAATGCTCTTGAAGATGCAATATTAATGATTCGTCCACGATTTTTCAAAAGCTCATTTTTACAAAGACGACTCAATTCATACGGTGCCTTTAAGCCTACGGATATGGTGTAATCAAATTCTTCATAGGACAAATCAGTTAATATTCCTTTATTTCCTCTACAGGCGTTGTTGACCAGAACATCGATTCTTTGAAGTTTCTCCAGACTGAACTGAACGAAGTCACGAAGACAGTCAGGATTAGCTACATCACCATAAAAGTAATACAAATCAGGCTTGTCTATTATAAAGTCACGGGAGTTCTTTTCATCAAAGTCTATGAAACATACCTTATCGCCTGCTTCTATAAAATCCATGCATATTTGTTTACCAATACCATGTCCTCCACCAGTTACCAGGATACCTCTATTCATATACTGTCTCCTTCTCATCTTTTTTCATATTGTCAATAAATTGATAACAATATCTAATGCTCATAATTATTACTAATTCTTTTGGGCTTTATTGTACCATAGGTGGAATAAATACACCATACATTTCCATTTTATATTGTCATAGAAACACTAGTTTTCATCTTCTATCGTAGCCGTTTGGCTCTGGTTTGTCTCATTAAGACTAAGCTTTTCAACTAATTTAAATATGTTAGTCCTTATCTTTTCAATTACCAATTCAAACTCCTCATCATTTTTACCGCTGGGGTCATCCAACCCCCAGTCATATCTTTCTTTGCAAGGGAGGTAGGGACAATTCACATTACATCCCATAGTAATTACAATATCAACTTCTGGAATTTCCTCTAAAAGCTTAGAGTATTGTGTGGCTTCCATATCAATCTTAAAAAGCTTTTTCATCAACCTTACTGCATCCTGGTTAATATGAGGTTTTGTTTCTGTCCCTGCTGAATAGCATTCAAAAACCTCTGCGCCATAATACTTTCCGAGTGCTTCCGCTATTTGACTTCGACACGAATTATGAACGCAAATAAAAGCTACTTTTGGCAACATAATCATTCCTTACTCCCTTCATAAAATTTTCTTCTTAAAGAAAATGCTACATTTACCAAGGCAATCATAACTGGCACCTCAATTAAAGGTCCAATAACAGCTGCAAAAGCTTGATCAGAGACAATGCCAAAAACAGCTGCAGAAACTGCTATTGCTAATTCAAAATTATTGCTGGCTGCGGTAAAGGACAATGTTATCGATTGCTCATAATTAAACTTACTCTTATAGGATATGTAAAAGCTAACAAGAAACATAATTATAAAATAGATTAACAATGGAATTGCAATTCTTACTACATGAAGCGGATGCTTTATTATCTGCTCTCCCTTTGTACAGAACATAATAACTATGGTATATAATAAAGCAATAAGCGCATATGGAGATATTTTGGGTATGAAGTGTTTTTCATACCATTCCGGACCTTTCGTACGGGTCAAACTAAACCTGGTAAGAAAACCAGCAACAAAAGGAATTCCCAAGTAGATCAGAACACTTTTTGCCACATCCCACATAGAAATACTAACGGTCTGTCCGCCCCAGGAAAATCCAAGTAATTTCGGCAGCAGTGATATAAAGAAGTAAATATAAACGGAGTATAATAGAATTTGAAAAATCGAATTTAACGCAACTAGGGCAGCACAATATTCATTATCGCCCTTAGCCAGCGTATTCCATACGATAACCATAGCAATACATCTAGCTAAACCTATAATTATTAGTCCCATAGCAAAACCAGATAAATCAGGAAGAAATGTTACGGCCAGAACAAACATTAATATCGGACCAATAACCCAATTCTGCAGTAAAGATAAGGCGAATACTTTTTTGTTCTTTGCAACTTCACCGATCTTATCATACTTAACCTTTGCCAGTGGCGGATACATCATCACAATTAATCCTACTGCGATAGGCCATGAGATGGTTCCTGTACTCAATCCTTCAATAGTTTTGCCTATGCCAGGAAAAATATAACCTAATACAACTCCCAGTGCCATAGCAGTAAATATCCATAATGTAAGAAATCGATCAAGAAAGCCTAACTTTGCATTTTTACCCATGCGATTAACCTCATTCTCTTATTTTAATTATAATACTTTCTTTGAACTGCGTGTTTAACGAATCTTATCTAAATAACGTTTTGCCTACAGTCGTTCTCCTCTATTCACACTTAACATATTCGGTATCTTCACTAGACACATTCGTTAATTTAAACAGCAATTCTCTTGCATATTGCGCTCCTTGTACAGAAATTGAATAATACGTCCATTTTCCCTCATTACGTGCGCTGACAATACCACTTTGAACTAATATCTTCATATGATGAGAAAGTGTGGACTGCCCTATCTCCAACTTTTCTAGTAATACACAGGCACATTTTTCACCATTTTGTAGTAATTCCAGTATCTGAAGTCTGTTTTCATCACAAAAAGCCTTAAATACTTTAGCATTTTCAATATGTTCATTTTTCATATCATTTACCTCACTTCATATCTATAATATTCGATATGACTTAATTATATGTATCAAATCTAATTTTGTCAATATGACTTTATAATGGCTATTAGTATAAAAAAGAGGAAACTTATTATGGTAGAATCCTAAAAAAGAGTTGTCAGTTCACAATTCTATGAACTGACAACTCTTTAGACGGAGAAGTTATTAGTTTTCTTTCACAGACCACTATTTTTCTAAAACATATATTTTGGCTCACTTAATCCTTCTTCTATCAGTCTTATACTTTTCTTCAGAGTTGGTTAATACGTGTTAAAATTGCTTCCGATGTCCTGTGTGAGAAATCCTCCACATGTTCAGTAATAGTAACGCCTTCATAACTCGCGGGTGAACCCAGGTAGCCCTGCGGTGAAAGTTGCTTAAGCTGACCACCAAACATCCATGCTTCAAAGTTATCACCAAGCGCTACATCAGGCAATGATTTGGCTTTTTCGGTATCAACCAAATGCGGATAAAACTTATTAATCGTTGCGGTTTCCATATCACCGCCATGTATATCCGGGATCGCTGCAGTACTTACTTTTATTGTTTGCGGTTCTATTACATAAAAGCAAGGTTCCTTGCTGCTTAGTCCGAAATGCTGAAACATAAACTCTTGATACGGGAAACATGCGGTAATCTCCAGCATATCACACGCATCCTTAAATGCCTTCATAGCGGCAACTTGATGCTCAATATCCCCATGTGCGTTTACGCCGAATACACACTTGAAACCAAAATCTTTCAACGAAGAAAGAATGTCGAATAGCAGAGCTTGAGCGGTTTCCATCCGTATGTTGAAGGAACCGATAAACCCTCTTGCTGACTGACAAATACCCCAGTAAAAAGGAGGCGCGATTATAGCTGTATATCCTTTTTCTTCAAGTTTTTGCTTAACGGATATGCAGTAAATGTGTGCAGTATAAATATCTGTCGCTAAACATAAATGAGGACCGTGTTCCTCAATGACACCCATTGGTAATAGAACAATTGCGTCTTCATCCGCAGAGCGTTTGATATCAGGCCACTTCATATCCGCCATAGTTCCTGTAAAGATATTACGCGATGAAGCATTCTTTGCATCAATTAAATTTGACATAAAAATCCCCCTATTTTACCGGAGTGTTAAAATATAGTCCCCCAGTTTTTACTTACAATACAAAACAAGCCGAACGAGAAATTGTTCGGCTTGTTTCTCTGCTTTTTATCAAAAGCATTATGAGCGGAAGCGGTGGGATTCGAACCCACGAACCCGTTAAGGTTACCTGATTTCGAGTCAGGGCCGTTATGACCACTTCGATACGCTTCCATATATATGTTAACTCTTATCAGCAATTTCAATGTAAAAACACTGAAATCATAGGAAAGAGGAAACAACTTATTAAGTATAAACTAATATAGATGAAAAAAATAACTATGATATATTTATTTCTTGCTAAAGGTAATAATGAATAACTCAACGCCGATCTTCTCAACCATTCTGCCCGTCTTTATCTGCTCTTCAACATCTGTACCAAATTCCAATGCTTCCTTTAAACGTTTGGTATTAAAATTCTTAGCTTGCGCTAAATACTTATTTACTGCAAAGGGTGGAACTCCAACTTTCTCGCTAATGGAAGAAGAATTATAACCTAAGGCCTGCAGATTTTTCGCTTGCATAAGAATATTAAAATGCCGAATGATAAGATATAAAATAGACATAGGTTTTTCTCTTACGGATAACAAATCATAATAAAGCATAAGCGCCTTGTTAGATTGTTTTCCGGCAATTGCATCAATCATTTGAAATATTTTACCCTGAACCTGTGCCGTCACAACAGCATCAATATCAGCTGTAGTAATAATCTCCCGTCCAATAGTGTAACTAATGATCTTCTCAACCTCATTGCAAATATTCATCATATCAGTACCGGTTCTGTCTAAAAGATATAAGATACTGGTTTCTGTAATTTTCTTGCCTTCCTGTTCTAAAAGTGATGCTACAAAAAGCTTCAAATTCTGCTCATCCATACCATTCATTTCGGAAACAGTTCCATGATCTCGTACAAGTTTAAATAATTTGCTTCTCTTATCAATTTCTGTTTCCACAAAGACAACAACAGAACTTTCCGGTATCTGTGAAATTAACTCGCTAAGGTCACTTTGGTTTTTAAATAAATGACTATTCTCAATTAAAATTAATCTTCGATCTGAAAAGAAAGGAAGTGTCTGAGCATCTTCGGCAATCTTTCGGACATCAATTCCAGTTCCTTCATAATAGGAGTAGTTCATATCTCCGCCATCAGGAAGAAGCGCGTTTTTTAACTTATCTCGGTAGAGCTTCTTTAGATATTCTTCACTACCATATAAAAGATAGTATTGTTTGAAGCTTCCTGTTTTTATATGCTCCTTAATCACCTTCATATGAATGACTCCTGCCAAGTCAGAACATTAATTATTCTATCGAATTCATATGTAAATTGCAAGAACAAATTGAAATCCATTTATTCTTAATCTACGGTACCAAATTTACTTAATGGTTTAATTCGAAGAATAACTGTTCCGCCTATGTTCTTCTTCTCTACATTTCCAACTTCCTCAAAACGGCTGTCTCTACTATGGTTTCGATTATCACCCATAACAAAATATTCACCTTCACCCAATACGATTGGCTGAGCTGCTCTGCCAGGATCTAAAATAGGTTCTTTGCCATAACTCTCTTCTAAAATTTCACCGTTTATATAGATATCACTTCCTATAATTTGAACCGTTTCTCCAGGTAATCCAATTACTCTCTTCACATAATACTCACTGTTTTCACGTCCGAACGGATAGAATACAATGATATCAAACCGGTCAACTGCATCGAAATGATAGGTTATCTTCTCAACATATAATTGTTCGCCATTATGAAGGGTATTCTCCATAGACGCCCCGTCAACAATGGTTCGTTGTAAAACAAAGTTGGGTAAGATATAAATGCATACGAAAATCAGTACTGCATAAAAGATTAAATCATAGAGAACACCCCTGGAATTATTCTTTTTCTTCGGCTCTTCCTGATTTTCTGCATTATCAAAATAAGGCTCTTCAAAAGCGACAGTATTCTCTTCTTGAATAGAAGCATCTACTTCCACTTCCTTGGGGTCTAGAACTTCATCAAACTCTTTTTTTAATTCTTCATCCTGATGATTTGACATAGCAATTACCTCTCTCACATGTCCTAAATTATCAATACACGATAAAGCACCTTCATAGAACTAATATGAAAGTGCTGGTAAACTTTTATGGTAATACGTGTATGGAGTTATTGAGCAACGCTAGTATCTTTTACTTCATCATCGCCAACAATCTTAACTTTAGAGCGATTTAACTCTTCAACTGCAATAGATAATGGCTTTGGATAAGCTACATCAACCAATGGATTTGCACCGTCAATAATCTGTCTAGCTCGTCTTGCTGTTGCAATTACGATAGAATATCTGCTATTAACGACTGGCTGTTCTCCTGGTTCTACCTCACTATTTACTACTCGCATTAAATCTGTATATGATGGATGCAACATATTTATAACTCCTTCCAATATTAAAAACTCTAATTTTTTCGCCAAATTAATCAATGGAGGATGACTCCAGGCTATCCATTAATTCTTTTTGATTCACTCTGCCTGCTATTGTATCCGGAAGCAACGAGGATAATACCAAATGTCCGCTTTCTGTCACGATTACCGACTTTGTTCTTCTCCCGCAGGTAGCATCAATTGCCATTCCCGTATCCTTTGCCGACTGTACCAAACGTTTTATTGGTGCAGCCTCAGGACTAATGATACTAATTATTTTATTCGAATTAACAACATTTCCAAAGCCTACATTTACTAGCTTATTCAAAGTTATTCCTCTTTTCTGCTGTTTCTATTCGATATTCTGAATTTGCTCTCTAACCTTTTCAATTTCAGTTTTAAGGTCAATTGCTTTGTTGGTTACTTCCAAATCATTTGCCTTCGATAAGATGGTGTTAGCTTCCCGATTCATCTCTTGTGCGATAAAATCAAGTTTACGACCAACATTATCACTGTCATTTAGGGTTTCCTTCATATTCTGAATATGACTTCTTAATCTTACCGTTTCTTCGTCTACACAAATTTTATCAGCAAATACTGTAATTTCGGTTAACATGATACTTTCATCTACGCGGGTATCTCCAAGAAGCTCTGAAACCTTTGCATAAAGTTTTTTACGGTATTCTGAAACAATCTCAGGTGAGCGGGTTTCAATAAAATCGACCAATCGAAGCATTCCATCCAACTTTGAAATAATATCCTGCTTTAGATTTTCACCTTCAACAATTCGGGTTTCAACAAAGCGTTCTGCTGCTGTCCGTACAGCCTGTTCCACCATCGCCCATAATTCTTTTTCGTCGATGGTCTGTTCTTCTAATGTAAGGACCTCTGGATATCTTGATAGAGCGGATACTCGAATATCAAATTCAAGATTAAACTGATCACGCATCTTTTCCAGATTAGAAAGATATTCTCTTGCTAAATCTGAATTATACTTTACACAGACATTATTCTCGGTATAATCCTCATAGGTAATATATACATCAATTTTACCTCTTCCAATAAACTGTTTCAGTACATTACGGATACCTGCCTCAAAAAAACTAAGCTTCTTGGGCATTTTAATAGATATATCACAGTATCTGTGATTTACGGCTTTCATCTCCACTGTGATTTTACGATCAATCTGTACAATCTCACAGCGTCCGAAGCCAGTCATACTCTTCAACATAGACACACACTCTTTCATGCTAATTTGGTGCATTCCGTGTGCACCATTGCTGAATTTTATACATTCAACTAATTATAAATGAAAAATTATCCTAAGTCAAGGAAATGAACAATGTTCTCTAATAGTTACAATTCCGTCTAATCGGAAAATGAACCTATTCCCACTTTTGATTTGATTTAGAATCTCCTCCAGAGAATGCATGAATTAAGTAAATAATAAGAAAAGACAGGATTACTAAAAGTATTACCCAAAATCCTGCAACTGAATAATTTCCGCCTGCCACTTCAGAAGCTATCGCCACCGACATCGTTCTGGTTTTACCTAATATATTACCGGCAAGCATAGAGGTGGCTCCGTATTCACCAATTGCTCGTGCAAAAGTGAGTACCGTTCCGGATATAATTCCTGGACGTGATAAGGGAAGAATTAGTTTCCAAAAGATTTTAAATTCTGTCAAACCTAAAGTTCTCGCTGCATGAATTAAATTAACATCCACCTGTTCAAAGGCAGCCCTGGCATTCCGATACATTAAAGGAAATGCGATAACACCAGCAGCAATCACGCAGCCAGCCCAGGTTTGGACTATCTTTATATCAAAATTAAGATATAGAAATTTACCAAAAGGCCTCCTTAAACTAAATAAAATCAATAAAAAAAAGCCAGCTACCGTTGGCGGCAGGACCAACGGTAGCGTAAGAATTGTATCAATTATCATTTTTAAGCGTTTGCCTGCATTCATAACAAGTCTGGCTGCAAAGATGCCCAGAAAGAAAGCGATACCTGTAGCAACAATACCTGTTTTGATGGATATGTAGAGGGGACTGTAATCTATGCTGTTGATTAAGTCTACCAAATTAAATCACCCTTCCTGGTTGCATCGTTTATTTATTCGAAATAGTAAAACCATATTCTTCAAAAAGTGTTTTTGCTGTATCGGTGGACAAGAATTGGATAAAATCATCTGCTGCCTTCTGTTGAATATCGTCTGCTTCAGAATTAATAACTCTTCCTACGGGATAAATAACAGGGCTGCTAAGACTTCCCTCTGGCGCAGCAGTGATTACCTCCACCAAGTCCTTCGTTGATCTGGCATCTGTTTCATAAACTACACCCACCTCATTACTTGCCTCACTGACAGCACTTAGAACTGCTGTGACATTGCTCCCTTCATTAATTTCCATCTCTTGAACCTTATCCCAGATGCCAAGATTTTGGAAAATCTGACGTGCATAATCACCAACCGGAACACTTTCTGCTGCAAGTGCAAGGCTCTGTGCCTCGTAAATATTTTCAAAACCAGTGACTTTGGTCTCTGTACCTGTAGGCTTGATTAGCACAACTTTGTTCTCCAGTAAATTAACAATGGATTCCGCTGTTACATAGCCCTCTTCCTGCAATGTGGTCATTTGTTTGGTGGCTGCCGAGAAAAAGATATCACATTCAGCACCTTCTTCAATCTGTGTCTGTAATGTTCCAGAGCTATCTGCATTGTAAGTGATTTTTACGTTGGGCTGTACTTCATTATATTTCACTGCAATATCTTCCATTACATTACTAAGGCTGGCTGCAATAAACACATAGACCTCCGTATCAGCAATTTGTTCGGGTTCAGGTGCCATAGTAGGGGGTGTTGTTATTGTAACGGCAACCGCAGGGTCTGCTTCCTTTGTAACAATGGGTGTGGCATTCGTTGCCTCCGGGTTGTCTTTTGATGACTGATTCTCGCTGCAACCAATTAGTAGAACTGATAGTAACACAACTAGTAAGAACATAAATTGACGCTTCATAATAAAATCCTCCTTTTCTAGGTTCCTGCAAATGGAAAATCTGCAGGTTTATGTTATGTTTCATAACTCTTTCTCTTTGGTTGCAGACAAGGACAATAATTCTCCTAATATGCTGATTGATAAATTTCAAACACATCCGTACGGGTTAAGGTAGTATAATTATTTGCCATCAATCTCTTTTGATTTTGCAGAACCGAATCAGAAAATTCATAAATTTGTGAAACGGATACACCATACTCCCGCAACGACTTTTTCTTTAGAATTACTGCAAATAATTTATCTAATTCCCGATATACTAGTGCTTCCTTACAGCCAATTACCTGTGATAAGAAATAATTTAACTCCTTTATCTTCCCTTCTGGTTTTAAACATTGGTATTTTTGAAACACTGCATAAAACATAGTATAATTTGCTTCACCATGTGCAACATGAAGAACGGAACCCAATGGATAACTTAGAGCATGCACCGCAGCACAGCCAGCGTTTCCAAATGCGATTCCGGCATAAGTACTGGCAAGTAGAAAATCTTTCATGAGTGGAAATCTCGCCTTCTCACCATCTGCCGCAATCGCCTGATATCCCTTTAGTATTTTTTCCATAGCAGTTTTTGAGTATAGTTCAGTAAACTCATTTGCTTTGGGAGATAAAAAAGACTCAATTGCATGAATGAATGCATCAATGGAACTGGTTGCAAAGTCAACAAAGGAAAGGGTATCTAACAGCTCAGGAATTAGTACGGCATAATCTGCATATAGTTCATCAACCGCTAAGCCTAACTTCGTTTTCTTGGCAGACAATTCCAGGATTGATATGTTAGTTACCTCGCTGCCTGTTCCACAAGTTGTTGGTACCAAAACTAATTCTTTCGCCTTTATTATTTCTAACTTTCTTTCAAATAGTTCCTGTACAGGACTAACATTTTCAAGTACAAACAGCTTTGCAACATCCAGAATTGAGCCGCCTCCAATTGCAATTACTCTTTTATAGGCAGTTCCTTTTATTTCATTATAAATTGCCTCCACTACGGCATCGGTGGGCTCTCCAGTCCCAAACAATCTCAGGTTAATTATGGTGGCTTCAAGTTCCTTCTTTTTCAAATGCTTCTCAATTGTGTGTCCGCTTGTAATAATTAAATCGTCCTGTCCAATGAGAAATGTAGTTAAGAATTCCTCGAAACGTTCATATATTTGAATTGTTGTCCTAAGTCGAAATTGTTTCACAATTACCTCCATCTAACCTTTATCTCTCTTCATACCATCCGACAATTCCTGGATTAAGATTGATATTAATTTGCTTTACTTCCTGATACTCTTCCAAGCCTTGTATTCCAAGCTCTCTGCCATATCCACTCATTTTATATCCGCCCCACGGAGCCTCATTGAAGGTTGGATTATAGCAATTTATCCAGGTGATACCTGCCCTAATTTCTTTTACAACCCGAAGTGCTCTTGCGCCATCGGTTGTAAAGACTGCTCCTGCCAAACCATAGATGGTGTCATTTGCAAGCCGGATGGCTTCCTCCTCCGTTGTAAAGGTTTGTATCGTAACCACTGGTCCAAATACTTCCTCTTTCACAACTGTCATATCAGAGGTACAGTTGTCAAAGATGGTAGGTCTGACAAAATATCCTTTTGAGCAATCTCCTTCCGTATAACGATAACCGCCACAAACGCAGGTTGCCCCCTCTGCTTTTGCCTTTTCTATGTACTCCAATACAGTGAGCATATGTGATTCTGAAACCAAAGGCCCCATATCCGGATTATCAAGTCCGTTTCCAAGGGTCATTGCATTCGCTCGTTGAGCCAACCGTTCTACAAATTTATCCTTAATGCTTTCCTCTATAATGATTCTAGACCCTGCGGAACATACTTCACCCTGATTGAAGAAAATACCAATCATAGCCCATTCTACAGCTCCTTCAAAATCTGCATCTGCAAATATTACATTTGGTGATTTGCCACCAAGCTCTAACCCAACCTTTTTTAAATTGCCAATTGCTGCTTTCGCAATACTTTGACCGACTTCGGTACTTCCGGTAAAGGTAACCATATCCACATCATGATTTGCTGCAATCTCATGTCCTACCGTTGAACCAGAACCCATTACCAGATTAATCGTACCCCTTGGAAGGCCGACTTCATCCATAATCTCAAACAAAGCGATTGCGGATAGCGGTGTAACAGTGCTGGGTTTAAAAACAATGCAATTCCCTGCACTTAAGGCAGGTGCTATCTTCCAGACTGCCATAAGAAGCGGATAATTCCAGGGGGTAATCTGACCACACACTCCTATCGGTTCATGAACTGTGTAGGTGTGCATTTGCCCGAAACCATCCTGAACATCATATACACCGCCATATGGAGCTTTAATCATCCCGGCATAGTAACGAAAGCAATGGATGGCATCGTCAATATCCCCTTCTGCCTCTCGAAGTGGTTTACCATTATCTAAGGTATCTAATTTTACAAGCTCATCTCTTCTTTTATCCATTAAATCTGCAATTTGCAGAATAATATCCGAACGTTTTTGGGCATTCATTCTTCTCCATTCCCCTGCCCCGTAAAAGGCTTCTTTTGCTGCTGCTATTGCCAGCTTTGCATCCTCTGCCCCGCCTTCTGCTGTTCTTGTAATTACTTCTCCTGTTGCTGGATTTGTTATTTTTCTTGCTTTTCCTGATAACGACATGACCCATTCGCCATTGATATAATTTTTCTTAATCTCCATTTTAATACCTCCGTTTTATATAAAAGAAATACACAGTAACTACTACTTCACGCTATGGCCCCTTCCATCGTGGTTAACCTTTGCTTTCAATAGTGTTTACTGTGTATATCAAAAGTAACTGTATAATCTATACTCTGCGTTATAGATTAAACTCTTTCTTCGTATCAATTACAGCCTCTTCCAGACGTAACAATATTTGATCGATATCCTCATGAGTAATGATAGCTGCCGGCTCAAAACGGATACATTTTGCATTCACTAAGGTGCCAGCTGTCAAAACTCGTCTGGCAAACATCCCCTTTGCCACACTATAGCCCACATCACTGGTAACAAATTCTAAACCAATCATTAATCCGATACCTCGTACCTCTTCCATAACGGTTGGATATTTTTCTGCTAACTTCTGAATGCCTTCGATCAGATATTCGCCTTTTTCAGCACATTGACCGGGAACATCATTCTCAAGCATATATTTTATGGTCGCAAGAGCTGCTGAACAGGCTAGCGGGTTACCGCCAAAGGTAGGTGAGCCGAGTAACCAGGGATTATTAACTAATTCCTCCGTCCACATATGTGGTCTGCAAATAATTCCGGTTATGGGCATGATGCCGCCGCCAAAAGCCTTGCCATAGGTTAAGATATCCGGAACCACATCTTCAGCTTCACAGCGGAACATCGTACCGGTACGTCCCATACCACTCTGTATTTCATCAAAAATAAGTGCTGCGCCATATTCATCACAGATGCTGCGAACTTCTTTTAGATATCCCTTTGGAGGAATGATAATTCCTGCTTCACCTTGAATAGGCTCTAGTATCACGGCTGCCACACTTTCACCAACTGCCTTAAGGTTGCGAATTGCTTTACGAATATCCTCCGCATTACCATATTCCACATGCTGAACCTGTTGAACCATTGGTGCATAGGGAATTCGGTAAGTACCTTTACCACCCATGGAGATTGCACCCATTGATTTGCCATGGAAAGCTCCTACGGTAGAGATATACCACTTTCCGCCAGTTGCAATTCGGGCCAGTTTTAGAGCCATTTCTACTGCTTCCGCTCCACCATTTGTAAAGAAACATTTTTCCAGGTCACCCGGAGTAATATCTGCGACTGCTTTTGCAAGATAACCTCTAAGGGGATCCAGTAATTCCTGTGAATGCAGTGCCTGATGATCTAATTGTGCTTTTACTGTTTCAATAATCTCGCTGTTTCTATGACCACAGGTATAGATACCAAAACCACCCAGGCAGTCGATAAATTCTTCTCCATATAATCCAGAGCAGTAAGCACCATAATCCTTCCACTCAACAACAGCTGCATTGGTTGAAACAGACTTTCTGTATTTCAACCATCCAGGGCTGACATAGGTGTCGAAGTATTCCACAGTTTCCTGTGTGATTTCCTGCTTCTGCTCCTCTGTCAGTTCATTGCTGTGAATAAAATTGATTACCTTGTTTAATTCTTTTACTACCTGCTCTTTGTTTCTCATAGTTATTACCGACCTTTCATTTTCGATCATTCTATGATCTTTTTTTATACATACCAACACAGATTAAGTTTGTGGTATTAAATTGTGTTGTTTATGATATTAAATAATTTTATTATGATTTCTCATTTGTCATTAAATATAAAAGTATTATAGTGCTGTGTTAAAAAACAACTAATTTATTTCGTAAACTCTGCCCAGATTTCACTGTATAAATCAACTGTTTTACCGATGTTTTGAACGTACTTGCCTTTGCTGATTTCTGCTGAAGGAATTGCAATTGCGGGATTTGTCTTATAGGCTTCATCCATTAATGCTGTACCTGCTGTATTAGGATTAAGATAAGGGAATTCACTGATAATCTCTTTGTTCACTTCTGCCTTAAGGATATAATCAATAAACTTATAGGCATTTTCCTGATTTTTTGCATCTTTGGTAATACAAAGATTATCAAGGAATAAATACATTCCTTCCTTGGGATATGCCACTGCCAGATTTTCATTTTCCTCTAAAGCAATTGCTGCTTCTCCGCTCCAGAATAGACCTACAGCGGTTTCTTCTGTAATCATCATGGTCTTTGGAGAATCACTATCCAGGCTCTTAATATTTGGTTTAAGTGTTAGTAATTTATCCTTAATTTCAGCTAATTTAGTTTCATCTGTTTCGTTCATATCGTAACCCATACCTAGGGCGGTTACACCGATAATAGCTCTAAAATCATCGAGGACTACAATGGAATTCTCATAATCAGGTTTAAATAACTCCTCGTAATTCGTGAAATCTGCTCCTTCAGGTACCATCGTTTTGTTATAGATGATAATTCCAGCTCCACCCAGATAAGGAAGTGAGTATTTATTTCCGGGATCAAAACTTTTATCCAGGTAAGCAGAATCAAGATTACTTATATTGCTTAATTTTGATTGGTCCAGTTCAAGAAGTAAGCCTTGGGATATCATATTCTCCACCATATAATCACTGGGGCAGACAATATCATAGGTTCCTTCACTGCTTCCATTTACTTTAGCTAACATTTCTTCATTGTTGGAATAGGTCTGCATCTGTACATCAATCCCAGTTTCTTTCTCGAATCCTTCAATGACGGAATCAGGAATATATTCCGTCCACATAAATAAGTTTAAGGTTCCGCCGTCTCCCCCTTTTGAACATCCTGACAGAACTGAAGCTGCAAGCATTAATACTGCCAGTAAAATACTGATTCTCTTCATTTTCATAATTAACCTCCATTTGGCGCTTTGCGCCATTTTTATATTTCATTCCATTATTTCTTATGTAGGGTAAAACTTTGCAATGGTATTAATAATTTAGATTGCTTTATATTCTAGTCTTCTCCTGCTTTGAATCACGCTGTGTCAGTATTACCAGGCCTATGGTGATTACTAGTACGATTGTCGATAAAGCGTATACATCTGGCGTAATTCCAGTTTTGGTCAGTTCCATTACTTTTAATGGATAGGTGTTACTGCCGGGACCGGTGGTAAAGAAGCTGATGATAATATCATCTATGGATAGGGTGAACGATAAAAATGCACCTGATATTACTCCCGGCATAATGTTTGGTAAGGTTACTGTTAAAAAGGTTTTCACTCTTCCTGCCCCCAGATCCATTGCTGCTTCTTCAATGGATTTATCAAAGCCAGCAAATCTTGCGTTTACTGTAAATACCACAAAAGGAATACAAAAGGTTGCATGAGCAATGATTAGAGAAGGAATTCCCATTGGGATTTTTGATAAATTAAAAATTGCCAATAAAGAAATACCAAGAACTATCTCCGGTATTACAACAGGTATATAAAGCAAGGTGTCAATAATTCCTTTTCCCTTAAACTTATACTTAGACATACCATAGGAAGCAAGGGTTCCTACAATAGTTGCTATGATCGTACTGCTAAGGCCAACAATTAAGGTATTGCCATATGCCTGTAATAGGGCATCGTTTTGAAATAACTTTGCATACCATTCAAAAGTAAAGCCTTCAAAAACAATGTTTCTTTTTGAGGTGTTAAAGGAAAATAATATGACAATAGCAATTGGTAAGTATAGGAAGGCAAATATAAAACCGTTAAAAACACCCGAGAAGACTCTGTTTGCACCGTGTTTTCTACCTCTCATCTATAACACCCCCAAATCCTTAAGGTCTCCGCCGGTCTTCTTATAAATTGTAACTAATAAGATGATGAGAAGAATTAGCAACATAGAAAGGGCTGCACCTAATGGCCAATTGTTAGCGGCTTTGAACTGATTTTCTATTAAATTACCAATTAATTGAGACTTTCCGCCACCCATTATATCTGAAACAAAGAAGTACCCTAAGCTTGGAATAAACACCAGGATTGTTCCGGAGAAGATTCCCGGAGAAGTAAGCGGAAAGGTTACATTTAAAAAAGTCTTTATTTTGTTTGCTCCCAAATCATTCGAAGCTTCCAGTAAACTTGCATCCAATTTATCGATCGAGGCAAACAAAGGAAGAACCATATAGGGAAACAGGACATAAACCATACCTAAAACAACGGCACCTCTGGTATATAGAATTTCGATTGGTTGATCGATCAGCCCTGAAGTAGTTAAAAAACTATTTAGAAATCCCGTTTTTCCAAGAAGTGTTTTCCAGCCATTGAGGCGAATTAGAGAATTCGTCCAGAAAGGTATCATCAGCATTATCATCATCAGTATCTTTTTTCTCTTATTTGCCCGCGCCATAGAATAGGCAAAGGGATAGCCAAACAGGATGCATACAAGGGTAGTTAGCAGTGCTAATAAAAATGAGTTGGAATAAATCTCAAGATAAGTAGGATTTAATAAATCAATATAATTCTTAAAGGTAAAACGAAATATTACATTGTAACCGTCGGTACTAAGGAAACTAAGAAAAAAAACATAGATAAGCGGTGCTGCAACCAGTAATAGAAGCCATACCGTAACTGGTGAAACTGAAACGATAAGAGGAAGTGTTTTATTTCGAAACTTATGACGTCTATTCATCTAGACACCTCCTAAGTATGCATTTTCAATTACATTATGGATGAGATGATCTCTCGATTTCATAATTACTACATCTTGTAAATTCCAATGGAGATGAATGACCTCACCTACCTTAGGTATGCTATCCATATCCATTCGACTGATTTTAACAATCTGTCCGTTGCCGAGAACAACATTGCTTTTAATAATATTTCCAACATAAATTTGTTCTCTTACAACTCCCTGAAGGTGGAAACCCTCAATCTTTTCGCTTGAGAATAATATTTTTTCAGGTCTAACACAGACATGAATCATTTCTGACTCTTCAAAACTCATATCAGTATCAAGTATTCCAAGTGCTTCTCCAACCTCAATTCGAAAACGAACAACATCTTTAATTACTTCTTTAATCGTAGCTTCAAAAATATTGGATTCACCAATGAAATCAGCGACAAATCTAGTTTTGGGCTTTTCATAAATGCCTTCCGGCACATCCAGCTGATCTAAATATCCTTGATTCATAATGGCAATCCGATCACTCATGGTAAGTGCTTCTTCCTGATCATGTGTTACGTATATGAAAGTAATACCCAGCTTTTTCTGTAAGTTTTTCAGCTCTATCTGCATCTCTTTTCTTAGTTTTAAATCTAAGGCTCCGAGCGGTTCATCAAGAAGTAATACCTTGGGGTTATTAATTAGTGCTCTTGCGATGGCTACTCTTTGCTTTTGACCACCGGATAATTGACTTGGATATCGCTTGTCATAACCATTTAATTGAACAAGCTCTAACATAGTTTGCACTCTCTTCTTTATTTCTGCTTTGTTCACTTTCTTCATTTTTAAACCATAGGCAATATTATTAAAAATGGTAAGGTGAGGAAAAAGTGCATAGCTTTGAAATACTGTGTTTACGTTTCGTTCAAAAGGCTCTTTATCTTCTACATTCTCCCCTTCGACGACAATCTCACCACTTGTTGGGATTTCAAAACCACCTATCATTCTTAAGATTGTGGTCTTTCCACAACCGGAAGGTCCAAGCATTGTAAGAAATTCACCTTCGTAAATTGTTAAGTTTAAATCATGTACCACATGATTATCCGCATATACTTTGTTCACATTCTTTATCTCTACAATAGCTTTTCTTTCTTCAATCATCCTTATCACTCCATCTCCTATTACTGAATAAGTGTTTATTTTTGATCGTGCTTTTAATTCATGACAAGAGGAAACGACAAGTCATTTCCCTTGTCATGAATTAAAAAAGCTGACTTATAAAAGTCAGCATCATTGCAAATAAGATTCTTTATTAAATTGCATCATTTCCTCGCTCACCGGTGCGAATTCTCATGACATCTTCTACCTGCTTAATAATTACCTTACCATCTCCCACCGTGCCTGTTGCCACCCTCTCACGAACATCAAGTAAAATATCTTCTACCAGTTCGTCTTTTACAACAGCCTCTACCTTGATTTTAGGTATTAGGTTAATATTCGTTCTAAGGCCTTTAAATTCCACAGAGTGAGTATCTCCCATCTGAATACCACAACCCATAATACTCATAACTGACATTCCTCCGCAGCCATGCTTTTGCAATATTTCTTTTACGACTTCCAATTTCTCTGGTTTAATATACATTGTAATTTCCTTCATGAAATCCTCCTTATCTATTTGCAGAGCGTATACAAGTCGAAACGTTAAGTTGTTTTACTTGTCATGGATACGCAAAAAGCGCTTAAGAGTATTTGCTCTTAAACGCCTTTGTTTTATGTTTTATTATGAAATTTTTACTAACTTTACTAAATTAAAACGAATTATAACAGTAGAAAGTAGTAATGTCAATAGCTAAATATGAGTTAAAATTATTGTGTTATAACCTGCATATTTTAAATCCCGCTCATAATACGCTGTTTCATCCAGATTTGTAAAGACCGCACTGTGTAAGGCAAAGGTTTCTCCAACTTTATTAATTTCAGTGAATAAGCCAAATCTTGATAACTGATATTGCATGTCTACGGCTTCTTCATGCAATCGATGTGTCGCGATTAATATTTTATATTTTCCTTCTGTATTAAACGCCTGTGTTTGCAATTGAAAGGTCTTTTTAATTCCTTCAACTGCCGCATTCACTGATGCTTCATAGTTTTCCTCTGTATTTGTTCCTTGTATATATGGATGAACCCCGGCTATTAGAAGTACTCTTGGAACTTTAAAATCAGCATATTCTGAAATATCTCCTCCAGAAGTAATTACCCCCTTGTTATCATATCCAGCGGTTTCCAATTCTTTTGTAATATTGTTTGCTGCCGCTGTTGCTATCTCATTCGGCTCATATATGATTGCCTCTGAACCAGGAATACCCTTTTGGTTAAGTATAGAACTTCTATGAATAGAAACCATTAAATCAGCGCCTGATTCATTTGCTATATTTCTACGCACATCATTTAATACGGTAGAATCATCAGTTCGTGTATAGGTTACATCAAAGTTATTTAAAATCAGCTTATCTCCAACTGCTTTGGCATAAGCTAAATTTCGGTCTTTTTCATATATGTCATCAAGAACTTCACCTAAGTCTTCGCCTCCATGACCGGGGTCAAGTATGACCTTAATCTTTCTATTCTCTAGTTGTAGTTGTTTAAGGTCTTTACAGCCACAGCCAAGCTTGTCGTTATTCACCATATTCACTTCTCCGGATCATAGAAGCCGTATTACTTTAATATATGAGAGCTGCCGAAATATGAAACCTGTCTAATCAAAAAACGGCAGCCAGAGTATAACTCCTGTGGCTGCCGCAATATTTTTATTCAAATGCCTGTGCTAAATCCTCTAAAATATCGTCAATATGCTCAGTACCTATGGAAAGACGGATGGAATTTGGCTTAATGCCGGAAGCTTCCAATTCCTCCGCATTCATTTGGGAATGAGTAGTGCTTGCCGGATGGATAACCAAAGATTTTACATCCGCTACATTAGCTAATAAGGAGAAAATATTTAGCTTATCAATGAAGTTCTTTGCTGTCGCTGCATCTCCTTTTATTTCAAAGGTAAAGATGGAACTGCCGCCATTAGGGAAATATCTTTCATAAAGTTCATGATAAGGATTATCTGCCAGTACCGGATGATTCACTCTTCCCACCTTAGGATGATTCTGCAGGAACTCAACCACCTTCAAGGAGTTCGATACATGGCGTTCCACACGAAGAGAAAGAGTCTCAAGTCCTTGTAAAAACAGGAAGGAATGGAAAGGGCTAATGGTGGAACCGGTATCTCTCATTAAAGTTACACGAATTTTAATGATATATGCTAAAGCACCAACGGCTTTCGTAAACTGCACACCATGATAACTGTCATTTGGCTCGGTTAAGGATGGGAATTTCCCGGAGCCTTCCCAATCAAACTTACCACTATCAATAATAACGCCGCCAATGGATGTTCCATGTCCGCCAATAAACTTGGTTGCTGAATGAATGATCACATCTGCACCGTATTCAATTGGACGAAGTAAATAAGGGGTTGCAAAGGTGTTATCAACAATCAAAGGAATTTTGTTGTTGTGGGCTATCTCTGCTACCTTCTCAATGTCTATGATATTAGAGTTAGGATTACCTAAACTCTCTATAAAAATTGCTTTTGTGTTTGGCTTAATCGCTTTTTCAAAGTTAGAAAGATCATCCGGGTCAACAAAGGTTGTTGTGATACCAAAGTCAGGCAGCGTATGTGCAAATAGGTTATAGGTTCCGCCATAAATCGTCTGTGCAGATACTATATGGTCGCCTGCGTGTGCAATGTTTTGAATTGCATATGTAACAGCTGCGGAACCGGATGAGGTTGCAAGTGCTGCAACACCGCCTTCCAGAGCAGCAATTCTCTGCTCAAAAACATCGGAGGTAGGGTTCATTAATCTAGTATAAATATTACCACCTTCACTTAGATTGAATCTACCTGCTGCTTGAGCGCAGTTGTCAAAAACATAGGAAGTGGTTTGATAAATTGGAACACAGCGTGCACCTGTCGCACTATCTGGATTTTCCTGTCCTGCATGCAACTGCAAAGTTTCAAAACGTAATTTCTTTTCTACTGACATATCATTTCCTCCTTTATTTCATTCATTTTCACCAAACATATTATGCATATATTTCATATTTATTTACTATGATAAAATTATCATATAAAACCAAATTTTGTTTGTCAAGTAGGTTTGTAAAATATTTGTTAAAGATATGCCTGCTTAAGCAGTTATATGTAACTTAAGCAGGCATATTTGAACGTCCGAAATTATAATTTTAAATCTTGGTTTTCTTAATTTTAAGCCTCATATATTTCATCATCAATCTGTTTCGTTTTTTTCGTAATTCTTAAAAAACTAAATTTGGTCTCTGATAAAATTACTGCGATAAAGATGAGGGAAAAACCAATTAATAATCGGGTTGTAACTTTTTCGTGATAGAATATAACGGAGAATAATACTCCAAAAACGGCTTCCAGACTAAGTATAATAGAGGCTGCAGATGGATTCGTATACTTCTGACCTACATTTTGCAGTAGTATTGCAACTGCTGTTGCAAATACAGCAAGATAAAGTAAGGCACTTATACTTCCTGCTGTCCATACAGTAGGAACATCTTCGAATAAAAATGTAATAATCCAGGAAAAAACTCCAGCAAAAGCAAATTGCAAAATTGTAAGGACAATCGGATCTCTATCCCTTCCAAGCTTAGCAATTGAAACCACATGCAGAGCATAAAATATACCTGAAATAAGGGTCAAAGAATCTCCCATCCGAATAGTGAAGCCACCTTCCAAAGAGACAAATCCAATGCCTGCAATGGTGATAAAAGCTGCAGCTATCTGGTGAATATTTGGTTTTTTCTTGTTAACTGCCCAGAAAAAGAAGGGTACTAATACACAATAAACTGCCGTTAAAAAAGCATTCTTACCAGGCGTAGTATCTGTGATACCTATCGTCTGTAAACTATATCCAAGAAAGAGGCATGCACCAATACATACGCCTCTAAGAAGATAATCCTTGTTAATTACCAATAATCGTTTATGAAAAATCACCGCTAATAAAACAGCACCAATTGTAAAACGGAATGCTAATAACATATGCGGCTGCATGACATCCATTGAATTCTTAACAATTAAAAAAGAAGATCCCCAAATAATTGCTGCTATAAATAATGAAATCTTTGCCAGATTACTTTTGGTTGAATACTTCACTTGTGTACCTCCAAGCCAACGCCGACCAATGTATATTTATACAGATAAAAGTATTTTAATCAGCTTTGCCCATTCTATCATAGAATATCTAATCTATCAATCCCCTATCTTCGAAAACCATTACGATTTCTCATATTATTCATGGAAGGATATGGGGCGAATTCGGGCTCGGTTTTCTTGTTGGTAATTTCCTGACTTGATTGTTGAAAACACAGGAACCAATCCAGGGAGTACATATTCTCATTAATTTTTTCAATACGTTCCGTTGCAGCATTGCAGGTTCCAGGTGGTGGTAAAATCACATCATCTCCTGGATTCCAATTGGCTGGCGTGACCACCTTTTCAACATCAGTTTTCTGAAGCGCAGTTACCATACGTTTTATTTCTTGAATATTACGTCCAATTTCCGTTGGATAAAAAAGTACTGCTCTTATTATTCCTTCGGGGTCCACAATATAAACCGCTCGAACTGCTTGTGTCTTACAAAGATTTGGATGAATCATACCATATTTAGAAGCAATATCCATTGTTATATCCGCAATTACCGGAAATGTAATTTCCTGATGCTTCATATCCTTCCAGGATAGTTCTTTAATTTTTCGTAACCATGCAATGTGGGAATAATGAGAGTCAATCGACAAGCCGATTAATCTAGTCCCCAATTCTTTAAACTCAGTTGCCATGGCTGCAAAGGTCATAAATTCAGTCGTACATACTGGGGTAAAGTCTGATTGATAACTAAATAAGACTACCCAACTTCCGCGATAATCCTTTGGGAAATGTATATCCCCTTGGGTGGTAACTGCGTGAAATTCAGGTGCGGCATCTCCGATCATTGGGATGCCGGATACCTTAGGCTCTTCCATAAATAATCCCTTTCCTATCTTCCTTCCATATAAACTTATGTTAGTTTATACAAAGTGCTACTATAGAAAAGGGATTAAATAATTAATTTTCTGCTACTATACTGCCTTCAGTACCAATTGTTATTACCTTCCAAGGTATAATCTGACCACTGTTAATCATGGCAGTCTTTACTGCCTGAACGATACCGCCGCAGCAAGGCACCTCCATACGAATTACAGTGACACTCTTAATGTTATTAGCACTAAGAATTTGAGTAAGTTTTACGGAATAATCTACCTCATCCAGTTTTGGACATCCGATCAAAGTGATTTTATTTTTCATGAACTGATGGAAATTGCCATGTGCATAAGCGGTGCAATCAGCTGCAATCAAAAGATCTGCTTGATTAAAATAAGGCGCATTGGGTGGAACCAATTGGATCTGAACAGGCCATTGTCTAAGCATCGAAGCTGCCTCCACAGGTGCTGGAGCAACTGCTGCTACTGGGGCTGCTGGCTGCTCATTTTGTCTTGTAATATTCATAACTCTGGAACCTGGACATCCACCAAAAGGTGGCATTGGCTGTTTTGGAGCAGGTGATTTCTCAGCTTTTGCCGCTTGTTCCTTAAGTTCTTTTAATCGATTGCTCTCTGCAATATTTCGATTTACTTCCTCTTCATTATATTCTAAGGCTTCTCTCTCCTCAAAAGAGATTGCATTTGTTGGACACACTGGAAGACAGTTACCAAGTCCATCACAATAGTCGTCTCGTAATAATTTCGCTTTACCATTTACAATTCCAATTGCTGATTCGTGGCAGGCATTCACACATAATGCGCAACCATTACATAAATCTTCATTTATTTTTATTATTTTTCTAATCATAAACTACCTCCAAATTAAGTACGTTAATTTTATCTGCAAATTCTATTGAATTCATCATACTTCAAACCATATTTAAATGATGTAGCTGTAGCTACATTTTATGCTTTGTTTTCGCTTTTTTATGTAGTCAGGTTTCTTACCAGGACAAGGATACCGATTAATATCCACAAAAATCGGGTAGACCAGTATCTGCCGGCTACCCGAAGTATGATATATGAAGTGATTACATTAGTATGAAAACTACATGCATTTTCAATTTAATTGTCTTTCTTTTGTCCCTGAATATAACAAGGATAACACATAGCTGTATATCTATCGTTACCACCTATCATAATCTGTTCGCCCTTAGTAATGATATTTCCACTTTCATCGAGTCTTACATTCACAGTAGCTTTTCTGCCACAGGAACAAATTGTTTTTATTTCAGTAATGGAATCTGCAATTTCCATTAGTCTCTTACTGCCGGGAAACATTTTAGTTCTAAAATCAGCACGAAGTCCGAAACAAAGTACCGGTATATTATAATCAATTACAATCATTGCCAGTTCATCTACCTGATCTTCAGAAAGGAACTGACTTTCATCTACAATAATCACATCCACTTTTTCAGGTAAATGAAGATAAGATTCTAATACACTCTCATTGGAAGAGAGCACATATGCTTTCGCAGAAAGTCCTGCCCGAGATGCCAGCACTCCTTCGCTCTCCCTATTATCAATCTCCGGTTTAATCAGCCAAACTTTCATACCACGTTCTTCATAATTAAATTTCGTAATTAACGCCTGTGCTGTTTTGGAACTTCCCATAACACCGTATTTAAAATACAATTTTGCCATTATCCCATACCTCTGTCTTATGAAGTCCCCGTTGCCGGAGCTTTTGTCTTTGGATTAAACTGCCTGATCCCACAGAAAATAATATCATAAATAGACAAGTTATACAAGGATAGTTGCTATAAAAACTTCCGATCATTCTATAAAAATTTCTTTAATCTGTTTACGATCATAGCGCCAAGGATACCGATTACAGCGCCGCTGGCAATACCAAGAACCATTAACACAGGCAGGTATCCGACTACATTTACTGTGCCCAGAACAAAAATTGCTGCGATAATTTGTCCGACATTATGTGATATTCCACCTACAATGCTGACTCCTAACAAGCTAAAAGCCTTACTTTTCTTAAATAAAACCATTAAAACATAACTAAGTATTCCACCAGCTAAGCTTAAAATAAAAGCCACTGAATTACCATAGGTAAATCCGGTCAAGACAATACGCAGTAAGGACAAGGAGAGAGCTTCCTTGGTACCCATGGTATAAAGAGCCGTAATAACTACCAGATTTGCTAAACCAATTTTAGCCCCAGGGAACGGAATTGGAATTGGGAACAATCTTTCTACATAACTTAAAATAAAGGCAAGTGCTACAAGAAGCCCGTAAGTTGCGATTTTCTTAGTATTCATATTTTTCTCCCAGCGTATTTCTCTTAATTAGCAATCACGTCAATATCATTTTCTTCCTTGCTTATTACTTCTAAAACAACCTTATTAGGAAGACAAACAATTGTTTCGTGATTATAATGGATATCATGTTGATTCACACAGAGTTTATCAGGGCAGCTTGCATCAACCATATCAACCTGTTCATCTTTAATACGAAAGGTGTTAATTTGTCCACTTGATCCTTCTATCGTAAATTCTCCATCCTTACTTAAATCATAGGTAGCTGTAATTTCACCGTCCACTTTAACAACGACCTGACCGCCTTCTTCTTTGTTCAATTGGAAATATCCATAAACACCCAAACATAGTAAAAGCAGTATACCAATTAAAATGAGATCATTTCTTTTAATCACTCTTATCCTCCAATTATAGCCGAATCTTTCATCATTTCGATAGATCGAATCAGCCCTTTAAGCTTTGTGAAAATTAAATCAATAGGACAATCTTAAACTCCAGTGAAACAAATGTCAAGAATAAGCCAGATAAGAATTTGCAAAACATATTTCTCTTCAAATTCTTGACAGAAATCAGCATCTTCATTAAAATAGTGCAGTAAACGATGAAAATATACTAATATCCATCTTTGTATGAAAGCAGAATTTCGGTCAAATATATAGATATTATTAATAGGAGCTAAATAATGAAAAGCAAATTCAATTCCTTCAAAGGAATCCCTCAATTATTAAAACAAAAACTAATTTTACTCGTCTTATTATCCTTAATATCCTCTTTTTTCTGCGGTTGTTCAAAGTTTTCCCCCGGTGAAGGTGAGGATGCAGAGAAACCGGAATATATTACGAGAACTGAGCTATTATTAAGTACAGTTGTTACAATTAATCTTTATGACAAGCAAGATCAGGATATCCTTGATGGATGCTTTGATTTAATTGCAAAATATGAAGAGGTTTTCTCGAGAACCAGCGAAACCAGTGAATTATATGCCTTAAATCACAGGCTTCTGCCTCAAGTTGATGGTGCTTATCAAATTTCTGAAGATTTAGCAGATATTATAAACAAAGCAATATATTACGGAGATTTATCCAAAGGTGGCTTTGATATTTCTATTGAACCAGTGTCATCGATTTGGGATTTCTTATCCGATCCTCCGGTAATTCCTACAGAGCAGCAGCTTGAGAAAGCACTTCCCCTTGTGAATTACAAGTATATTCATTTAAAAGATCAGACGGTAAGTTTTGAAAATGACGAGGTTCGATTAGACCTTGGCGGAATTGCAAAAGGCTATATAGCAGATCATGTCAAAGAATATCTTAAGTCACAGGGTGTTGAAAGTGCTATTATTAACCTTGGTGGCAATGTCCTCTGTGTTGGTACCAA
>JASGEU010000187.1:0-7656 GCA_047606065.1 Mobilitalea sp.
TGATTCTCATTTTAAGTTAGTCCCTCTAACACTTATTGTAGATAATTATTCAATTATTGATGATGAGACCTTTAATCAGAAGGATTTCTTAAACAAAGTAAAAGCCAGTCCGAACAGCCCTAAGTCGGCATGCCCATCACCTGAGGATTATATGAAATATTTTGATTTTGAGGGAGACATTTATGTAGTAACACTCTCCTCACAGTTAAGCGGTTCCCATAACAGCGCAGAACTAGCTAAGAAACTGTATTTAGAAGAACATCCTGGAAAAAAGATTGAGATATTTGACTCAAAATCAGCATCTGTTGGTCAGGCACTTATCTCCATGAAGATTAAAGAGTTAAAAGAAGCAAATGTGCCTTTTGAAACCGTTGTCGGGAAAGTAAATGCTTTTCGTGATAGCATTATGACCAAATTTGTATTAGAATCCCTGGATACTCTTCGTAAGAATGGACGTCTGACCAATCTTCAGGCAATTATTGCAAGTGCGCTTAACATTAAGCCTGTAATGGGAGCTACCCCTGAGGGAACTATCTGTAAGTTGGATCAGGCAAGAGGCATTGTTAAGGCGTTGGTACAAATGGCAAAGACGATTGAAGCGGATGTAATTAAGCCAAACGAAAGAATTCTGGGAATAGCACACTGTAATAATCGTGAAAGAGCGGAATTTGTAAAGGAAGAAATCTTAAAGAGAATTCCTTTTAAGGATTGCTTTATCGTTGATACTGCTGGTGTAAGCTCAATGTACGCTAGTGAAGGCGGAATTATAACAGCGTATTAATTTAATATTGGCTCGAAGGAAAAATTCAGACCGAGACAGGTCATTTAACAGCCCTGTCTTAGGTCTGTTTTTTATCCAGAGAGAACGCTTTGATTCCTTTTCTCCGACCGGATCTTCGATATAGTGATATTTGATAATATAATCATATTATCCCTTAGAAAAAAGATTAAATATGTAATTATATGGATGTACTGGTTGGCTTATTGTGGTAAAATAGATAATATAATGTTAAGATTATATTTGAGAGAGGATTATGATAACAGAGATTCCTAGTTATCATATAAGATATGATAATACATAGAACGGAGCGAAGTTCAAAGTGAAAAGCAGTCAGGAAAGTTTGAAGAAAAGAGGATTACCTCTAAAACAAGATATTGAAGAATTGAGTACACTGCCGCAAGCTCAATTGATAGAATTACTACATTCCGAGGATGCTATTACCCGAACTGCTTCCGCTAATAATCTCTCTGCAAAGCAAGAGACTGTGACAAAAGAACTACTGAAGCAGCTTCAAGTCGAACAATGCTTGTATACAAGAATTGCTATTTGCAAGAGCCTTGAGAAGGGAAATATTAATACAGCAAGGCAAATGATAGAGTATCTCGGTAAAATAGGAAATAACCAGCATAAAAAATTACCGGATAATGTTTCAAAGAAAAAATCATTTCCATTACCAAGAGATATCATTGCCCGCTCTCTTGGTAAAATGGATATAATGATATTTCCGGTTCTTATAGAGGTGCTTTTTACTAAAGAGATTATAAAAATAAGTGAAATATTAGATGCTATCGGCTATATGGCCGTCTACCACCCACAGTTGGCAAGCCAAAAAAATGTGGAAATGATTATTTCAATTGTGGGCAGTTATGTTGAAAATGAGCTCATATTGTGGAAAAGTATGAGGTGTCTTTCTGCTATTTGATTTAAATGAAAGTAAGGAATTTTTGCTTAAATATGCAGGTGATAATACCATCATAGGGATGGAAGCACAAAGGTCATTGAAAGTTACAGAAAAGCGAAGTATCTTATAATCATGCATTGTAATTGATGACCCAATAGCTGCTATAGCTGCTTAATGTTGTGTTGTATTTTTTATAGCAAATAAGAAAAAACATGATGTATCTATAATGATAAGGAGAATGCAATGAAAACAATAATGAGACGAATACTTAGCTTTACGTTAACCTTATTAATAAGTATTTTAATACTGCCGCAGAACGCTGATATTGCCAATGCAGCTAGTAGCACAGCAGTTTACGAATATTCGCCTATGCTGGAAGACAGGGGGAATATTTATTATATTCAAAGAAAAGATAATAAGGAATATTCCTATGACATTTATCGGTTGGAAATTGCTACAGGTAATAAAACCCGGTTACTATCCTCAAAGAATGATATCTTAGCTATGATGATTCATAATAATATCTTGTACTATACCTGCTATGTAGGGGAAGAAGATGTCTATAAGATTTATTCGGTTTCCATTAATGCCAAAGATAAAAAAACCATTTGCAATGGCTGCCTTATGTATCTTGATGACAGTGGTATTTATTATACCGTTACAAAAGGGGAAGAAAGTAAGCTATATAAAAGAGATTATGAAAGTAAGAAAGTTACCCTGATTTATACCGGTAACATATCTTTTAGTTTTGTAAAAAACTTAGAAGGTACCTTGTATTTTGCTCAATACAATGAAGTGTCCTCCAAGTTAACCTTATACACACTGATGCCGAATCAGACAAAGCTTACTGTTTTGACCACAAATAAGATAAAGGTGAATGGAAGTGAACGTACCTTTCCAAGGATATCTGATATAGTCAAAATAAATGGAGATATTTATTATCAATATGGAGCAGAAGAGGGTTCTGGTAGCTATTGGTATGGAACCTTAGTAAAACTAAATACCAGAACGAATAAAGTATCTGTTATTGTAGAGCAGTTGTATGAGGAAAAAATATATTATTATGGGAGCAGCATCTTCTACAACGATACCGATAGCAGCGACAAACATTATCAATACAACACAAAGACCAATAAAACCACCACTTATACATATAAAACCACTGGCACAGAATCCTTTAATATTATAGGAGATAAAACTTATTGTGCCAAAACAGACGGTAAAGAATCGATCGTGGTATCCCGTTTTACATCTGGTACCAATAAAGAAAATTTGGTTAAATCGTTTATTAATATTTCTTATAAGCAAAAAGAGGAATTTGAGTATAGTGCAAGTGTAAAAAAATACGGTAAATACCTCTTAATTCCTGTAACCTGTATGGATTATAATGCAAATAATGGCTGGAGAGGCAGATACGTCAGTGTCACCTGGTATGTGGCTGATTCCCAGGGCAAGATACTCGCGCAGTTTCAGTAAGGCTTTATCTAATGATATTAAAATAGCATAAATATTTTAGAATGGGTGACAGATGAATGAAATTATATATGGTAGGAGCTGTTGCAAGCGGCAAATCCACGCTCGCAAGGCGGCTGTCAGAAACTTCAAATATACCAGCTTATTCTTTGGATGAAGTTGTACATATATCTGATAAAGCAAATCCTTGGGGGAATCGTAAAAGGTCTGTTGAAGAACGGGATGAATTGTTTCAGGCTATTATTAGTCAAGATAAATGGATCATTGAGGATACCGGGAGACCTTGTTTTGAGTTCGCTTTAAAAGCTGCGGATAAGATTGTTCTACTGGAGATTTCTAAATGGAATAGAACGTATCGAATTATAAAGAGATGGATAAAGCAGCGGCTTGGTATCGAGAAGTGTATTTACAAACCTAGATTTGATATGCTGAAATGGATGTTGAAGTGGTCAAAGGATTATGATACAGGAAGAGATAATTTAAAGGAGAGAATATCTGGTTATAAAGAAAAGGTTGTTACTATAAAGAATAATCAGGATATGAAAGAATTTATAGTAAGATATTTAGCAAACAGTATAATCAGTACCGACACTAAAAATACGAACGAAAGCAGGCTAATATGGAAATAGCAGTGTTATCGGATATACATAGCAACTATGTGGCATTGGAGCGTTGTCTTGCTTATGCATTTTCAAAGGGTATTAAAACCTTCATCTTTCTAGGGGATTATGTTGCTGAATTAGCATACCCTCAAAGGACAATGCAAATATTATATGACTTAACCAAGGAGTATCAATGTTATTTCATTAAGGGTAATAAAGAGGAGTATTGGCTGAATTATCGTTCTGGCAGTGAAAAAGGCTGGAGTGACAATAATTCCACCACGGGTGCTTTACTTTATGCTTATAGGAATCTTACGGACAAAGACCTGGATTTTTTTGAGCAGTTAAAGCCTGTACAAGAGGTAATAATTCAAGGATATCCAGCACTTACAATCTGTCATGGCTCACCCTTTGGAGTAAATGAGAAGATGTTACCGGATAATCCCAGGACAATTGAAATTATTGACTCGGTGAATACATCCACTATTCTTTGCGGCCATACCCATGTGCAGAGGAAGATTGTACATGATAATAAATGTGCATTAAATCCAGGAGCAATTGGTGTACCGCTTTATAGTCAAGGAAAAACACAGTTTCTGATCTTACATGGAAATAGTGGTAAATGGACGGAAGAATTTATTAGCCTTGATTATGATGTGGAAAAGGCCATTAGAGACCTGCACGAGGAAAAGCTTTATGAATGTGCGTCTTACTGGAGTATAATTACGGAACAGGTCTTACGAAAAGGTAAGGTGTCTCATGGTAAAGTATTAAATAGGGCAATGTGGTTGTGTTACGAAGAAACAGGCAAATGCACATGGCCGGATATTCCAGAAAAATATTGGGCTAAGGCAGTAGATGAAATGATAGGGCTATAATCTATTAACGATAAATAATACAAAGGATAAAGGTAGTCTAATGAGAAAAAAAGGCGTATTAAGAAAATGTTTTATAATAATATTGGTACTAATTCTTTGGGGTGGAGATTTAGCCGCACCTATATGGAAGACCCATGCAATATCAGTAAAGGCTGAGACAGAGACCACTACTTTTGAGACAGTCGGTATTAATGTGGCTTATCACACAGAAGATGAAATAAGAGCTTTTTTACAAAGCAGCGGTGCAAAGCCGGAGGATCCAGTTACATATAAAGTAAAACCAAGCGTAAAAACTCCACATAATGCAGGTAGTCTTACAGACAAAACTCTAAATTCAGCACTAAATATGGTAAATCAGATTCGCTACATAGCAGGAATATCCTATAATGTTAAATTGAATGAAGCGTATGTTGCGAAGGCACAGGCAGCAAGCCTTGTAAATAGAGTAAATAATGTATTATCCCATTTTCCTGAAAAACCGGCGTCGATGCAAGATGCCATATATCAGCTCGGAGCGCAAGGAGCAGGCAGCAGTAATCTTGCAATGGGCTATAGTACCATTAACAGCAGTCTATTATATGGATATATGAATGATGGAGATGCCTACAACATTGATCGTGTAGGACATCGCAGATGGATCTTAAACCCGGAAATGTCTGCTGCAGGATTTGGCTATTGCGATAATTATAGTGCTATGTATGTCTTTGACAGTGATAATATATCTGCAACTGAGTGCGGTGTAATCTGGCCGGCACAAACAATGCCAACCGACTACTTTGGGCAAAATTATCCTTGGAGTATATCTTTAGGATATAAGGTAAATAAAGATAGCGTACAGGTTACACTAAAGCGACTTGGAGATAATAAAATCTGGAAGTTCAACAACTCAACAGCAGATGGTTATTTTAATGTAAATAATGATGGATATGGGCAGACAGGTTGTATTATTTTTCGTCCTGATGACATCGAAAGTTATACAAATAATGACCAATTCCAAGTGACAATTACAGGTTTAAATATACCCGTATCCTATCAGGTGACGTTCTTTGATTTAATACCTGTAACTTCCGTTAAAGTTCAAGAAAAGAATGTTAAGCTGATAAAAGGAAATGTAATATACCCAGAGTACAGTGTCACACCCGCGAATGCAAGTAATAAAGAGGTTGTGTTGACTTCCTCGGATGAATCGGTTGCAAAGATAATAAAATATAGCGGAGTTGAAGGGAAAGGTTATGGAAAAGCTACCATTACTGCAACGAGCTTGAGTAATGGTTTGACGGCATCTTTTACAATTACGATAGTACCGGAAAGAAACAGCATTACGAATATTACATCTTCTAAAAAGGGGCAGCTAACCGTATTTTTTGAGAAAGATAAAACTGTCAGTGGCTATGAAGTTGTGTACGCCACCAATGAGCAATTTACCAAGAATAAAAAGATAAAAGCGATAGGCAAGGCTTCTACATCCAAGCTTACAATTAGCGGACTGAAAAGTGGACAAGTATATTATGTTAAGGTACGTGCATATGTCTTAAAAAATGGCAAAAAGATATATGGTGATTTCAGTTATCTGGATTATATCTGGGTGGAATAATCATAACTCTAGTCCTTGCTCAATAAATTATCTAACAAAAGTTGCCTGTTGTTAATAAACAATTCGGTTATCTTATAACTTTCCGACTCTTCATAAGGAATCTCGTGGATATGACCATCATCAAAGGAAAGGATGGAAGCACCCGGTGTTCCAAGAAGGATTGGAGAATGGCTGGCGATTATAAATTGCGTTCCTTTTTGAGCGAGACTGTGAATTAACATTAATAAGGTTAATTGTCTTTGGGGAGATAAGGCTGCTTCGGGCTCATCAAGAATATATAAACCTTTCGAAGTAAATCTATTTTGTATAAGAGCAAGAAAGCTCTCCCCATGGGATTGTTCGTGTAAAGACTTTCCGCCATAACTTTGATAATAGGAAGCATAGTCATCGCCATCCCTATAGTCCTCTATTTTGGTGGCAACATTATAAAAACTTTCTGCGCGAAGAAAGTAGCTGTTGTTCGGTCTGAAAGGACCTTTAATTACAGTAATTGCTTGATGCAGCTGGGAGTGAGTATCCATGGTTGAGAAGTTAAAGTTTCTATTACCGCCTTCTGGATTAAGACCATAGGCAACAGCGATACTTTCTAATAAGGTCGATTTTCCAGTACCATTTTCACCAACAAAAAAGGTAATATTATTATTAAATTCTAGCTGACTTATGGATTGGATAGATGAAATATTTTGAATATAAGTATCGTTTGAGATACGATTCCGATCTATCTTTATTCCTTTTATATATTTGTCGTTCATAAGGCACCTCGCTTTATTGGCATAGGAAAGTGGTTATAAGCTTTTTTGATATTTATTTAAAAGTATAACATAAGAATATACGGAAAGGAACTTCTTAGTAATAATCTGTTGTAACAATAACTAAGATGGAAGGGAAATGCGGTGAGACAGGATTTTTCGAACGTATCTGGTGAAAAGTTTATAAAGTTATTTCCTATTTTACTTGATGAACATAACAAGGAGTGGAGAGAAGGATATCAGAAGGAAAAAGAGTTCCTTCAAGCTGTTTTTGGTGACAACTTAGTCAGAATTAGCCATATAGGCAGTTCTGCAGTAGAAGGATTAATTGCAAAACCGACCATTGATATTCTGCTTGAAGTATCTGATGATATTGATATACAGACAATTACAGAAAGAATGAAAGACGAAGGTTATGTCATTAACACACCAAAAAGTGATATTATTATGTACTTAAAAGGCTATACACCGAAAGGTTTTGAGGGGCAGGTCGTACATATTCATGTTCGCTATAGTGGTGATTGGGGAGAATTATATTTCAGAGATTATTTAAGAACCCATCCGGAGGCAACAGCAGAATATGCAGAGCTAAAAATTATTCTGAAAGAACAATATACCTATGACAGAGATGGATATACCGAAGCCAAGGGCGAGTTTGTAAGGAAATATACGCAGAAA
>JASGEU010000188.1:0-2707 GCA_047606065.1 Mobilitalea sp.
GTGAAACGCCGCTACCGCTTTGGATGCGGGGTGGACGTTTGTAGCTGCTAGAAACATCCAAAGCGGTAAGGCGCTCCGCTTCTTCCCGCACTCCAAATTTATCCGGCAGTATGAAACACGGGACGAGGACGTCCCTGCTCCTTACTGGCAAGCGTTAATCGTGATTACTTTCCGGCCATATCCAATGGCTTGATTTCTACAATATGGCCGCGGGAGTAGTCGTAGATCACCACCCATTCCATGGCGGAGGAAGGTTTCCAAGTGGTGATTTTTTTCGCTTCTTCTGCCTGAGCCGGATTGGGCTCGCAGTAACAAAAGATCGTATATTGGGTTTCCCCTTCAAATGCGCCAAAGGATACTCTTGCTTTTTGATACTCGGTGACACCCTGCCTGCCCAAGATATTGTCCAGGTAATTTCCCGTTATGAAGATTTCCTGCCACTGATTTTTGTTGAATCGGTAAACAGCATAGCCTTGCTGCGCCTTTGCTCCATCGCAGGTCACTGCAAAGACCGAATCTCCCTTCCAAATGACTTCCCACTTTGTGGAAGCGATGGATTTTTGCAAGCAGGTCAGAGAGGTTCTTTCCAGTGTTTCTGTTTTGGCATCCCGGATGTAAACCAGTCCTTCTTCGTCCTGCTCATTCTCTCCTTTTACAATGATTTCGTAAGCCTTGTCTGGAGAGAAACCGAGGGATTTCTGGTAATCCGCAGAGGCGAAACCAGAAGTGATGAGAAGAAGCGTGAGAATGAGTTTCATTTGAGAATTTAAAAAAATTGAAATGAAGGGATGACCGTCATTTTCTGATAGAATAAAAAACGGGACGGGGACGTCCCTGCTCCTTACTGGCAGGCGGTGCTAATGCGTGGGTAGGTCGATGGTGAAGTATTCGTCTGGTATGGGCGGGACGATGGCGATGCGGAGGCGGGCGCCGGGTTTTACCATTTCCGGAGGCATGATCCAGTAACGGGAGGTTTTTCTATCAATGGAAGTCTCTGTTTTCCCGCCACCGCCAGCCAATCCGCCAAAAAGCGCACCGGCGGATTCATTGCTGCCTTCCGGGAAGACAACGTAGTGGCATTGTTCGATGGGACCTATGCGATTTTGGATGGATTCGATCCCGGCACGCGAGTCGATGCGGACTGCTACGGTCACATCCATGTATGACCAATCCTTGTAGGGATTGGTTTTTTTACTGCGCTTCCCGGAGGAACTCTCGGTGAAGGGCGTGAGATTCACATCGGGCATGGGCGGGCATCCGAAGCGTTTGCCATCTGGCAGGATGGTGAATCTAACCAACTTCCCATCCTCGGAGACGATGCCTTCTGCGAGCATGAATCCACTGGAATCAAGGCGCGGGTAAGATTCATCGCGCACGACCCGATAGGTGGCCCGCATTTTCCGGGATGCTGCGGGTAGTGAGGCGCAGCTATTGACGATGTTTCCCCACTCGTCCTCCACTTTCATGGGTGAGCATCGGGTGGATTTCCCCTGATTTTCCAAGGCCATGTCCACTTCGCTGTAGCGGAAATTCCCTAGAGAATATTCAGCTTTTACGGAGCGGAAGGTGGCGGTGTATCCCGCACCTTTGTGCTCATGGGGCAGTGCTATGGGCACGATGGTGGTGGTGGCTTTCCGAACGTCCGGGTTTTTCAATGAAAACTCGAGCACCTCCCCAGTGGCGCGGACGGCGCGAAAATCCATCATGGCACTGCCCCGCTCCCATGCGTGGAGGGTGAGCATGCAGGAGTTTTTCGTGAGGCTTTCATAGGGGCATGGACCTGCCAGATTGATCCACTCACCGCTGGAGTCACGGTATTGGATGATGAGATTGAGGTGGACGCGGTTCATCTCCGCGATAAGGGTGGCGATGGAGTCGTCCTTTGGGGCCAAATCCAAATTTACCCGCGGAGGTTGAGTCTGGAAAACCGGGCTGGGGTGATTGGTTTTATTGGATAAAAGGTAACTCTGCGGTTTCAGATAGCCCAAGCGATCCTTGAAGCGGATGCCTAGCAGAAGCGCACTGGGAGATGAGTCTGTGGTCATGGTGACGCGGCTGGTTTTTCCATCCTCTTCCTCCGTGCGGGTCGTGAACACGGCATCGGAGGAAGTGGAGCTGCCTTTACTGACCATGAAGGATGGCCATTTTATCCGAGGTGAGAGGTCTTCCGTGTAGGTGCCTACCCAGGTGCCGAGGATTTCCAAACGGGCGCCATCCGGGAAGGTGAGGGTCTGGGCGTTTTCATTCACCTCTGCCGTGGATCGGGCGGGCATGAGCTTCATCAGGGTGATGGAGGTGATGAAGAGAAGCACCGCGCCTAGCAGGATGGCAGTGATCGTGATCCACTTTTTACGGGAGCCCATCAGCCAAGTATCAATGGCGCGGGATGGGTGGCAAGGAATTTGGAGCGTGTTTCCAGGATGATGGAACATGCGGACGAGGGCGTCCGCACTCCTTACTCGCAAGCGGTGGGTGGAGTCATAGGGAGTGACACAGACATTTCTGTCTGTGATCTTCCATTTAACCGGAAATCTGGAGTGCGGGGTGGACGTTTGCTGCTGCTAGAAACATCCAAAGCGGTAAGGCGCTCCGCTTCTTCCCGCACTCCAAATTTTTCCGGGACGATGGAAGGCAGGGACGCCTGTCCCAGGCGTCCAGTGGTGGCGGGCCGGGAACTTACCAAATACGGCAGACCATTCAACCTAAC
>JASGEU010000189.1:0-2737 GCA_047606065.1 Mobilitalea sp.
ACGTGTGTGCGGTGAAAACCCCATGGGCGGTGGGCATGCGAGCCGTGGCCACGCGGGTGACCAGCGGTTCATGGCTGCGCCGCCATGCCACCAGATCCGCGATGGTGATGTAGTGCAGGCCATGCTGTTTTGCGAAGACCGCCAGTTGCTCGCCACGGGCCACCGATCCATCGTCGTTCACGATTTCGCAAATGACACCCGCAGGGGAAAGTCCGGCCAGTCTGGCCAGATCCACGGCGGCCTCGGTATGGCCACGCCGTTCCAGCACACCTCCATCCCTGCTGCGTAGAGGAAAGATGTGGCCGGGGCGGCTGAAATCCTGACCGCGGGATTGTGGATGCACCAGGGCACGGATGGTCGCTGATCTATCAGATGCGGAGATGCCGGTGGTGGTGCCGGGTTTCCAATCCACCGTCACGGTGAAGGCCGTGCGATGGGCATCCGTATTATCCGCCACCATCAGTGGGAGATTCAGTTGATCCAGACGCTCTCCGGGCAGCGGAACGCAAATCAGGCCGCTGGTGTGGCGGACGAAGAAAGTGATCTTCTCCGGCGTGGCCTTTTCCGCAGCCATGATGAGGTCTCCTTCGTTTTCACGATCCACATCATCCGACACGACGACGATCTCGCCACGGGCAATCGCGGCAATGGCCTCCTCGATGGTGGAGGTGGGACTATCAGAATGTTTCATGAGTAGAAAGTGGGTTTGGGGATACGGTGGTTGAGCGCCCAGTCGCCCAGTTCGTTCAGCTTGTAGTCCACCGGATCGTGGAGCGTCTGGGTGCGGATGTTCCGCCAGTAGCGGTCCAGCCGGGCGGAGGCGGTGGTGGAGCGGGAGCCCATCACCTCGAAGATGCGGTTCACCACATCCAGGCCGGTGCGGGTGGTGAGCACCTTGGCGGTGGCGATGTCCAGTGCCGCCTTGCCACGTTGGTTTTCAGTTAGTGTGTTTCCAGCGTCCCAGGCGCGCTGAAAGGTATCCGCTGCACGATCTGTCACCAGCTTTGCTGCCTGGAGTTGGGCGTGGATGTCTCCATAGTGGTGCAGGATGTAAGGGTCTTCCCGTGGTGACTCGACACCGGAGGTGAGCCATGGCCGGGTCTGGGCGAGTGTGTAGTTACGAGCTTCCTGGAATGCTCCTTCTGCGATGCCGAGGAAGATGTTGGAAAAAATGATCTGTGCCACACATGGCCGGAGAGATGCGCGCACACTGCCGAAGGGGCCGGGCGAGCGGAGGATTTCCGAATCATCGATGGCCACATCATGAAGTTCGACGGTGCCGCTGTCCGTCTGGCGCTGGCCCATGTTGTCCCAGTCATCCAGAGTCACCAGTCCCTCGCGGGGAGTGGGGATAGCTGCCACAATGAGCTTCGGGTTTCCCGGTTCATTGGCGGAAATGATGAGCGCATCCGCATCTGCGGAGCCGGAGCAGAATCCCTTCCGCCCATTCACCAAGCGCCTGCCATCCTTCCATGAGACCAGAGTGCCGGGGTCCAGTGGATTGAGTGCATTTCCCCAAAACCAGGAATGACGTGCAGTCGCGCGGAAGTAATACTCGCGCTGCTCCTCGCTGCCGAAGAGCTCGATGGTGGCGAGCATCAGATGCTGGAAGCCGAAGAGGTGGGCGATGGAGCTATCGACCCGGGCGAACAGTCTAACGATTTTTAAAATCTCCGGCCAGCCTGCACCGTGCCCTCCCTCTGCCTGTGGAATGAGCAGGGAAAGCAGGCCGCTGGCGCGCAGCAGATCGCGCTCCGCCTTGGGCGTGCCGCCGGTTTTATCCCGTTCCACGGCGGTCTGGGCAAACTCCGCCGCCAGCCGTTCCGCAGTTTCAAATGCGTTCAGCCGGGGTTTGGTTTCGATGGTGGGTGAGAGTGCAGGCATGTGCGGTGGTAAAAGTGTTAGCGGGCGAAGCAAGGAGGGGCGGTCTCCGAACCGCCTCATCCATAAAGTCACCGAATGCGGAGCATTCGCTTTTTCATTAGGTTAGGGCGATTCGGAGATCGCCCCTCCTTGTTCTTAAGAAGCAGCGGCATGGACTTTAGGACGTTCCTGATTGGCCATGATTTCGCCAAAGGGGCTGAGGTATTGCGGGGATTCGGGGTGGGATTGCTGTTCAATGGGTAGGAGCGGGAAAACCAGCTCCGCGAAGCGATAGGCCTCTTCCAGATGCGGGTAGCCTGAGAAAATGAATTCCTCGATGCCGATGTCCCGGTATTCCAGAATCCGCTGCGCCACATTCTCCGGTGAACCGACGAGGGCGGTGCCAGCACCACCTCTAACGAGTCCGACACCTGCCCAGAGATTCGGGCTGATTTCCAGATTGTCCCGGCTGCCTTTGTGAAGCTGGGTCATGCGGGCCTGACCGGCGGAATCGAAGCGTTCGAACACCTTGAGAGCGGCGGCGATTGCATCGTCGGTCACGTATTTGATCAGGTTGTTGGCTTCCGCCCACGCTTCTTCCTCGGTTTCCCGAACGATCACATGCATGCGGATGCCGAAGCGGAGTTTCCTGCCCTGCAGGGCGGCGAGCTTGCGCATGTGATCGATCTTTTCCTTCACCTGTTGCGGTGGTTCGCCCCAGGAGAGATAAACATCAATGTGCTTCGCTCCCACCTCGTGGCCTGCGGCAGAAGAGCCGCCGAAGTAAAGGGGCGGATAGGGACGCTGGATGCCAGGGAAAAGCAGCTTCGCGCCCTTCACCTGCAGGTGTTCTCCCTGATAGTCCACTTCCTCC
>JASGEU010000190.1:0-10589 GCA_047606065.1 Mobilitalea sp.
ATTAGATAACCTTGCAAGATTACTTCAGATGGCTGTTGATTATGCAAAAGAAATCGGCTTTACTGGTCAGTTCTTAATCGAGCCTAAGCCAAAGGAACCTACAAAACATCAGTATGATTTCGATGCTGCTACAGTACTTTCCTTCCTTAGAAAATATAACTTACAGGATTACTTCAAGTTAAATATTGAAGCAAACCATGCAACTTTGGCACAGCATACTTTCCAGCATGAATTAAACATGAGCAGAATTAATGGCGCTCTTGGCAGCGTAGATGCGAATACTGGTGACCCTATGCTTGGCTGGGATACCGATCAATTCCCAACTAATGTATATGACACTACATTGGCTATGTATGAAATTCTTCTGGACGGTGGATTAACTAAGGGTGGTCTTAACTTCGACTCTAAAGTTCGTCGTGCTTCCTTCCAGGATGATGATTTATTCTATGCATATATTGCAGGTATGGATGCATTCGCTAAAGGATTAAAGGTTGCGGCTAAACTTATTGAGGACGGAGTTCTTGAGAACTTCAAGAAGGACCGTTATGCAAGCTATAGTGAAGGACTTGGAAAAGACATTGTTGAGGGTAAAGTTGGCTTTAAGGAATTAGAAGCATTTGCTCTTAAGAATGGTACCACACCTAACACATCCGGCAGACAGGAAATGCTTGAGAGTGTTTTAAATCAATATATCTTAGAAACTAAATAATTGTTTCTATGACAACTTAAATTTAAAAACTTTATTATAACCATAAAACGGCTTCCTTACTGCACTGATGTGTATTGGGAGGCTGTTTTTCATGTAAATGTAATAGATAAATATAAACGAATACCTGGATATTAATGTTACTTACTATATAATTCATATTTTCAGTAACTATAAATTTATCATATAATTATTGAATAAATACATAAATTTAACCGAAACTTAAGGATAGATATTATAACAGTTCAGCCATAAGCTCGATTTCGCTTTGCTGCATCTCGCTTAGGCAGAACGCCTTACAAGTTTTTGATGCAATATGTATATGAAAGCAAGCTTTCTCCTTTATTGTAATCAGATATTGTAACAGTTCAACCCTAAGCTCGATTTGCTTCGCACATCTCGCTTAGGCAGAGCGCCTTACAAGTTTATATTACAATAGGCATTCGAAAGCTTTCGCCTTCCTATTGTAATATAAACTTGCAGGGCTGAACTGTTAAAAAATATTATAACTTATGAGTCTTTATGACTTGAGATTGTTATTAAATTATGGTATATTATCCATATTAAGACATGTCTTAATATACTTTTTAAATGGAGGTATCATATGAAGAAATATGAATGTACTGCTTGTGGATACATTTATGATGAAGCATTAGGCGATCCTGATAGCGGGATTGCACCCGGAACGAAATGGGAAGATATACCGGATGATTGGGTATGCCCTCTGTGCGGAGTTAGCAAAGAAGAATTCCAGGAAGTTTAATTAAAAATGAATGCGGGACTGTCTTACTCAACTCCAACTTAGGAGCTGAATAAGGCAGTTTTTACATGTCCCCGCAAATACTTGCAAGACGAATGACGTTAGTCCTTTGTGAGAAACTCATATCGCAGGTATCTCATGGTTTACTTACTATATAAAATACATTGACATAGAAGTTATTAGGAATTATGATAATACTATTGTCGTAATTTGAGACACAGGTATGAGGTGAAAAAATGATTTATTTAGACTACGCAGCGAATACCCCCGTAGACACAGAGGTAATGCGCTGTTTCGTTGATTATAATACAGGTTATATAGCAAATCCTAATTCTTCTCATATTTTAGGACGGGAAGCAAAGGAAGAACTGAACCGTATCACAGAACATTTAGCCAATTTATTAGGAATAAAGACATCAGAGATAATTTATACCTCTGGAGCAAGTGAAGCGAACAACCTTGCGATTAAAGGCCTCGTTCAGGCGTATCGTCATAATGGAAAGCATATTATTTCAACCTGCCTGGAACACCCTTCAGTTAGCGGAGCATTAACCTATTTACAGTCTCTGGGTTATGAAATTGATCTGGTGGATATTACAAGCGATGGTCTGGTGGATCTTCAACATTTTAAAGAGTTACTAAGAAAAGATACTGTTTTAGTGTCTATTTGCAGTGTCGACAGTGAACTTGGTGTAAGTCAACCAATCGAAGAAATCGGAGAAATCCTTCGAAACTATCCGAACTGTTTTTTTCATACGGATGCAACTCAAGCCATTGGAAAGATACCGGTTGCAGTAAAGTCTGTAGATTGTATGACGTTTACACCACATAAGTTTTTTGGATTAAATGGTTGCGGAGTATTAATTAAAAGGGATGAGGTAGTGCTAAGCCCGCTTATTCATGGAGGGACAAGTACGACGATTTACAGAAGTGGTACACCGGCACTTGCTTTGGCAGCCTCGATAGATAAAGCATTGGAAATAGCGTTAGAGAAGCAAAATGAACGTCTGGCTTGGGTAAGCGATTTAAATGAAGATCTAAAAAAGCGTTTATTAACGTATAAGAAAGTACGAATTAACAGTACAAAATATTCGGTACCACATATCTTAAACCTAAGTGTTCAAGGTGTGAAAGGTACTATTTTTCAGGAAGCGTTGGAACAGGAAGGGATATGTATTTCTGTGAAATCCGCTTGTTCCGTACCGGGTTCTCCCTCAAGACCGGTCTATGCTGTTTCGAAAGATAAGAAGAATGCCATGTGTTCGTTTCGAATTAGCATGAGTCATGTAACCACGAAAGAGGAGCTGAATTATTTGATGGAAGCGTTTGATAAGTGCTATCAAAGACTAACCGTCGATAAATAATATTATAGATTTAGAAAGTGAAAAGAAAATGGAACGTTATCAGGAAATAGAAAGAAGTATTATAACAACATATAGAAAACCTTTATGGAAGAAATTCATTAATGGAGTAAATGATTATAAGTTAATTGAAGAGGGCGACAAGATTGGTGTCTGTATCTCTGGTGGAAAGGACTCCATGCTTCTTGCAAAATTGATGCAAGAGGTTCAAAGACATGGAAAGATTCCCTTTGAAATGGAATTCATTGTTATGGACCCTGGATATAATGAAATCAACAGACAGACAATCATTAACAATGCGCAGCTGCTAAACATTCCAATTGATATTTTTGATACTCAAATATATGACATTGTTGCAGGAGTGGATGAATCCCCCTGTTATCTCTGTGCAAGAATGCGAAGAGGGTATCTTTATAAAAGAGCACAGGCGTTGGGCTGTAATAAAATAGCTTTGGGTCATCATTTTGATGATGTTATTGAAACAATTTTAATGGGAATGCTTTACGGCGGTCAAATTCAGACCATGATGCCAAAGCTTCACAGCACCAATCATCCCGGAATGCAGTTAATTCGTCCAATGTATCTTGTGAAAGAAGCGGATATTCTCAATTGGAAGAATTATCATGAACTTCAGTTTATTCAATGTGCCTGCCGTCTGACCGAGAACTGTACTCTTTGTGATAATGGAGGCGGTGGTTCTAAGAGACAGGAGATGAAGGGACTCATTAAGAGATTCCGTCAAACAAATCCTAGTATTGATATGAATATCTTTAGAAGTGTTCATGATATTAACTTAAGTACAATTATCGGTTATCATGATAAAACTATGACTTATAATTTCTTAGATGATTATGACCAGAAGGGAGCACCAAAATGTTAAATCAATTTTCAAGAACCCAGCTAATGTTTGGTGCAGAGGGCATGGAAAAGCTTCAAAATGCTAGAGTTGCCGTGTTTGGTATCGGCGGAGTCGGCGGATATACAGTGGAGGCACTGGCGAGAGGCGGTATCGGCAGCTTAGATTTAATTGATGATGATAAGGTATGCATGACCAATATTAACAGACAGTTAATCGCAACAAGAAAAACTGTTGGTAAATATAAAGTGGATGTGATGAAGGATCGTGTTCTTGAAATTAATCCGAAGGCAAATGTCACAACGCATCAATGCTTTTATTCCGCAGAAACAGCGGATCAATTCGATTTTTCAGAGTATGATTACATTGTAGATGCCATTGATACAGTCTCTGCAAAAATAGAAATGGTACTTCGCGCACAAGCGAAAAACATACCGATTATCAGCTGTATGGGTGCAGGGAATAAATTCGATCCTACTAAATTTGAAGTGACAGATATTTATAAAACCTCTGTATGCCCATTAGCAAAGGTAATGAGAAGAGAGCTAAAGCTTCGTGGCGTAAAGAAGTTAAAGGTTGTATATACCAAGGAGTTACCACATAAGCCATTAGAGGATATGTCCTTAAGTTGTAAAACGAATTGTATTTGTCCACCCGGTGCTACCAGTAAATGTACTGTAAAACGTCAAATACCTGGCAGTAATTCCTTTGTTCCGGCAACCGCAGGATTAATTCTGGCTGGCGAAGTAATCAAGGATTTAAGCGGAATTAATAAGAAATAAGCAGGTTACTGCCCAGTTAACATACGGCTTTGGAAGTAAAATGGAAACAAATCTTAAAAATAAGAAGTTTAACATTTCTAGCATAGAAGCAGCATCCTATGTTAAGAAGTTAATACAAGGGAGGAAGCTTAACCATGGTTGGATTAGGAACGTTAGTAAATATTGTAACAATTGTCATTGGCTCCCTTATTGGTATTCTTTTTAATGGAGGATTAAAACCCAAGCTTCAAGAAACTATAATGAACGGGTTAGGACTATCCGTTATGTTTGTTGGTCTAAGCGGTGCACTTCAAGGTCTGTTTGTAGTGGATGGGCAAGGTCTTAAGACGGAAAATATGATGTTAATGATAGTGTCTCTGGCAATCGGTGCACTGGTAGGTGAATTAATTGATATTGAGGCGAAGCTTGACCGTGTTGGCGAGTTACTCAAAACAGCACTTCGCGTGAAGGGCGAAAAGGGTGAGAATTTTGTGGAAGGCTTTGTAAGTTCCTCACTGCTATTTTGTGTAGGTGCAATGGCTATCATTGGCTCTTTGAATGATGGGTTATCAGGTGATGCTTCCATGCTCTTTGCAAAATCTATCATTGATGGATTTAGTGCCATTATTTTTGCTTCAACATTAGGAATCGGCGTTTTATTTTCCATAATACCTCTAGGTATTTATCAGGGAGGTATTACAATTTCAGCAAAATTCATTGAACCATATTTATCAGATCAGCTAATTAGTAATATATCTTTAATTGGGTCCATCCTAATCTTTGGTATCGGTATCAATATGATCTTTGGTAAAAAGATAAAGTGTGGTAATTTACTGCCGGCAGTTCTGGTTCCAGTTGCATATGAGTGTATTAAAGCATTATTATAGTTCGAATAGCTTAATTTGACTTTAATCGACGTAATTGGATTGTATTGCTGCCGAAAGAAGGAAGATTAATAAAATCTATGTTATAAACTGCGATATTTAGTACATATATAATTGTAAAATAATTACAATTATTATTGACCATACCCGTTATCGTTTTATAATTAGAGTACACGTTTGAGTAAAACCAGACATGCTTTAATTGTAGGGAGATAACCAATGCAGAAAGTTTTAAAGAAATCCATGAATATTATAAAATTAATTGTAGTTGGCATTACAATTCTATTTATAGGTTTTATAATAATAAACTCTTCTATGACGGAAGGGCAGCAAACCTACGGATTGATGCCGGCATTGCTTATTTCTTTAGGTGCCAGTGTTTCGTGGTGCCTTGGAATTAGACCTGAAAAATATATGAAATACTAATTTAATAAATATTATGAGTACACCTTAGAATGTTGGGAATTATCTGGCATTAAAGGTGTATTTTTTCTATAACAGGAAATTCCTCCCAAACTCTTGTTTGAGAAAAGCCCTTTGAGCTAATGATGCGCAGTTACGCGCAGAACAACGGTTTTCATTAAAAGTATATGAATGCGAGTGTGTGCAATATACACTCGCATTCATGATAAGTAAAACGACTTGTCGTTTCATCTTGTTTGCTAAAGTAACAGTTCAGCCCTAAGCCTGATTATGCTTCACTGCTAAAATGTATATTTAAAAATAATTATGAATAAATTATTGACAATACAAGTATAATTGTATACAATAAAACAAATTTTGATTATTGATTGGAGAGTTGCCATATGGATGAGAGAAAAGTGTTTATAAATCCGCAAAATAATTTGTTGCAAGTAGAGGAACCAATTTATCCGCTTGTGGATGTAGAGCAGCCAAATACCTTTCGTAATCTATTTCCTTATTGTGAAGTACCCAAGATTGCGTTCAATGATCGAATTGTGCCTCATAATCTGCCGGAGGATATTTATATTACGGATACAACCTTTCGTGATGGTCAACAGTCAAGAGCTCCTTATACAACAGAACAAATTGTAACTATTTATGATTATTTTCATCTCCTCGGAGGACCAAAGGGAATTATAAGACAGAGCGAATTTTTCTTATATAGTAAGAAGGATAGAGATGCAGTTTATAAATGTATGGAGCGTGGTTATGAATTCCCGGAAGTGACATCTTGGATTAGAGCCAGTAAGAAAGACTTTGAGTTAGTTAAGGATATTGGTATGAAAGAAACTGGTATACTGGTAAGCTGCTCCGACTATCATATCTTTTATAAAATGAAGATGAGGAGAAAGGAAGCAATGCAGCATTATCTAAGTGTTGTAAGAGAATGCTTAGAAACAGGTATTGCTGCCAGATGCCACCTGGAGGATATAACACGTTCCGATATTCATGGCTTTGTAATTCCTTTCTGCAGCGAACTTATGAAACTAAGCAAGGAATATAATTTACCAGTTAAAATCCGTGCGTGTGATACCATGGGTTATGGCGTGAATTTTGCTGGTGCTGTAATCCCTAGAAGTGTGCAGGGTATTATATATGGTATCATGAATCATGCCGGTGTTCCTTCCAAATGGTTGGAATGGCATGGACACAATGATTTTTATAAAGCAGTATCCAATTCAACCACGGCGTGGTTATACGGTGCGGGCTCTGTTAACTGTTCCTTATTCGGAATAGGGGAAAGAACAGGTAACACACCATTAGAGGCTATGGTGTTTGAATATGCACAGTTAAAAGGTACGTTGGATGGTATGGACACAACAGTCATTACTGAGCTTGCAGAGTATTTCGAAAGAGAAATTGGATACAGGGTTCCGTCCAGAACTCCATTTGTAGGTAAGAACTTTAATGTAACCAGAGCAGGAATTCATGCGGACGGTTTATTAAAAAACGAAGAAATATATAATATATTTGATACCGAGAAATTCCTGAATCGCCCGGTGTTAGTTGCAGTATCAAATACATCAGGGCTTGCTGGTATTGCCCACTGGATTAATACGTTCTTTAAATTAAAGGGTGGCGAGGCAGTTGATAAATCCAATCCTATAGTTATTAAGGTTAAAGAATGGGTGGATGAAGAGTATGAGACTGGACGTGTAACTGTTATAACAGATGAAGAGTTAATACGAATCATACATAAAGCAGAAGCCGATCTGGGGGTTACTATCACAAGTCAGGCACAGATTAGTATCACAAGTCAGATACATTAGAATTGACAAGCCATGCCTTACCTAATACAATGTTACTTGGTAAAGCATGGTTTCCATATGCATAAAACTTACAGAAAGGCACGGTACGAAGAATGATTTCAGCAGAAAGAATTGAAGCAGCAAAAGAAAGATTTGGACAATTATTGGAGAGTCAGCTTAAAAGAGTGGAAGAGATGAAAGCACAGGGTGATTTTATCGACTATAAAGCTCTAGATAAAATAATCATTGGAGTTTGCGGTGGCGATGGTATTGGACCTGCAATTACCTCACAGGCACAGAGAATTTTGGAGTATCTGCTATCTAAGGATATCGCAGATAATAAGATAGAATTTCGTGTAATTGATGGATTAACCATCGAAAGAAGAGCAGCAGAGAATGCAGCAATTCCCCCTGAAGTTTTGGACGAAATTAAAAAATGCCATGTGGTTCTAAAGGGACCTACAACGACACCTAGAAAAGGCGATCCATGGCCAAATGTAGAAAGTGCTAATGTTGCTATGAGAAAGGAACTGGACCTTTTTGCAAATGTAAGACCGGTTCGAATCCCAGAACAGGGCATTGACTGGACTTTTTACCGCGAAAATACCGAAGGAGCTTATGCAGTTGGAAGCAAAGGCATCCACGTAACGGAAGACTTAGGTGTGGACTTTACAGTTGCTACAACCCAAGGGACAGAAAGAATTATAAGAACCGCCTTTGAATTTGCAAAAGCAAACGGGAAGACTAGAGTAACTGCAGTAACAAAAGCAAATATTATTAAGACCACTGACGGAAAGTTTTTAGATATCTTTAAAGATATTGCAGCTGAGTACCCTGAAATATCAGCAGATGACTGGTATATCGATATTATGACTGCTAAGCTTGTGGATGAGAAGAGAAGGAAGGATTTCCAAGTAGTTGTACTCCCTAATCTTTATGGCGATATTATTACGGATGAAGCTGCGGAATTCCAAGGCGGCGTAGGTACTGCAGGCAGTGCGAATATTGGTAAGAAATATGCTATGTTCGAGGCAATTCATGGTTCCGCACCTAGAATGGTAGAAGAAGGCAGAGATATCTATGCTGATCCTTGCAGTATGATTCGTGCTGGTGCAATGCTTTTAGCACATATAGGCTATGTAAAGGAAGCAGATAAATTATATCGTGCACTTGATATCTGTACTGTAACTGAGAAAAAAGTTGTAACTACTGGTAGAGCAACTGGAGCAACAGGTGCGCAATTTGCAGAGTATCTTATGGCAACCATTGAATCCCTATAAGATACATTTCCAAGGCTGGTAATCAATGAAGGAGGTAATTCCTTGGAAGATTTTAATCTTCAAAAAGATGGATCTGATAAATATTCTTTACGCGGACGAGTATTTAATAAGCTAAGAGAAGATATTTTATCAGGACAATATCATGAAAATGAAGAGCTTCGAGAAAATACAATTGGACAGGAGCTTGGAGTAAGCCGAACCCCTGTTAGAGAGGCACTTAGACAGTTGGAGCTGGAAGGCCTTGTTACCATGATACCCAATAAGGGAGCTTATGTGACAGGAATAACCTCCAAAGATATTCATGATATCTATATTATTCGCTCCTATCTGGAAGGTCTTTGTGCCAGATGGGCATGTGAAAATATAACGGAAACACAGATAGAAGCATTGGAAGAGATTTTATATTTATCTGATTTTCATGCAAGACGCAGTCATCATGAACAATTAGTAGAACTGGACAATAAATTTCATGATTTAATTTATAAAGCCTCTGGAAGTAAGATTTTAGATCATGTGTTATCTGATTTTCATCGATATGTAGAGCGTATTCGTAAAATTACGTTGGCTGTTCCTGATCGAGCTTCAAAATCCAGTCAAGAGCATGCTGCTATACTGGATGCAATTCGTAAAAGAGATGGGAATTTGGCAGAAGAATTAGCACATGAGCATATTATGAAAACAATTAAAAATATCAGTGATCAAGGTTTGTATAAGATATAGATTAATAGGGTTGATGCAGAATGTACACGAATTACATTCTGCATCAACCCTATTATCTTATTCCTCTGAAGCAAGTTCCTCCCACAATTCCATAAGGGTAAGAAGTCTTTCTTCTAATGCGTTTTTCTCATTATTTAGTTCCAACAACTTAGAGACATTTGTAAATATTTCTTCTTTCGTCAGAAGAACATCAATTTCTTCATTTCGCTGTTCTAATTGGTGTATTTCGTCCTCTGCCTTTTTTAAATCATTCTTTCTTTTACGGGCTTTTGCCTGTTCCTCTTTTTGCTGCTGCCAATTCAGTTTGTTCTCACTGTCATTGTCGATAGTATTTTGATTTATGGTATTAGACTGAAAAGCAGCTGTAGGGAAGGCACCAGGCTTTCCGTTGGTCAAAGAATTAGGTTGTGCAATTGCCTGGCCCAGGGCAGCAGCCTCAACTTCTGATTTCTTTTCTAAATAATAATCGTAGTTGCCGATATAATTCAAGAGTGACTGTTGGGTTAAATCCAGGATACGTGTAGCGGTTTTATTAATAAAATAACGATCATGGGAAACGTAAAGTACGGTTCCGCTGTAATGATTAATTGCATTCTCAAGAATTTCTTTGGAAGTGATATCCAAATGATTTGTTGGCTCATCCAGGATTAATAAATTTGCTTCTGATAGCATAAGCTTAGCAAGGGATACGCGACCTCGCTCACCACCGCTGATATCCTTAATTCGTTTATAGACATCATCCTCGGTGAATAGGAAGGCTGCAAGTATATTTCGAATTGCTGTATTCCCCAAGTTGGGATACGTGTCCTGTAATTCTTCAAATAAGGTCTTTTCAGGATCTAAGACCTGATGTTCCTGATCATAATAACCAACCTTTACTTTTGAACCAAGCTTAATTTCACCAGCATCAGAGGGGACCTGTCCATTAATGATCTTAAGAATGGTAGTTTTTCCAGTTCCATTATTGCCTATAATGGACACTTTTTCTCCTCTTTTTATCTCAAAGTTTAAATCGTATGGTCATCTGACTCTGTTTACCGATTTAAAC
>JASGEU010000191.1:0-34937 GCA_047606065.1 Mobilitalea sp.
CAATTATATAGAACAGAATCTTCCGATATTTTGAGAAAGAGGTATGATTATGAACAGTAAATTTGAATTAGAACATATCGGCATCAACACCCCAAATGCAGAGGAAGCAGAAAAATTAGCGCAGCTTCTAAGCATGATGTTTAACCTTGAGCCTCGTCACGGACAAAAGTCTGAATTCAGCGGCCCTTACTTCGAGTGTATGAAGGCTCCATTCCTGGGTGCAAACGGCCATATCGCGATGCGTACACCGGATTTGACCATTGCCACTGAAGAGCTGAAAGAGAAAGGCTTCTCCTTCAACATGGATACTGCCGCATATTCAGAGGATGGTAAGCTGAAGAACGTATATCTAGACGGTGAGTTTGGTGGTTTTGCAATCCACATTATGCAAAAGTAATGACAAAGTCAATGTAACCCCAAGAATAGATTTAATACGGCTGGTATTATTATAATTAAACTTTAAAACGGAGCTTGTTCGGATGTCTTATATAGATCATCAGGATAAGCTCTGTTTTTATATTCTGGAAAACGTTGATTTGGCATTATCACAAGCGCATAAAAGGACCAAAGGTGATTCGATTATATACTTTTGCGGATAAGGAAATGCAAAACTATTAATGATGTAGAATAATGACGAAATATAAAGCTAACTACATTAAAACAGACTGAATATATTGACAAAATGAGGATATTGTACTAAAATTTAACCATGAGAAATAATTTTAATTCACTTGTAATCAAAGAGCATTCTGATAGAAAAATTAAAGGCAGGGTGTAGTGTTGCAGTGAATTTTTTTTATACTCAATCAGAATTTTTGTGTAAACAGAAAGGAAACATTGAGCTATGAGGGATGCAAAAAGGGAAGACTTCCTGCTGGTTGATGAAATGCAAAGATTCAATGAAGGTAACCACTTTACAAGCTATACTTTTTTAGGCAGCAAGCCTGTGGCGGGAGGCTACCGTTTTACCGTATGGGCGCCGAATGCGAAATCGGTAGGACTGTCGGGAGATTTTTCGGATTGGAAGCCGCTGCCCATGGAACCGGTTTTTGAGACAGGAGCCTGGACACTTATAAACAGCCTGGCAAAGCAGGGAGATTGCTATAAGTATTTTATAGAGGATCAGGATGGCAATTGTCATTATAAGTTAGATCCCTATGCGTTTGCCTTTGAAATGCCCCCCAAAGATGCTTCCCTGATCTATGATTTTCCGAAGACGCAATGGAAGGATGGACAGTGGATGCGGGCAAGAAAGCAAAAACCGGTCTATCAAAAGCCCCTTAATATCTATGAGGTACATCCCTCGTCTTGGAAAAGGCATCCGGATGGAAGGTATTATTCCTTTTACGATCTGGTCGAATCACTGATTCCCTATGTAAAGGAAATGGGGTATACCCATATTGAATTTATGCCTCTTATGGACTATCCGCTGGAGGCTTCCTGGGGGTATCAGATCACAGGGTATTATGCCGTGTCTGCAAGATATGGTAACTGCGAAGGACTTTCGCATTTTGTGAATGAAGCGCATCAGGCGGGAATCGGTGTGATTGTGGACTGGGTTCCGGGACATTTCTGTCGTAATGATTATGCACTGGCTTATTATGATGGGACGCCGACCTATGAATATAATGATGTTAATCGGGCAAACAATGTGCGTTGGGGAACCTTGAATTTTGATTTGGGAAAAGCCCAGGTTCATAGCTTTTTAATATCCAATGCCATGTATTGGCTTCGGGAATTTCATTTGGATGGACTTCGTGTGGATGCGGTCAGTAATATGCTGTATCTGGATTATGATGATGGACCCTGGACACCGAATGAAGATGGGAGCAATCATAACCGCCAGGGAATATCATTTTTGCAAAAGCTCAATACCACAGTTTTTCATGAGCTTCCGGAGGTCTATATGATTGCCGAAGAGAGTACTGCCTGGGAGAATGTAACACAGCCGGTGGAAGTAAATGGGTTGGGTTTTAATTTCAAATGGAATATGGGTTGGATGAACGATACGCTAAGATTTTTTGAAATGAATCCATATCAGCGTGAACAGCATTTTAATCTGGTGACCTTTATTTTTGTCTATCTGTTCCACGAAAATTTTATTATGCCGTTGTCCCACGACGAAGTTGTTCACGGAAAGCGTTCCTTGCTTGGCAAAGTCGAAGGCGACCGATACAATCAGTTTGCACAATTGAGGGTATTACAGGGCTATATGATGGGAATGCCAGGGAAAAAGCTTAATTTCATGGGAAATGAACTGGGACAGTTTCTGGAATGGAGGTTTTATCAGGAACTGGAATGGAAGGATTTAAATTATCCGTATAATCGGGAATATCAGCACTATATTTGTAGTATTAATTATATGTATCAGGAGCATAAAGCATTATATCAACGGGATCATGAGGAGCAGGGCATTACTGTTCTGGAAGCCGAGGCACCACTGCTGGTATTTTACCGGCATGGGTTGGCAGAGAAGGAAGTGTTGATTTTTATCTATAATTTTGCCCCGCGGGAATATCAGGATCATTTGATTGGTATGCCGTACAAAGGTAGCTATGAAGTGATTTTAAATTCAGAAAGTAAGGAATTCGGCGGTTCCTGGGAAAAACCGCATTCTTTGCTTAAGACAAGCGAAGTAGCCGCCCATCAAAGACAGCACAGCATCCGGCTCATTATCCCAGCAATGAGCATGGTTGTGATAAAGCCGAAGCGTATCTATTATCCGTAGGAAGTTCTATATCAGTGGTAATGCCGATACGCGGCGAGTGATAGTAATCAAAAAAAGAAGGAAGGGATTAGAATATGAAGACAGAAATTGTTGCAATGATTCTGGCTGGCGGACAGGGAACCCGTCTTGGCAAGCTCACCCGTGAAACAGCCAAACCCGCAGTACCTTTTGGAGGCAGATACCGTATTATCGATTTCGCATTAAGTAATTGTACCAACTCAGGTATTTACAATGTTGGTGTGGTTACCCAATATCAACCGCTGGAGCTGAATGAGCATATTGGCAACGGCGCTCCCTGGGGACTTGACCGCAGGAATTTAGGTGTTAAGATATTGCAGCCTTACTCCAGTGCGGATGGTGAGAAATGGTTCAGAGGAACAGCCAACGCAATCTATCAAAATTTGGCATATATTGATTCACAGAATCCGGAGTATGTGTTGATTCTATCCGGGGATCATATCTATAAAATGGATTATATGGAGATGCTGGAATATCATAAGGAACATAATCCGGCGTTGACCGTTGCGGTTATTCCGGTTCCGCTCGCCGAAGCCTCTCGCTTCGGTATTATGAATACGGATTCTACCATGCGGGTAATTGAATTTGAGGAAAAGCCGAAGGAGCCGAAAAATAACTTGGCATCCATGGGGATTTACATATTCAACTGGTCAATTCTTCGCCGTTACCTGGTGGAGGATCAGGCAAAAGTTCGTCAGCTCGAGGATTTTGGCAAGCATGTCATTCCTGCTTTCTTAAAAAATGGAGAAAATATATTTGCCTATTCTTTTCATGATTACTGGAAAGATGTAGGTACTATAGAAAGCTTATGGGAAGCCAATATGGATTTCATCAATCCGAAGCATCAACTAAATATCAGAGATCACAATTGGAGAATTTATACGAAATCCGTTGCACTTCCACCGCAGTTTCTTACCGAAAATGCAAAGGTGAATTATTCCATGCTGGTAGATGGCTGCTATGTGGCTGGAGAAGTATATCATTCCATTCTTTCTAAGGATGTCAAAGTAGGAAAGGGATCAAAGATTACCCATTCGGTTGTCATGGCGGGCGTAACGATAGGCAAGAATGTGGAAATTGCGTATGCAATCATTGGTGAAAATGCACATATCTCAGATAATGCAAAAGTGATTGGAACTCCTGATTCCATAGAAGTAATTGGTTATTCCGAAGTGATTGGAGGGTTAAAGGATGAAGAGGCATAAGTTTTGCGCAATATTAAATTTGAATAAGGACTTTGATGAATTGATACCGCTCAATAATAACCGGCCAGTGGCTGCGCTTCCTTTTGGGTGCCGTTATTGCATTATTGACTTTATGCTGTCCAGTATAAGCCATGCAGGAATCGATTCCTTAGCCATGTTTATCAATAAAAGCGGACGTTCTATTTACGATCACATCCGCAGTGCCCGTGAGTGGGACATGGATTCAGCGATTACAGGCGGTGTATTTACCTTTTCCCAGCAACATTGGAAGCATCGCAATTTTATGGAAAACAATACAGGTCAGGACTATTATGCGGATCACCGGCTATTTATGGAACGATCACATGCCGAATATGTTGTGGTGATGAGTGGTGAATTTATATTAAATCTTGACATTGATGCGGTAATACAACACCATTTTTTAAATGCAGGAGACATTACGATGGTATATCAATCCATTCTTCCGGATCAGATATCCCAAAAGCCTCATTTGAAATATCTTGAAATTGATGAAAAAGGAACGGTTGTTAGCGCCGGGGAAAATGCGGTTGGAGGCAGGAAGACTGCGCTTAATACTGAGATTTATATACTTAAAACTGATACAATGAGAGAAATTATGGATCGTGCTAATGTGGACCAGGCCTATACGGATATCGGGGAGATACTCTGGACCTATTTACGAGAATATCATGTTAATGCATTTGAATATACCGGGTATCTTGCAAATATAGACTCAATCGATTCTTATTATGAATATAATATGGAAATGCTTGAGGAGAAGCATTTCAACGCATTGTTTCATGGCAGCAAGCCAGTGATTACTCGCACGAATAATGGTGCTCCTACGTTTTTTTCAGAGCATAGTGACATAAGTGATGCGCAATGTGCAACAGGTTGTGTAATCAATGGCAAAGTGCGCCATTCCATGTTATTCCGTAATGTGTCGATAGGAAATAATGCGGTTGTTACGAATTCAATTATACTGAAAGGCGGTAAAATTGGAGAAGGAGCACAACTGGATTACGTTATCATGGACAAGGGAGCAACGGTGGATGAGAATGTTATCTTGAAGGGAACAAGGGAAAATCTGCTCGTAGTACCTAAAAACACACATGTTACGAAAGGTTGGACACCATGAAAGTATTGTTTGCAGCTGCTGAGTCAGCACCGTTTTTTAAAACAGGCGGACTGGGGGATGTGGTAGGAGCACTGCCAAAGGCCTTAGTTCGAAAGGGGTATGATGTCCGCGTTATTTTACCCTGCTACGGAACAATGCCCGAGAAGTATAAGGATATGTTACAGGAGGTAGTACATTTTAACCTGGAGATGGGATGGAAGTCGTCCTATTGCGGGATTAAACGGCTGATTCTGGAAGGGGTTACCTATTATTTCATCGATAACCACTCCTATTATAATCGGGAACAGTGTTACGGATATTGGGATGACGGCGAGAGGTTTGCCTTCTTCTCCATGGCGGTATGTGAAGCCATGGAGAAAATTGATTTTATTCCGGATATTGTTCATGCGCATGATTGGCATGTGGCTATGATTCCTGTACTTCTGGTCCATAAGTATCATTGGGTGCAGGCTTACCGCCATATTCGAAAGATTTTTACAATCCATAACCTTCAATTTCAGGGAGTATATGATCCCATTCTATTGGAGAGTTTATTTGGAATTGGCTATGATGTTTATCGGGAGGATGGGGTAAAGTATTATGACAGAATGAATTTTCTAAAGGGCGGTATTAACTATTCGGATAGGGTAACCACCGTAAGTCCAAGCTATGCTCATGAAATTCAGACTCCCGAATTCGGAGAAGGGCTTGATGAGGTATTACGGTATAATCAATGGAAGATAAGAGGTATCATCAATGGGATTGATACGGAACTCAATAATCCGAAAAAAGATCCACTGATTGCATGCACCTATGATGCTCGTTCCCTTCGTTCAAAAAGAAAGAACAAAACAGCATTGCAGGAGCGTCTTGGTTTAACGGTAGATGAAGATGTGGCGCTGATAGGCATGGTAACACGCCTGACGGATCAAAAAGGCATCCCGTTGGTATTGGAAGCTCTCCCTAAGCTGATAGCGAAGAAAGTTCAATTGGTCATACTAGGTACTGGAGATCCCGGACATGAGCATGCTTTACAGGAATTTGCACATAATAATCCAAAGAAGGTAAGTGTTATAGTTAACTTTGATTTGGCACTGGCACAGAACATTTATGCTGGAGGTGATATCTTCTTGATGCCTTCTGCCTTTGAACCCTGTGGACTGTCACAAATGATTGCCTTTCGTTATGGCTGTGTTCCACTCGTCCATGAAACAGGGGGATTACGGGATACCGTCATTCCTTATAATCTGTATACTGGGGAAGGAACTGGATTCAGCTTTTACGACTTTACAGGTGAGGCATTGTTACAAGTGCTTGACGCTGCACTGCAAGTCTATTATGATAATCCTGAGCAGTGGAAAGCTTTATTCCGTAAAGGGATGAAGCAGGATTTTAGCTGGAATGCATCGGTACACTTGTATGAAGACCTTTATCAGGAGCTTTTAACAGAGAAATAGGAGATTTAAGAAGGAATGCAGACAGAAGAATTTAAGAAAGAATATATGCAGAAATTTCAGGACATATTTGCCTTCTCAATGGAGGACAGCACACCACTCCAGCAGTATATTGCTTTAGGAGAATGGCTGCGGGCACATTACGGACCTAAATGGAGAGAAACAAACAAACGATATGCTTCCGGTGAAAAGAAGCAAATTTATTATTTTTCCATTGAGTTTCTTCCGGGACGTATGCTGCGCAGTAATCTTTTGAATCTTGGGATATTGGAGGAAGTGCGCACCGGTATTGAGGCACTGAATTTGGATTTTACTAAGATATGTGAAGCGGAAGTGGATCCGGCTCTTGGCAACGGGGGATTGGGAAGATTGGCTTCGTGCTTTTTAGATGGGATGGCTTCCATCGGAATGGCTGGACACGGCAACGGTATCCGTTACCGCTATGGGTTATTTCAACAGAAATTTATGGAAGGCTACCAGATCGAGCTGCCTGAAGACTGGCTGAAAAACGGTAATGTATGGGAGGTTCGCAAGATCAATCGTTCTGTTATCGTGCGTTTTCGCGGACAGGTGTATCATGAGAGAGACAGAGAGGGTAAGCTTAGAATACGCTATGCAAATACGCAGAATATTCTGGCAGTTCCTTATGATATCCCGCAGGTAGGTTATGAAAACGGTGTAATCAATAACCTGAGGCTATGGTCCGCCGAGATTCCGGAAGGGGAGGAAGCCTCATACCGAAGTTATGAAGAGCGCGAGGCAGTAAGTCGTATTACACAGGTGCTTTATCCAGATGATTCGAATTATGAAGGGCAATTGCTCAGGCTTCAACAAGAGTACTTTTTTTCCTCAGCCGGAGTGCAGAGTATTCTGCGCACCTTTAAGAAATATGGATTACCCTGGAGTGCACTTTCGAAAAGGATTGGAATTCACATTAACGATACACATCCAGCACTGGTGATACCGGAGCTTATGCGTATATTAATGGACGAGGAGGGATTAGGCTGGGATGAAGCGTGGAAGATCACGACACAGACCATAAGCTATACCAACCATACCATTTTGCAGGAAGCGATGGAACGGTGGCCGGAATCCATGCTTCGAGGGTTGATCCCCCGTATTTATGAAATCATTGCAGAGATCAACCGCCGCCATTTGGAAGCGGTAATCGTATCTCATGGAGAGCGTATCGCTTATAGTACCAGCATTATCGAGCATGATATGGTCAAAATGGCCAATCTCTCCATTTTATCAAGCCATTCCATCAACGGTGTCGCTAAGATACACACCGATATTTTAAAGGACAGTACCTTGCATGACTTTTATTTATTGCAACCGGAGAAATTTAACAACAAAACCAACGGTATTACCTTAAGAAGGTGGGTTTTTCTTTCAAATGAAGGGCTGACGAAATTAATCGATGATAAAATCGGTAAAGCCTGGAGGACTGACGGACATGCTTTAAAGGAAATTCTGACCTATCAGGACGATACTGATTTTCTGGACAGGCTGAATGAAGTAAAAAGGGATAGCAAGCAGCGATTTGCGGCATATATACGGAAGAACTACAATATTACGTTACCGGAAGATGCATTATTTGACGTGCAGGTGAAGCGTTTACATGCTTACAAGCGACAGTTGCTGAATATATTCCATATTATTGACCGGTATTTAACAATAAAGGCTCATCCGGACCTTGTTCTGCAACCACGCGTATTTATCTTTGGCGCTAAGGCGGCACCAAGTTATTATTATGCGAAGAATATAATTAAGCTCATGAATGAGGTTGCTTCCCTGATTAATAAAGATCCTGATGTGAAGGACCAGATGAAGGTAGTCTTCGTAGAAAATTATGGAGTATCGCTGGCAGAACTTATTATTCCGGCAGCCGATATCAGTGAACAGATTTCCCTTGCCGGCAAGGAAGCAAGCGGAACCAGTAATATGAAATTAATGGCGAACGGTGCACTCACAATGGCAACCATGGATGGTGCCAACATAGAGATTCATGATTATGTCGGTGATGAGAATATGTTTGTATTTGGATTGCGTGAGCATGAAGTGAAGGAATACTATCGAAATGGTTCCTACCGTGCCGCAGATATTTATGAGAAAGACCTTAGAGTACAGCGGATTATCAATACGCTTATTGATGGAACCATACCTCATATCGAAGCGGAAGGCAGAAATATTTTTGATTCCCTGATCCGCTATAATGATGAATACTTTGTTCTTGCTGATCTGCGCAGCTATCTTGAAGCACAGGCGCACGTGGATGAAAGGTATCAGGATAAGCGATCCTGGGCAAGGTCCTCCTTGGTGAATATTGCGAAATCCGGTGCATTCTCAGCAGATGACACCATTCGCCGATATGCGGATGAGATATGGGATGCTCATTATGGAAAATAAAAAAATAAAGCTATATCATAATTCATGGGAAGAAGGATATCGCACCCCTTTTGGTGCTGTGAAAAAGGATACGCAAATTCGTCTGTTTGTAGAGACAGAGGGAATCAGTAAGGTTTGGCTTGAAATTCACCGTGATTTCGGGGAACAGGAATCCAGAGAAATGAGTTCCGTGACGGGTGGATTTCTCCTTACTGTACAGATTACGGAAACCGTTCTCCACTATTACCATTTTCGTGCATTAACCACTTCGGGCGAGGTTGTTATCTATGGCAACAATGAGCAGGGATATGGAGGGGAAGGACGATTTATTTCACCTGATCGCCAACTATTTGATTATCAGATTACTGTTTATGATTATGATGATTTTGCTCCGCAGTGGTACCGGGAAGGAGTTGCTTATCATATTTTTATTGACCGCTTTTCTGTGGATGCAGAGGGGATCAAACATCCGAAGGAAAATATTTTTATCTATGGGAGGAAGACAGACCTGCCCATGTATATCAAGGATGAAAAGGGTGAAATTGTACGTTGGGATTTCTTTGGCGGCAACTTGTGGGGAATCCTTGAGAAATTGCCCTATCTAAAAAAAATGGGCATTACAATTTTATATTTGAGCCCTTTGTTTACAGCAAGAAGCAATCACCGGTATGATACCGAGGATTATATGCATATTGAGCCTATGATCGGCGGTGAGGAAGCATTTACAGCATTAATAAAAGAGGCGGATATGCTGGGAATGCGAATCATCCTGGACGGAGTATTTAACCATTGCGGAGCGGACAGTATCTATTTTGACCGTTATAACCGTTATGGTAACGGTGCTTATCATAATGAGAACAGTATCTACCGGCAGTGGTTTCATATTACGGAGGATCATCAATATGATGCTTGGTGGGGAGTTGCCGACTTACCACGATTTAACAGTAAGAGTGAAGAATTAAGAAGCTTTTTGCTGAGTGTTGTTTCAAAATGGTCTGCTTATGGAATTGGTGGTTGGCGCTTGGATGTTGCCGATGAGCTGGAGGATGAGTTTATTGCACAACTTCGCCATTGTTTAAAAGAAGATCAAGTTCTGTTGGGAGAAGTATGGGAGGACCCAAGCAATAAAATAGCGTATGGAAAGCGACGTTATTATGTGAAAGGCAATCATCTGCACGGGGTGATGAACTATCCATACCGTGAGTGCATTCTTGACTATCTAAGCAGTAAGATCAGTGCCAGAGAAGCAAGTAACAGATTCACACACTATAGAGAAAACTTCCCACCGCATGTGCTCTATAATAATTTTAATAATCTGGGGTCACATGATACCATAAGGTTAATTACAGCACTAAATCAGGATATCAGCTTAGTAAAGCTAAGTGTACTGTTCCTGCTGATGTTACCTGGGGTTCCTTGTATTTATTATGGGGATGAAATCGGTCTTTCGGGTCAGAAGGATCCGGATAGCCGCAGATTTTTCTTATGGGATCAAATCGATAATGAATTGCATCAATTCTTTCAAGAAATGATAAGGTATCGCAACAATCACAGACTATTGGTGTTTGGTGATTTACAAGTGGTTGCCAGAGGGGAGCTTCTTGTCGTGATTCGACACTACGAAGGCAGTTGGATCTATGCGTGCTTTAATCCATGTGACAGGGAACAGTATCTGGAAGATCATGGTTATGGGATTTCTACAGTGATGCAAGCAAAGGATTACCTATTATGTACGGGCGGAGTGTAAACCAACGCGCATCGATATAGGATAGGAAAAAGTTTCTTGACGAAATACATTTTATTACATATAATCTATAACAGAGAATAAATTTAGGATGGTAACTCATGAACACAACACTTAGATGGATTAAATTTGAAGCTATTATGATCGCAATTTTACCGAATAATGGGATAAGTGCGTCCAAAATTAATAGCTTTGATAAGAACCATATAAGTAAATTGGAACATTCATGATAATATATTGATATTGATGAATAGAACCCAAGGCTTATTGGCTTTGGGTTTTTTTGTGTTCAAAAAGAGAGGAAAAGAAAAATGATAGAATTAAGTATAGACAATTTAATGAAATTTTATGGAGCAAATAAGATATTTGAAAATATTTCTTTTGATATTAAAACCGGTGAGCACATCGGATTAATTGGAAGAAATGGCTGTGGAAAGACATCAATTTTAAAAATATTGATGGATCTGGAGGATCATCAAGCCGGAAACATCAGCCTCCGAAAGGATTGCAAGCTGGGATATCTTAATCAAATTCCTGAATATGCGGAGGAAGCCACTGTTATGGATGTAATACAGGTAGCATTTAAAAATATCTATGACTTACGCACAAAAATGGATGAGCTGGAGCAGCAGATGATTTATCTGAAGGATCAAGAGCTTGAGAAAGCCATTTTGAAGTATAGCAGATTACAGGAACAATATGAATTAGGTGAAGGCTATGAGCTTGAGACAAAGATTAATAAAATAACAGAAGGACTTAAGATAACGGAAGACCTTAAGCGCATGCTGTTTAACAGTCTAAGTGGTGGTGAAAAAACAAGAGTAATTCTTGCCAAACTTCTGCTTGAGGAGCCGGATATCCTTCTTTTGGATGAGCCAACGAATCACTTGGATTTAAACACGATAATGTGGCTTGAAAGTTTTCTGAAGGAATATAAGGGAGCAGCACTTATCATATCTCATGACAGATTCTTTTTAGACAATGTTGTCAGCAGAATAATAGAATTAAATTATGACCAGGCAGAAGAATATCTGGGAAATTACAGCTATTATGTCACAGAAAAAGAAAGAAGATTTTTGATAGCGCAAAAGGAGTATCAAAATCAACAGAAAAAAATAGATCGGATGGAGCAACAGATTGAACGCTTTCGTATCTGGGGTGCAATGAGAGACAGCGAAGTAATGTATAAGCGCGCAAAAGAAATTGAAAAACGTCTTGAGAAAATTGATGTCTTAGACCGCCCAATACTGAGTAAAAGAAAAATACGTTTGAATCAAACAGAGACAGGAAGGTCTGGGAAAATAGTAATCGAAGCGTTTAATCTTAAGAAAAGCTTTGGAGAACGATTACTTTTTAAAGATGCAAAGGTCAATGTCTTTTATCAGGATAGTGTCTGTATTATAGGTGAGAATGGCTGTGGTAAAACGACACTTCTTAGGCTGCTGTTAGGGGAACTAGAACCGGAAGGAGGAACAGTTAAGCTGGGCTCACAGGTTATTATCGGTTATCTCCCGCAGCAGGTTGATTTTAAAGATGAGGATCAAACTGTTTTAGAGTATTTTTCAAGACTTCATAACCTTACTTATGGAGATGCCAGATCCCAATTGGCAAAGGTATTATTCTTCAATGAAGATGTTAATAAGAGTATAAAATTCTTGTCTGGTGGTGAAAAGAGCCGTCTAAAGCTTTGTTCACTGACGTTTGAAGGGGTTAATCTTTTGATTTTAGATGAACCAACCAATCATCTTGATATAGAATCACGGGAGGTATTAGAGGAGACCTTGCTAAATTTTACGGGAACACTGTTATTCATATCTCATGATCGATATTTTATTGATAAAATTGCGGATAAAATAATTGAAATCGAGAGCTTGACTACAAAGGAATATAGCGGGGATTATGCTTATTATCAAGAAGAAGTGAAAAAGTTGCAAGAGAAACAGTCAGTGTTGGAAAATAATTCGGTAAAGCTTCAAGATAGAAGTAAAAGCAATCATACTTCTGCTAAAAGCTCAAATTCTGAACCGGTTAAAACTAATTCAAAAGAAACTAATTCAAAGAATACTAATTTGAAGAATACTAGTTTAAAAAGTACGAAAAAGCTAGAAATTCTTGAAAACAATATTGAAGAATTAGAAGATAAGATTAGAGCTTTTGAGGTATTGATTGAAGCAAATAGTTCAGATTTTGCAAGCTTGAAGGAATTATTTGAGGAGAAGGAGGAAGCAAATAAGAAACTAGAAAAGTTATACACGGAATGGTATAATCAAAAGCAGGATTAATTATTAATTCGTGATAAAATAGCTTTCATAAAAATATACTATTTTTCTCACAGAATTCTCACATTTTCTTATTATGTTAAAATAATTAGGTGGGTTTGTACGTCCTATAAAAAATTGAGTTGATTATTCAGGCAATAGTAAATTAAAATTGAATATGATAAAATTGCCATGAAGGCAGTAAATAGTACCGAAGTGTTGTGGCTATGTATGACATTATAGTATATAGTATTGCTTTCGTGGCTTCTTTCTGTCTAAAAATTAGGATTAACGAAGGGGAAAAAATGAATAAGAAGGAATTAAGTGAATTATTAAATAAAGTAGCATCCGGAGAGATAAAACCAGAAGAGGCGATTTTAGATATTAAGATAGAGCCATTTAAAGAGATGGGATTTGTAAAATTAGATACACATAGAGGAATCAGACAAGGTATGGCTGAAGTAATCTATGGAGCAGGAAAAACCAAAGAACAAATTTTGAAAATTGTGGAAGCAATGTTGGTTGAAAAAGAGAAAACAATCCTGATTACCAGAATGAGTAAAGCAGTTGCTGACTATATATCAGAAAAACAGCCATTGCAGTACGATGAATTATCTAAAGTGGGTATTGTAGGAACTTTGCCAAAAGCAAATGGAATTGGGAAAATTGTTGTGGCCACAGGAGGAACCAGCGATATGCCGGTTGCGGAAGAAGCAGCCCTTACCGCAGAAGCTTTTGGAAATGAAGTGATTCGATTATATGATGTTGGGGTGGCAGGTTTACACAGGCTTATAAGTAAAATTGATGTGATTATGAGTGCCAATGTTATAATAGCCATTGCAGGAATGGAAGGAGCCCTTGCAAGCGTTATTGGTGGCTTGGCAGACTGTCCTGTGATAGCAGTTCCTACCAGCATTGGATATGGCAGCAATTTTGGAGGATTATCAGCTCTTCTTTCCATGCTGAATTCTTGTTCCAGTGGAGTGAGTGTTGTGAATATTGATAACGGCTTTGGTGCAGGTTATCAGGCAAGTATGATTAATCATATGGGAGGAAGGAAAGCATGAGAACACTTTATTTAGACTGTTCGATGGGTATTGCAGGAGATATGTTGATGAGTGCATTGCTGGAATTAGTACCGGACAAAAATGTGTTTCTGAATAAAATGAATACAATAGGAATTCCAAATGTTATGATTAGTGCAGAAGAAAGTATCAAATGCGGCATAACCGGAACCCATGTGCAAGTATTGATTAAGGGAGAAGAAGAACATAGTCAGGATATGGATCACGATGAACATCATCACCCTACACATCCCGAATCTTTGAATGAGCATACCTATCATGAACATAAACACGATGAATATAAACATGATGAGCATAAACGGGATGAGCATACGCACGATGAACATAAACACGACGAACATAAACACGATGAGAATACATACCATGAACATAGATACGATGAAAATATGAATCATGAAAATATGAAGCATGAAAATATGAAGCATGAAAATATGAAGCATGAAAATATAAATCATGATAATATGCATCATAGAAATAAACACGATAAAAATACACATCATCATACATCTATGCCGGATATCTGTGAAATAGTAAGTAATTTAAAGATTCCTGAGGTGGTGAAAAGAGATGTAATAGCTATCTATCAAATAATTGCTGAAGCTGAAAGTAAAGTACATGGAAAGAAAGTATCGGAAGTGCATTTTCATGAGGTTGGAATGATGGATGCCATTGCAGATATTACGGGATGTGCATTGCTGATTCATGAACTTAGTATAGACAAAATTATTTCATCACCAGTTAATGTTGGGTTTGGTCGGGTTAAGTGTTCACACGGGATTCTTCCCGTACCAGCTCCGGCTACTGCTAATATTTTAATAGGAATCCCCTGCTATGCAGGCAATATAAAGGGAGAGCTTTGTACCCCGACAGGAGCAGCGCTTCTAAAATACTTTGTTTCTAAGTTTTCCAATATGCCGCCTATGACAATTGTAAAAATTGGGTATGGCATGGGCAAGAAAGACTTTGAGGCAGCAAATTGTGTGCGAGCAATTATGGGAGAAACAGATAAAAAAAGCGATGAGATTATTGAATTGAGCTGTAATATGGATGATATGACAGCCGAAGAAATTGGTTATGCAATGGAAGTGTTATTAAAAAATGGTGCTCTTGATGTATTTACAACACCAATTGGCATGAAAAAATCAAGACCTGGTATTTTATTTTCTGTATTGTGCAAAGAGGAAAATAAAGAAAGAATGGCAAATTTAATGTTTTACCATACAACAACGATTGGTATTAGAGAATACAGATGCAATCGTATGATTATGGAACGAGTTGAGAGGATTATTGATAGCTCTTTTGGTCAGATCAGAGTGAAAGAATCTTCTGCATATGGTTTAAAAAAAGAAAAGTTGGAATATGAAGATTTAAGAAAAGTAGCAGAAGATACAGGACGTTCAATTCTTGAAATAAAAGAAATGATTAAATATAGTAAAGAAGCAGACTAATGCAGAAGGGTAACATAATACATATGTATTATGTTTGAGATATTACGAATAAAATTATGTGGATCTAAGATCCGACAAATCAGGAGGACATATGTTATTACAAGAAAAATATCAATTATTGAAAGACAATATGAAAAAAAGAGGCAGTGCAGCGATTGCTTTTTCCGGAGGAGTAGACAGTACATTTCTGGTTAAAGTAGCACATGAAGTATTAGGAGACAAAATGATAGCAATTACAGCTACTTCCTCTACATATCCTGAAAGGGAATTGCAGGAGTCAATCAAATATGCAAAAGAGATGGGAGTAAAGCATCTGATTATATCTTCGGAGGAGCTTGATATAGAAGGGTTTGCAAGTAATCCGAAGAACAGGTGCTATTATTGCAAAAAAGAACTATTTACTAAGATAAATGCCATCGCAAAGGAAAATGGCGTTGCATATGTCTTTGATGGTTCCAATATTGATGACGATGGCGATTATAGACCTGGAATGCAGGCAGCGAGAGAACTGGAAGTTATAAGCCCGCTAAAAGAAGCAAAATTAACCAAAGAAGATGTTAGAGAACTATCGAAGGAATTAGACATGCCCACTTGGAACAAACCTGCATTTGCATGCTTATCCTCCAGATTTCCTTATGGTAATAAAATAACTGCACCAAAACTTAAAATGGTAGAGGAGGCAGAACAGTTTTTACTTGATTTGGGAATTAGGCAGGTTAGGGTAAGACATCATGAAGAGATAGCCAGAATAGAGGTTTCACCTGAAGAAAGAGTAAAATTCTTTAGTCTTGATGTTATGGATAAGATTGGTGAAAAATTCAGAAAAATTGGTTATACCTATGTCACATTAGATATTCTGGGTTACAGAACTGGAAGTATGAATGAAGTACTGTCTCCGGAAGAGAAAATTGTAAATCTATAATTTTTGGAATATCTTTCATAGAAATCTGCTTTTTCCTCAAATATTTTCTTATTAAGCTAAAGTTATGGAATTAGGAATATGCATCTGTCAGTATAATAGTTTCCTCATATTGTTTTATAACTTGACATGATATTGTCAGCTTATTAGGTTATAATATGATCGGGGGTGATAGCATGCAAATAAACAGACTTTTTGAAATTATATATATTTTGCTCAATAAAAAATCCATAACTGCCAATGAATTGGCGGAACATTTTGAGGTATCGGTAAGAACAATCTACCGGGATATTGATACTCTGTCTTCAGCAGGGATACCAATCTATGCCGTCCAGGGAAAAGGCGGAGGTATCTCATTGCTTGACAATTATGTTCTTAATAAATCTGTTCTTTCAGAGAGGGAGCAAGATGAGATATTATATGCCCTGCAGAGTCTTTCAATAACACAGGTTCCAGAGACAGATAAAGTTCTAAGTAAATTAAATAGTCTGTTTAATAAAAACAAGACAAATTGGATTGAGGTGGATTTCAGTCCGTGGGGCAGCGATGAAAAAAGTCAATACCGATTTACGCTCATAAAGGACGCCATACTAAGTCAGAAAGTGATTGAATTCAATTATATTAGTTCCACTGGTGAAAAAAGAGGTCGGAAAGTTGAACCAATTAAGCTCATTTTTAAAGTAAATGCCTGGTACCTGCAAGCGTTCTGCCTGACCCGAAATGCAATGAGAAATTTTAAAGTTGTAAGAATGTCGGATGTTATAATGACGGAAGTGGCTATTTGTGAAAGAAACTTCGAAGAATTGCCAAACAGCAGTCAAGAGCATAAAGCACAGCAATGGAGTGAGGTGTCCTTAAATATATCTGCTGCGGGAGCATACCGTGTTTATGATGAGTTCGAAGAAAAGGATATTGTTAAAAATAAAGATGGTTCCTTTACCATTACTACCTCTTTACCTGAAAATGAATGGCTGATTCGATATATCCTGTCCTTTGGCGCTGATGTTGAAGTATTAGCCCCACAGAATATACGGGATATGTTACAGGAGGAATTAAATAAAATTAATATTAAATATACAAAGATAACCTGACACGCTGTTGTCAGGTTATCTTTGTTACTATTGCAGTATGATACAATTTCATAAATCATAATAAGGAGGTCTATTCATGGAGAATTACAATCACATAACGATTGATTCAAAGGAGCTTCACGGGAAGCGTGTTCTTGTAACGGGTGGAACTAAGGGAAGAAGTAGCGGAATTGTCCGCAGACTATAAAGGAGAAGGATGATTATGATGAATAATAAATTTAACTTACCACAGCCAATTGCTGCCTTTTATCACGCCTCAGATGTCTATAATGACGACCTGCTCGCCAGCTGCTTCGCCGAGGATGCCATGTTGGTTGATGAGGGAGAAGAGTATTATGGTCCCAAAGCTGTCAGTGGACATATTTTGAAGGCAAACAGGGACGCAAAAGTTATGACAGAAATCAAAGACTGTATAGTGAAAAACGGCGAAACAGTTGTCACTGCCATTATTTCCGGCAATTTTGAGGGCAGTCCAATTCCGCTGGATTTCCACTTCACTCTTAATAATGGAAAAATCAAAACCTTGAATATTGAAGTGGCAGGTGAATAATATGGCGGCGGAACAGCTTAGGTAAAGCAAATGGTGTCATTTTTTCATTATCTCCATATAATTATATAGCACTTCCTATTCCAATGATCACAGGGACATCAGTGTCATTAAGAATAGCAGGAAAAATAGCAGCAATAGCAGGATCAAATAGAAAGCTCCTTCAGTATGAGGGCTTTAAATATGTGAATAATTACAGGTAACTTCTGTTCATGTTGAATTTTTGATTCACGACAAGTGAAACGCCTTGTCATTTCATCTTGTTTTATTGTACTGCATGAAGTGGATGAATTCTGCTTTACATTATAACTATAAGATATTTGGAGGTATAAATGAATAATTTATTGGTGAATTATTTAGAAAAAATTATTCCGATTAGCTTTGCAGTTGTTCAGGATGGTGAAGAAAAACGGATAGGTTCAGGTGAACCGGAATTTACAGTTACAGTAAATAGGATGCCATCAGCACAAGAATTTTTAACCAGTACGTCGTTAGCTTTGGGAGAAGCCTATATGCGTGGGGATATAGAAGTTGATAAAGATTTATATTATGTTTTGAATCTGTTCCTTGGACAAATGGGTAAATTTACTACGGATAAAAGTAAATTGAGGAAATTAATAATGACATCAAGAACGAAAGCAAATCAGAAAAAAGAAGTACAGGCACATTATGATCTGGGTAACGATTTTTATGAACTGTGGTTGGATGAAAGCCTTACCTATTCCTGCGCATATTTTAAAAACGAGTCAGATACTCTTTATGAGGCACAAAAAAATAAAGTAGACCATATTCTGCAAAAATTAGCATTAGAAGATGGAATGACATTGGTGGACATAGGATGCGGCTGGGGATTTTTGATGATTGAAGCTGCCAAAAAATATCATATTAAGGGTACCGGAATTACCTTGAGTAAGGAACAATGCAGATTTTTTGAAGAAAAAATAAAAGAGGAGCATTTAGAAGACTATCTATCGGTACAAATTATGGACTATAGGGACCTTCCGAAATTAGGGAAAACTTTTGATCGGGCAGTCAGTGTGGGAATGATTGAGCACGTTGGCCGAGGAAATTATGATGAATTTTTAAAACAGGTAAGTTCCGTCCTAAACCCAGGGGGATTATTCTTACTCCATTATATCAGTGCTATGAAAGAGCATCCGGGAGATGCATGGATTAAGAAGTATATTTTCCCAGGTGGTACAGTACCATCACTGCGTGAAATAGTAACTTTACTGCCAGACTATAATTTTTATACACTGGATATTGAAAGTTTGAGAAGGCATTATAATCGCACACTTCTTTGCTGGAGGGAGAATTTCAGCAAAAATATAGCTGAGATAGAGAAGAAACGAGGTAAAGAATTTGCACGGATGTGGGAATTATATCTTTGCGCATGTGCAGCTACTTTTAACAACGGAATCATAGATTTACATCAGATACTAATGTCGAAGGGAATAAATAATGAGCTTCCAATGTTACGGGTTGTGTAATTGTCATTCATTTTCCTGTTTTTATATTTAATCCTATCTTTCTTAATTAAATATGGACAGCAACTTTGACCCTCGATATATGCTTATGGAACATATCGAGGGTATATTTTTGTATAGAGTTTACGATTAAATGATAATATTTCCATTTGCAGGATTATATGTTATAGTTTAGTTAAAGAATTGTTCAGATAGCGTATTAAACATTTAACTATAGTAGATGTGGTACAGTTTTAATATGGAGGTAGAGATTAAAATGAAGATTCATGAAATGACTCTTACATCAAACTGGTTAGTTAATGACATTACTTCAGAAAGGCAAGAAAATCAGAGGATAACATCAAAAAGCTTAGATAAGGAAATCCAAATAAAAGTATCGATTTCAGAAGAGGGTCAGAACGCATACAGAAATAGTTTGAAAAATCTAGAAGGGTATACTCCGTCGTCATTAGAAGATTCTCTTTATCTTAACGAGCAGGCTGAGATATGGGCTTCCGGCAAATTTGATATGGATGTTACATATTCTCTTTATGTAGAAATGAAACAGTTAGAGGGTGGAAGGACTGGATCTATAAAGGGTAAAGAAGGAAGTTATGATTTATTTGATGTAGCTCACAGTACCTTGGAAGCCTATGCTGTTATGTATGATAAAATAGTACAAGGTTATAAGGATGGAACAAGAGAAGTATATACTAATTTTTCTGATGAAAAAACATGTCGGTTGGTTACGTTGGAAGAGGATCTGGAATTTTTAAATCAAGCGTTTGACCGTTGTATGGAGAATGTCAAAGGCTATATTCATGCCCAAGAAACATCATCCTGGGACGCTTGGATTAATAAAACTTCAATTCTTCCACAAAAGTATAAAGATCAAGTATATGAAATGATGAATGAAATGAAAGAAGAGTTTCAAAAACGATCTGAGGAAAAATATGCAAATGGTGGAGGTTATACAGCTCGTGATGAAATTTCATGCAGTGTAAACGATCTCATGAAAAGCATTTTCATGCGCGATAATGGATTTGTTGAAAGTATCAATAAACTGTTTTCAAATGTTAAGGTGAGATAGAATAAAAGATAGACAATAACTTTAGTGAACAAAAATGAGCAAAAAAGATGGAACAATGAAAAATTTGTCCTGTTTTTTGCTCATTTTTATGAAGTTTATAAAAAAATACTTTATTTGAAACTATTCAATTATTTAATACGAATATAGTAGTGAAGGGTCAAGCGGGGAGGTGCAATATTGGATGAGGAACTTCGACTGATACGCAAGGTACAAAGAACAGGTGATAGAGTAGCTGCGGATGCATTGTTACGCAAATATTATGATGAAATTTATAGATATGTTTATAAGCAGACCTCAGATAAACATATCGCTATGGATTTGACACAGAATATTTTTATATCCGTACTTCGAACAATCTCCAGTTATGATAACAAGCATGCTGGTTTTCGCACCTGGCTGTATCGGATTGCGACAAACAAGACCATTGATTATTTTCGCAGCCGTGCAACAGAGAGAAAACATATTTTCAATATAGAAGATGTGGAGATTGTCGATGAAACAGAGTTTATTCACCAGTTAGAAATTAAAGATTTACTGTCAAAAATGCAAGCTTATATCAATTCGTTGGAAGTAAATTTACAACAGATTTTCAGATTAAAGTTCTATGGCGAATATACCTTTATACAGATCGCGTCGCTGTTGTCACTGCCGGAAGCAACGGTAAAATCAAAGTATTACCGCCTGCTAAAAAATCTTAGAGAGGAGTTTAAGGATGAATATAATTGAACCATCCCCAAAGGAAAGGGACAAAACAATTGAGGATATTTTATTAAAGGGGCTGACAAAGCCTAACACCCTTTGGGAATATCTTTATGATATATACCGGGCGCTTGGACTGCGATATATTTTTTGTGATACGATTTATGCAATAATACTGACTGTTATCTCGACGATTGGCTTCGTCCTGGTATATCCTGTGACACAAGAGCAGTACATATATGCTGCAGTATTTACGGTAACACAAGTGCTTTTTATGTTTCTTGTGCTGTTTACCGAAGCAATAGAGAAGGTCAGTGGATTATATGAATTGAAAATGACCTGCAAATATACAGTGCAACAGATTACGGCATTTCGCATACTGGTTTTTTCGTTGATTGGTACCGTGTTTACAGCCTTTATCAGTTTATATTTCAGTTGGATGTTAAGTGTATACGACCTGCTTAGGATATTTTCTCTTTCCCTAAGTGCATTGTTCCTTTGTGCTTTTCTGACTATGTTTATCCTCCGGCATTTCAGTTGGAAATGGAACCATTATTTTTTTATGCCGGGTTGGATAATATGCGGCATATTGCCAGCTAAGATTTTAGGTGAACAATGGGAAATGTTTTTAGCTAAATTGCCTATTGCAATCACCCTATTCGCAGCTGCCATAGCGTGTATTTTATTTCTTATGGAAACTAAAAAACTTATGGATATTCGGACAAGAGAGGTTATTTATTATGTTGGTTGTTAATAACGTTACAAAAAAATACGGAAAATTTACCGCCCTGGAAGATGTAACACTGGAATTTACCAGTGGTGTATATGCTTTACTTGCACCGAATGGTGCCGGTAAAACTACCTTGATAAAAATGCTTACAACCCTGCTTTTCCCCACAAGCGGCGAAATATTGTGGGGCGGCAGTGACATTACAAAACTGGATGGTGAGTATCGCAGCTTAGTAGGCTACCTGCCACAAGAGTTTGGATATTATAAAAATCATTCTCCACGTCAGTTTTTAAACTATTTAGCTGCCCTGAAGGGAATTGACCGGGAAATTGTAAAGACGAAAGTGCCGGAACTTTTGGAACTTGTTTCACTTGGTGATGTAATGGATAAAAAAATGCGTAAGTTTTCCGGTGGAATGATTCAGAGGGTGGGTATTGCACAGGCGATGTTGAACGATCCGCAGATATTGATTCTGGACGAACCAACAGCAGGGCTTGATCCTAAGGAACGAGTACGTTTTCGTAATTTGATTTCCGAGCTTTCCAAAAACCGGATAGTAATACTGTCAACACACATTGTTTCCGATATTGAAACAATTGCAAACCATGTCATCATGTTTAAGGATCATATGCTGCTTTGCAATGACTCACCAGCTAATATTTGCAATACATTAAGAGGTAAGGTATATGAAACATGGGAGATTGATACAGTCACACAACCGCATCTTCCATTAACACAGAGGCAAGAGGATGGGCATACTCTTGTAAGATTTGCTTGCGACACAGAATATAAAGGATCGGCTCGCCAGGTAACGCCAAACCTGGAGGACGTATTTCTGTATGCCTATCGAGATGAGGTACACGGATGATTCTTTATTGGTATGAACTTAAGAAACTGGTTTCATCATTGGCAGTATGGGGATTCGCAGCTGTCTGTCTGCTGTTTAACATTTTTTTAGCTATCAGTTATTCAGGTGATGAATATGCAGATTTTGTCAGTACGGTATCTGTTGATACAGGATATATTCTTGATCCGCCTTTTTATGAAAAACTCTCACAATTTAAGGGAGATGACACTGAGACGGAGCTTTTAGAGTGGCTAAAGTCCGACACGAATAATCTGATTGATATATTGGATGGTTATGAAACAAAAGGAATTGGTGAAAGCTATATTGCGGCATCTGGGGCAAAGGGAAGTTTTGCTAAAGCTATGCGTGATAAATATACTGCATTACAAAAAGTTGTTGATGAAAAAGCTGTAAAAAACGAAAGTTTGTCACTTTATTTTGCGTCGGCTACCTATGACCGGCATCAGCAGCTTTTTAAAGGTTTAACAGGCTGGCTGCTCATTGAAGGGGCATTAATTGGGATTCTTTTAGTTTTTCTTTCCGTGGGACATGAGAATAATCACAGGACGGAAGCTATTGTATATTCCACAAAAAAAGGCCGAGATATCCTTCGGACAAAAATTACAGTTTCCTTAACTGCAGGGCTTGGTATCTATTTTATTTTGTCAATCATAACGCTTCTTGTCTATTTTAGTTTTAATGATTATGGAAACATATGGGGCAGTAATGTATCAAGCCTATTTAATTACAGATATGATCTTATTGCTGGATACCGGCCATTCCTGACCTGGCATAATCATAGTGTCCTAACCTATCTTATGGCGATGATTGGAATGAGTGCAGGTGTAATAATATGCTTTTCGCTTATGGCTTTCAGTATCAGCCTTCTTATGCGCAACTACTATATTGGTTTTCTTGTTTTCCTGGTGATAAATGCAGCTATCGTGGTACTGCCGATGCAGATTCCGCAAACTCTTACGGTAGGAATATACGCCAGATACTATTCCATGCTTACCCCCGTTTGGCTATGGCTGAAACACAGTATTTGGTTTACCGATGGAGATGTTGACATACTCTGGCCTCATTTTGAAACCTTAGGAGTTTGTATATCTTTCCTTTTTTTAACGACTCTTTGTGTGTTAGTCACGATTATTTTTAGAAAGAGAGACCTGACATGAGAATTATATTATATGAGATGAAGAAAATTTGGAACATAAAGCTGCTTCTGGTCATCACAGTGCTATGCGCTTTATATTATTTCATGTTTTTAGAATTTAATATAAAACATTTTCCCAATGGGCACCCTGTAACGGAAGAACTTAATTTTAGCATACAAATGCTAGAGCAGTCCGGCTTAACAATGGAAGAAGACGAATTTTCAGATTTTATATTAAGTACACGTGAGAAATTAATCACAGAAGCAGAAACATATATAAAAAATATTCCCATCTTTTCCGAAGCAGAAATATATACTTATGAAGATTATAAAAAAATACATGAAAAAAGTAATCAATCAGAATTAGAAACAACTGCAATTTGGACATTGCTTGGAGAGGAATGTGACTTCGTGCGTTTTAAGCTGGAAGCACTTAGCAATATAGAGGATAGATATCACAATTACCCTGAATACTTATTAAATAAACTTATTTCAGAGACGACGGATGAAAAAGAGCTTGACCGGCTTATGGAGATTCAGGAGTCAGAGGAATATAGAAACATTATGGATGGATGGGTATTTGAGAATACCGTCACCTATGCTGTTTATCTGGCAGTATTAACAATACTTGCTGTGTTAGTACTGATTTCGCCGCTCATAGTCACAGACCATACTAAGAATGTACATTTATTGCAGTATACTTCGAAACAGGGAAGGGCTGTTTTTAATAATCAGTTTATTGCTGCCATGATATCAGCCTTTTTACTGACCACAGTTTTCATTTTGATTTTTGGTGCCATTTATAGCTCGAACAGTACGTGGATATTTTGGAACAGCGGTCTTACCTCTTTTTTAAATACAACTTTTTTGGTGAATATAACCTATGGTCAGTACATTATCATTTCTGTTGCACTTCTATATGTACTGTGCTTGAGTGCAGCTGCTTCGGCATTTGTATTATCTAGGTTTAGTCAAAACCTGATAACCTTGATAATGAAGCTGATTCCTTTATTTGCGGTTTACGGATTAATTTCTGTCAGTGTTTTAAACTATACATTTAATAGGGTAAACATTATATATGCTGGTACAGGTATTTTGGGGATAGAGACTATTGTCTGCGGGTTCTTGCTCCTGTCAGGATTAGCAGTATCAATTTACTTCATACACAAAGAGACAAAAATTGATATTACTTAACATGAAACCTATGTAAATAAACCACATATAATGTAACAAAACAGTTTGAGGGCAGAAATGATTATTCATGTGGTGAAATCTGGGGAGACCATTCTCTCCATTGCAGATTATTATGGTGTATCTGTAAATAAATTAAGAATATATAATAATTTAACGGATGAGGACTCACTGGTAATAGGAGAAGCCCTTATAATTCTTATTCCTGAAACAACTTATATTGTGAAAGAAGGAGATACCTTAGAGCAGATTGCAGAGTCCTTTAGTACGACTGTAATTGAACTTCTTAGGTATAATCCGGAGTTGACGGATCGAGAGTTCCTATATGCAGGAGATGAAATAGTTATCCGCTTTCGCGGTCAAAAAGGACATACAATTGCTACCAATGGCTTTGCCTATCCTTTTATTGAAACAAAAACCTTACAAATGACCTTACCTTATCTGACTTATCTCACAATATATAGTTATACGGTATCTGCCACAGGTGAACTAAATAATATAGATGATGAAGAGCTGATAAAACTTGCAAAAGCTTATGGAACGGAACCTTTAATGATGGTTGTTCCGGCTTCTAAAAATCCGGAAGAGGCTATGGATGTAGTCCATTCCATTATATCAAGCATTGAGAATGAAGACAGACTTATCAGTCAAATACTTCATAGATTGAAAACCAAGGGGTACAGCGGGGTAATCTTTCATACACCTTATATTCACCCCAGATACCGTGAAAACTATCACAGACATGCTTTAAAAATGCTGGATAGTATCAATTCAGCAGGCTATAAGGTCATGGATACGTTTGAAAATCCCATTTTTGGTTTTGATTATAAGTTTATGACAGGTGGTCTATCAGGAATTACTCTGATTGTATATGAATTCGGATACTCCGAGGGAGCGTCACTCGGGACACTTTGCGCAGATAATTACCGCCGGACTATAGCCGATTTTACTAAAATGGTACCTTCTGATATGGTGTCTTTTGGCTTGCCCATGCATGGCTATATCTATCAATTACCCTTTATTCCCGGTTCCACCCAGGGCAAGGCGATTAGTTACAAGGCGGCTCTTGAGCTGGCGGCACAGAATGATGCTCAAATTATTTATGATCCTTTAACGAATGCAGTCTCTTTTTATTTTTGCTCGGGAGATGAATTCCTGGTGCGGTTCTGGGATGCCAGAAGCTATGATGAATTTCTAAAACTGGTGCCGGAGTTTAATTTATACGGTATTGGCAGTTGGAATATTATGCAGTGGTTTCCGCAGTTCTGGATGAGCACTGCTGTGCAGTATTCGATAATATGAGAATTTGGGTTGAAAAGATAATACCCCTGAAGGAGGAGTTTTTAAGCTCATTCAGGGGTATTATCTTTTCTATTATCCCCAGAAAGTAAGCTTTCCAGGCTGATTTTTTATATTATAATTGGTTATGAACAAATACTATTTATTATGAAATGTTAAAAAATGTTTATCTAGAGGTAACAAATTACTTAAATTGTTGTATGACAGATTATAAAACAATATAGGCATATAATACCATTAATGGATATTACTGGCAAGATATATATACATTTTTATGTATATTTTAATTAATTTAGGTACATTGAATCATAAGGCAATATACAAATTGGAAACATATCCCTAAAATTGGACCATTGAGTATAATTCATCTTTCTGATCCTGATTCACTCCAATGTATCGTAAAGTAATACTCGGGGAGCTGTGGTTGAAGGTTTCCATAATCAGTCCAATATTGAATTTTGATATCTTATAGGTCCAATAACCCCAGGTCTTGCGCAGGCTATGTGTACCGAAATTCTCTATTCCGACAAGCTCTGCAGCTTCCTTCAGCACACGGTAGGCCTGTATTCTCCCAATATATCCGCCCTTGTTACTGGGGAATAAATAGTCATTCTTTGTTAAGCCAAAAGCCTCTATATAAGGCTCAATCGCTTTACGGAGTGCATTATTAATCTTGATCTTCTTTTCTTTCTTGGTCTTCTTTTCATTAAGTACAAGATAATCGTGATATTTGCCGTTATCATAAAAAATATCATTTACCTTTAATGGAAGAATATCACTGATTCTTAGTCCGGTATTCAGCCCAAATTTAAATATCAAACCATATTTCGGGTCTTTTCCAAGCAAGTATTGATACATCTGCTTGATTTTCGTCTTGTCTCTGATTGGTTCGACTGTCATATGTAAGTAATCTCCTCTATTATACAATATTTTGTATAAATGTAATATTTTATATAAATATAATATAAAATGTTACATTACTTTTCAACTGAATAATACATTATTATTTTGAAAAAATTGCAGAAGTACTGAATTACAAGCAAGATCTGATATGAAAAAATGTAACGATTTAAGTAAAATGTTACATTAAACGGAGGAAAAATATGCCAGATAAATTTACTGGAGAACCATTAGCGGAGATGTTTGTATTTGAGACCTTACAGCTGCTTCAGCAAATGGAACAATTAATGCTAAGCAGTGAGAAAGAAAAGGGCTTTTCCCAGCATACGATTAATGAGGTCTTCCGTATCATGCATACGATTAAGGGATCAGCAGCTATGATGATGCTGGATAATATTGCCAGACTTACACACACAATTGAGGACACCTTTTATTATCTGCGAGAAGAAAAACCTAAGCTGATGGATTATTCTTCTTTATATGATTTAGTGTTTGTGAGTGTTGATCTAATTAACATTGAAGTCCTAAAGTTAAAAAATGGTGATGCTCCTGACGGAGATTCCAATTCGTTAATTCATTCTTGGGAAAATTATCTATTAAATCTGAAAAAAAGCAGCACAATCAGCTGTGAAACCTCTATTATCGAGGAGAATTTCATAGAACAGAACTATCCGGGTCCCAGTATAAATATGCAGACTGACAAAACAGATAGCTTTGTGGCGGTAATCCATTTTGAAGATGGCTGTGAAATGGAGAATATAAGGGCATTTACGGTTCTCTTCAAGTTAAAGGAAATTGCAGATATACAGCTTTTTATGCCACAGGATCTCGTGGACAATGCGGAAAGCAAAGAGATAATACGCGCGGAAGGATTTAAAATTGAATTTAAAAGCAGTCTTCCCTATGAGGAAATATCAGAATTCTTTATGCAAACCATTTTTCTGAAAAGTCTGGAACTGTTGCAGGTAAGCACTGAGGAAGAAATGAACAGACTGTTTTTAAATAGTAATTCATCCTCTGAACAGGAACTGTCAGGTCAGTCTTTTAATACGGTGCCAGCAAATACGGAGAATAAGCCGGAGGAAAGGGATGTGACAGCCACCCTGAATAAGCAGACGATGATCAGTGTCAGCGTAGCCAAGCTGGACATGCTTATGGATTTGGTAGGAGAAATGGTCATTGCTGAAGCTATGGTGATACAGAATCCAGATTTAAATGGTCTGGAGTTAAATAATTTTAAAAAATCCGCCATTCAATTAAAGAAAATCACCAATGAATTACAGGATATTGTTATGTCCATCCGAATGGTGTCGCTGTCGGCAACCTTTAGTAAGATGAATCGAATTATTCGTGATATGTGCAGGAAACTCAATAAAGAGGTGCATCTGGAAATTATCGGCGAAGGAACAGAGGTGGATAAGAATATTATTGATCATATTTCTGATCCGCTGATGCATCTGGTGCGCAATGCAATTGACCATGGAATTGAGCCGGCTGACGATAGGATAAAGAAAGGGAAACAGGAGACAGGATCGGTTACTCTGGAGGCAAAAAATTCAGGAAGTGATGTAGTCATTGTTGTAAGAGATGACGGTGGAGGTCTGGATAAGGAAAAAATACTTCATAGAGCCAGAGGACATAATCTTATCAACGAGACCACCGAAATGACGGATAAGGAAATATTTCAGATGATTCTGCTTCCGGGTTTTTCTACAAATGAAAATGTAACGGAATTTTCCGGACGCGGGGTAGGGATGGATGTGGTTGCTAAGAATATTGAAGCAATCGGAGGATATCTGTCAGTGGAAAGCGAGCAAGGCAGGGGAACCATATTTACTATGAAAATACCGCTTACGCTGGCTATCATTGATGGGATGAATATTATGGTCGGAAAGGAACATTATACCATACCAACCATTTCTATTAAGGAATTTTTCCGTCCAGAGCAGGGGGATATCATAGTTGATACAGACGGCAATGAGATGATTATGATTCGAGGGCATTGCTATAAATTGATACGTCTTAATGAATTATATCATGTTAGTTCTGGGAATACAGACAATAAGGAAGGCATTATTATTATGCTGGAACAAGCGGAAAAGGCGGTCTGCATTGTGGCAGACAAGCTTTTGGGGCAGCAGCAGGTAGTAATCAAGTCATTGCCTGAATATATCAATAAGTTCAAAACGATCAAGGGACTGGCTGGATGTACCCTGCTGGGGGACGGAAGCATCAGTCTGACCCTGGATGTGGCAGAGTTGATCAGTTTGTAAAGCTGCGTGCTTTTACATAAAGGAACAAAAGACAAGAAAGGATGGGAGAAATGACAAACATATGGAGCAATACTGAGGAAGCGGATGATGATACGCAAAAAGACCGTTATCTGACCTTCTCATTGGGTAGTGAAAGCTACGGAATTGAGATCCGGTATGTAATTGAGATCATAGGTATTCAATCAATTACCGAAATACCGGAGCTTCCGATTTATGTGAAGGGAATCATTAATCTGAGAGGAAAAATAATTCCGGTCATCGATATCAGGTTACGCTTTAAAAAGGAGCAGGAGACATATAATGACAGGACTTGCGTTATTGTTGTGGAAATGAATAGTTTAATGATTGGGCTCATAGTTGACCGGGTAGCAGAGGTAATTACCATCCCGGAAGCAGAAACTGTAGATCCGCCGCAAATGCATCTTGGAAGTAATAACAGGTATATTAAGAAAATTGGTAAGGTAGGAAATGAGGTTAAGCTCCTGCTGGATTGCGAGAGACTGCTATCAGATGCCGAGCTTGAGGATATAAGTGAAGCAATATAAATTAAAATTTTGGAGGACTACAAATGAGATTGTTTTATAATATGAAAATCGGAATGAAATTAATCGTAAGCTTTATCCTCGTTGCAATACTGGCCGGAACAGTTGGTATCGTAGGAATTGTAAATATTAAGACGATGGAATCCTTAGATAGTGAACTGTATGAGAAACACACCGCAACCCTGCCGGATCTTGCCAATGTCGCAAGGGCATATCAAAGACAACGTACTACAGTGCGCAACATGTATATTGATAAAGACTCCAGTGAGATGGATTCTTATAAGCAGGAATTTGATGACGCCACCAGTTTAATAACCACCAGCATGGAAAAGTTTAAAGTAGGTATCGTAAGTGACGAAGTAATGGAGGAATACGATCTTCTGGCGCAGGAACTTGAAAAATATAATTTGCGAACCAATAATATCATAAGCCTGCTAGAAGCAGGGGATATGGAGCAGGCATATGAACTATTGATGGATGACATCGGTAAAGAGATCAGTAAAAACATTCAGACCTACACAGACAACTTAATGAGCATGAAAACAAGTTCAGCGCAGGAAAGCTCGGATAAAAATTCAAGTACTGCAAATATAGCAATTAATACAATGATAATCGTTGTTATTGCCGCAGTATTTGTTGCGCTGGTATTGGGAGTTTTTATTTCTAATATTATTAGCAGACCAATCAGAAAAATAGCCAATGCCGCCGATATGCTTGCACTAGGTGATGTGAATGCAACTGTTACCATTGATACGAAAGATGAAATAGGAAGTCTGGCAAAGTCCTTTAGTAAAATGATAGCAAATATCAGGGATCAGGCTCTGGTTGTTGAGCGAATTGCCGCAGGAGACCTTACGGTTGATGTTGATATTCGATCAGAACATGATCTTCTCGGTAAAAAATTATCTGAAATGCTTAAGAAAAATAATGAAGTGCTATCCAATATATCAATTGCAACCGAACAGGTTGCGATCGGTTCCAGACAGATGTCGGATTCAAGCATCGCTCTTTCCCAGGGTGCCACAGAGCAGGCAAGCTCAGTTGAAGAATTGACTGCTTCTCTGGAGGAGATATCTTCACAGACAGAGTTAAATGCAAAGAATGCCAATCAGGCAAATGAATTGGCGGTGAATGCCAAGACAAATGCAGTCGAAGGCAATGATCAGATGAAGGAAATGCTTCGGGCAATGGAGGATATCAATGAATCCTCATCAAATATCTATAAAATAATTAAGGTAATTGATGATATTGCATTCCAGACCAATATACTTGCATTAAATGCAGCTGTGGAAGCAGCAAGAGCAGGGCAGCATGGAAAAGGCTTTGCCGTAGTGGCAGAAGAGGTAAGAACACTTGCCGCACGTTCTGCCAATGCCGCAAAAGAGACAACAGATATGATTGAGGGATCTATTAAAAAAGCAGAGGGCGGAACCAGAATAGCTAAAAAAACAGCGGAGGCATTAAATTCAATCGTAAACGAGATTGAGAAGGTGGCAAGCCTTGTCAATAACATCGCAATCGCATCAAATGAACAGGCAGTTGGAATCGGACAGATTAATCAGGGAATTATGCAGGTGTCCCAGGTTGTCCAGACCAACTCTGCAACCTCAGAAGAAACTGCTGCAGCAAGCGAGGAGCTAGCCAGCCAGGCTGATCTTCTTAAGGAAGGAGTAAGTAAATTCACATTAAAGCGTAACAACATCGGCTATGGAAAAAGCGATGAAATTTCTCCTGAAGTCCTGGCAATGTTGAAAAACATGACGGATACAAGTAATAATAGTATAGGCACGAAAACAGATAACAGGGAAGAGAGCACTACCATAAAATCCAAAATTATATTAAGCGATAAAGAATTTGGAAAATATTAATCGAACTTATTTAAGAGGGAGATTTACAATTCTTACTTTACAGGAGAGAAATTGCTGCTGCAAAGTAAGAATTGTTATGCATTCATGGAATAAAATGCCAGAATATCAGAATTCCTCTGAGGCATTAAAAATATAAAATATGTGGGTAGGTAATATGCTTGAAGAGAAGAAAACAATTATTAATTGTAGTGTTGGGAATATAGCAGCATCTGATGTAATTGATACAAACGGTGAAATAACATTGATCAGGAGCCTTGCAGCAGGCAGGCTCCTTGATCTTGAGGAACTTATCTTGATTTCAGAGGAGCTATACTATAATGTTAATAAAAATGATATTATAGTAAAGTATTTGGCAGAATTAAAGGAAAAGGATGGATACACCTTTCATCATTCGATCAATACGGCAATCTATTCCATGCTTATCGGAAAATGGCTTCATCTATCCAGAACAGATATTAATAATTTGATTTTGTCCGGATTATTGCATGACATTGGAAAAATGAAAATTCCCAATGAAATATTAAATAAACCTGGGAAATATACGGAAGATGAGTACAGAATTATGAAATTACATCCAATCTATGGGCATGAAATGTTAGAAACAGTAAATAACCTGGACCAAGATGTACGGTTGGCTGTATTATTGCATCATGAGAGAAGTGACGGTTCAGGCTATCCTTATCATTTTACACAGGAAAAGTTGAATTTATATTCCAAAATCGTAGCCTTTGCTGACGTATATGATGCGATGATATCGGATAGAGTTTATAGAAAAAAGATGACACCTTTTGAAGCCTTTAAGATATTACTTAAGAGCATTTCGCATCAATTCGATTCAAGGATTGCAGATACATTTTTAAAGATATATCCTACCTATCTGATCGGAATGTCAGTCCGGCTTAGTAACGGTGAAAAGGGTGTAATTGTTGATATTCCCATGTCCGATATCACATGTCCAATTGTAAAGGCAGGCAATAAACACATTGATTTCTCTAAATGCAGAACCGTAAAAATTATTAATATAGAATAATATCGCGCAGCCAGGTTTTTCGTTTTTATTGTTGCTATTCCTTATCTTCAAAGCTGGTACATTTGAAGGGAAACCTTTTAATTAGTATGGTTCCCTTTTCTCCTGTTCGTATGTTATAATGATAGGTACCTGACTAAAAGTGTACTATAGCTCTATCATTATAGTACAGAGCAGAGGAGGTTTTTAAAATGTCTGAAAAAGGTTTGGTAACAAAGGTATCAGGAAAGAGTATGTCCGTGAAAATGTTTCCGCTTACGAGCTGTGGTGAGTGTAAAGCCTGTGATGCGCACAGACGGTCTAACATGACAATTGAAATAGAAAACACTTGTAATGCCTCTTTAGGAGACTATGTATCTGTTGATATGAAGGAAACTATTTTGGCAGGTGCTGTTATTTTTTACGGTATTCCGCTGATAGCTTTCGCCGTTGGTATTTTTCTGGGCTGGATAATTGCACCGAGCCTGGTTTCAGAAAGCCTGCGGGAACCCATTACTGCCATAGCAGGGATTAGCTTTTTACTAATAAGTTATTTGTGTATCCGCTTGGCAGATCCCCTGATTAAGAGTCGTACAACATTTCCGGTTGCAACAGCAATTATTTCAAATGACCTGGAGGACGATTCGGATATAGAAAAAGAATATTAAGATCACCACTGTAGAACTTAGTTTTACAGTGGTTTTTTATTTATGACAAGTGAAACGACTTGTCGTTTCATAGGAAGTTACCTTTAATAAAATAAAAAGTGCACTGCAAAAATGGGCACTCATGCACTCGTAGCAAGAGTCTGCAAAGGTATACTCTTTGTTGTGTATATAATTTGAATAAAAGCTGGTATAGTATAATAAAAATACATACAAATAGATAGAACACATTGCAATTTTGTGAACAAATTAACGAATTTGTTATCTTTTGGATAATATGTTATACTAATGAACGTAAAATAAAAAAAATATAGAGACTTGGAGTGAAATTATGAGATTGCCTACTTTTAAAAGAGGAATTCACCCGAAAGATGAGAAACATCACACGGATGACAGAGCAATACAAGTAATACTCCCCAGAGTCGGTTCTAAAATGGTATATCCTATGGTGCAAAGCATAGGTGTTCCATGCCAGCCAGTGGTAGCTGTTGGTGAGCGTGTGCTTCTGGGACAAAAAGTTGGAGATGCCGAAGGAGATATTTCTTCTCCAATCCACACAAGCGTTTCGGGAATCGTTGACGCGATTACTAGGGTACTTACTCCCGCCGGAATTGTTTCAAATGCTGTTATTGTAGAAAATGACGGGCTCTATGAAGAGCATCCTTCAATTTCTGAACCCAAAGACTATAACAGCTATACCCATGATGAGATTTTGAAAATAATACGAGAGGCTGGTATTGTCGGACTGGGAGGAGCAGGATTCCCAACCCACGTGAAGCTATCGCCGCCTAAGGATATGATCATTGATAAGGTACTTATCAACGGGGCGGAATGCGAACCATACCTGACAACTGATTATCGAGTTATGTTGGAGGAGTCAGAAAAAATCGTCATTGGTACAGAAATCATACTGAAGCTATTGCCGACAGCGGTGGCTATTATTGGTATTGAAGACAATAAGCCGAAAGCAATCGAAGCTATGAGAAAAGCATGCGAGGGTCATAGCAAAATAAAAGTTCTCGCAGTTAAAACAAAATACCCGCAAGGCAGTGAAAAACAATTGATATGGGCTTGTACCGGGCGTGAGGTGGAAAAAGGAAAGCTGCCTGCTACTTCCGGTGTGCTGGTAATCAATGTGGATACTGCCATTGCAATACACCGAGCAATTGTAAGAGGACGCCCTTTGATGCGAAAGGTTGTTAC
>JASGEU010000192.1:0-16517 GCA_047606065.1 Mobilitalea sp.
AAAGGGTAAGGAGATTGAATAAGGAATGAATCAGGGAATTCTTATTGTAAGATTTGGAACTACCTATAAAGAAACAAGAGAAAAGAATATCGAAAAATTAGCAGAAACAGTCAGGGATAACTTCCCTGACTGGAGTATTTATCAGGCCTATTCCAGTAATAAGGTGAGGAGCATTTTAAAGGAACGGGATAATATTACAGTATTAAGCCCGAAAGAAGCATTAAAACAAATGCAGGCAGATGGAATAACAAAGGTTGCAGTTCTTCCAACCCATATCATTGATGGAATAGAGAATAATTTAATGAAGCAGGCAATTAAAGCAGAAAGCCATTTGTTTCAGGAAATTAGCGTTGCAAATGCCCTTTTAGAAGGCGAGAAGGATCATAAACTTACTGCCAACGCCTTATGGCAGGAGATAAAAGAGACAGCAAATAATGATCCGGTGATATTTATGGGGCATGGATCATCCCATGAAGCGGATAGCAGCTACGAGCTGCTGGAGGCAGAACTTAGGGCAGTGTCAGGGAGTGATATTTATATTGCAACGGTGGAAGGCAATACAACAATTGAAGAGGTGTTGGAACGTTTGAATACGGTAAGTACAGTAAAAGGACGGGTATTATTGCTGCCTTTTATGCTTGTAGCCGGAGATCATGCCACCAACGATATGGCAGGGGAAGAGGATTCCTTTGCAGCCTTATTAATAAAAGAAGGTTATCAACCTGATTGTATTCTAAAAGGAATAGGGGAGTATGAGGCTATTCGCAATATTTATATCAGACATCTGAGATCAGCTATCGGCTAGTATTTAGAAAGGTTGGCAGTAAATATGAGTGTTTTATATGGAGTAGGGGTCGGCCCAGGAGATCCGGAATTATTAACTTTAAAGGCATTAAGATGTATCGGAGAAAGTGATATCATCATACTTCCGTCAGAGCCGAAGGAGGAATGCTATGCCTATAAAATTGTACAAGAGGTATATCCGGAGATTGATAATAAAGAAATCATCTGTATGCCCTTCCCTATGATTATGGATAAAGCAGAGTTAAAGCAGGTGCATGATAGAATCTATGAAAATATAAATCTGCTTTTAAAACAGAACAAATCCGTTGCATTCCTGGTCATTGGTGATCCTACCGTATATTCGACCTACAGCTATATTCATAACAGGGTGATTATGAATCAAGGAAATGCTGTCATGATAAATGGGATACCCTCTTTTTGTGCTGCGGCAGCAGTTCTTGGAGTTTCTTTGGCGGATAATAGAGAGGAAATACATATTATACCCGGCTGTTATGATATTAGTCAAACCCTTGAGTTATCTGGTACAAAAATCTATATGAAAGCAGGAAGTAAGCTGGCAGAGTTAAAGAAGGCACTTTTAGAATACGAAGGGTCAAAGGTGCTTGAGGTATCTGCAGTGTCTAATTGTGGTATGGAGAATGAGAAGATTTCTGTTGGACTTGAGGAGTTGAATCAGGAGAGTGGATATCTGACGGTAATTGTTGTAAAAGAAAAAAGAACAAAATCTGAGAGCTAAAAGTCTACGAGTACCTAGAAAGGCAGTATGAAATGAAATTACCTAGAATTATGATTAGCGGAGCCTCCAGTGGAAGCGGAAAAACAATGATTACCTGCGGACTATTGCAGGTCTTTCTTAACAGAGGCCTTCAACCGGCTGCCTTTAAATGCGGACCAGATTACATAGACCCAATGTTTCATTCTAAGATTATTGGAGCGAAATCCAGGAATTTGGATAGCTATTTCACCGATGAGAATACCACCAGATATTTATTTGCAAGAGCAGCCAACCAGGCCGATATATCTGTAATGGAAGGTGTTATGGGCTTCTATGACGGAATCACAGTGTCGGAAAAAGCCTCCTCTTATGAGCTTAGTAAAGTTACAGAGACTCCGGTAATTCTTGTAGTTAATTGCAAGGGAATGAGTGGGTCTATATTAGCATTGATTAAGGGATTTTTAACTTTGAAGTCAGATACTCTGATGAAAGGAGTTCTTTTAAATCAAATCTCTGAACAATTATATCCTCTGATAAAAGAACAAATAGAAACGGAATTACAGGTTAAAGTATTTGGTTACATACCTACAGTAAAAAACCTTGTGATCGAAAGCAGACATCTGGGACTGGTACGGCCGGAAGAAGTCGAAGATTATCATAGAAAACTTAATGAGCTGGCAATATTGTTTGAAAAGACAATTGAGATAGACGAACTTCTTCGTCTTGCTGACAATACCAGGGAGCTTAACGCTCAAGCTCCCGTTCTTCCGAGGTTAGAGAAGAGTGTGAAAATTGCAGTAGCCAGGGATGAAGCCTTTTGTTTCTATTACGAAGATAATCTTCAGCTCTTAAGGGATATGGGAGCTGAATTAATAGAATTTTCACCCATAAAGGATACCGAGTTACCGATAGGCTCGCAGGGATTAATCCTGGGCGGCGGTTATCCTGAATTGTATGCAGAAGCCTTAAGCAACAATACTTCAATGAGGGAAGCGGTTAGAACAGCACTCGGGAAGGGGATACCCTGTATGGCAGAATGCGGAGGCTTCATGTATCTTCACCGCAGCATGGAGAATATGAGAGGACAAGCGTTTCCGATGGCAGGAAGTATTGAAGGTGAGGTATATAAAACAAATCGTCTTAATCGATTTGGATATATCGAAATAACTGCGGATAAGGAACAAATGCTCTTAGCCAAGGACGAAGCAATTCGCGGACATGAATTTCATTATTTTGAAAGCACGTGTCTCGGAGAGGACTATAAAGCCAGGAAGCCACTAAAAGGTACGGAATGGAATTGTATTCATGGAGGTGATCATCGTATGCTGGGTTTTCCCCACCTATATTATTATTCCAATCCTATGGCAGCCTATCGGTTCTTATTGAAATGCAAAGAGTGGTGGAGCAATGTAATGAGTGGAGCAATGTAATGAGTGGAGCAATGCAGTGAGTGTGCAATGCAATAGGTGGAACTATGCAATATGCGGAACGAGTTGGATTAAATTGTGAATGAGGAGAGTGCCGCGCCTGAAGGCGCGCGGAATGGAGACTTACATGAAATATGAAGAAGCAATAGATTGCATTGGAGCACTTGATGCTGAGGCGATGCTGCGTTGCGCAAGACGGTGGGACAGTATAGCAAAACCCTTGCACAGTCTTGGTAAACTGGAGGATGCCATTATCCAGATTGCTGGTATTACTGGCAGTACACAAGTTGAATTGAAGAAAAAAGTACTTGTGATTTTATGCGCGGACAACGGCGTAGTTGCGGAAGGGGTTACACAGGCAACCAGCGAAGTAACTGCAATTGTTGCAGAGAATTTCTTAAGTCTGAACTCCTGTGCCTGTGTTATGGCAAAACAAACAGGCGCTGACGTTATTCCAATCGATATTGGTATGAATCGTGATACAAAATTACCTAAGGATAAAAAGATAGCTTATGGTACAAATAGTATTTTGAGGGGACCGGCAATGTCGAGACAACAAGCCTTGCAAGCAATTGAAGTTGGGATTAATACAGCACTTGAATTGAAGGAGCAGAATTATAATATAATTGCAACCGGAGAAATGGGGATTGGAAATACCACCACCAGCAGTGCAGTTGCATCCATTCTGCTGGGACTTCCGGTGGAAAGTGTAACCGGAAAAGGTGCAGGATTATCCGATATGGGCTTATCCAGAAAAATTGAGGTTATAAAAGGTGCTATTGCTATTAATAAGCCGGATAAAAATGATCCGATAGATGTGCTTTCAAAACTTGGAGGTTATGATATAGCAGGTATGGTTGGATTATATCTGGGAGGTGCTGTTGCAAAAATCCCTGTAATCATTGATGGATTTATATCTGCGGTAGCGGCATTGCTTGCCATCTGCATCAATCCTAAAGTTCGAGAATATATTCTGGCTTCCCATGTATCTAAGGAAAAGGCGGGGAGGCTATTATTAGAAGCGATTGACAAGGAGCCTTTCCTTACCTGTGATATGTGCCTGGGTGAGGGAACCGGTGCCATTGCCTTATTGCCATTACTTGACATGGGAGTGGCTGTGTATAACCAAATGAGCACCTTTGAACAGATCGAGGTAGAAGCCTATCAACCCTTATAAGCAATAATGATAATTGTGCAAATCTACGGATATGAAGAAGATAAGGGTTATTACTTTTTCATAACTGTTTTTATCATAAAAGAAAAGAGATGGAGTTGTATGTTAACAGTTATTATTGGTGGTAGCGGAAGCGGTAAGTCTGAATATGCAGAAAATTATCTGTTGCAAAGACACCTTCTCCAACAAAAGAGTCAGATTTCACAAGAGAAGAGATTAGGCAAAAAAGAATTGGAACGTAATAATAATTTAATCTATATTGCTACCATGCAGCCTTTTGGTAAAGAGGCGGAGCAAAAAATAAAAAGACACCAGCTTATGAGACAGGAAAAGAATTTCACAACGATAGAGTGTTATACAGGACTTGCCGGAGTCAGTTTGCCGGATAAGGCTTATGTCTTATTAGAGTGTATGTCAAATCTGACAGCAAATGAAATGTTCTCGGAACAGGGAGCCAAAGAGCATACACTGGCAGAAGTTCTAAGAGGAATCGACCAGCTCTCGCACCAGGCAGCAGAGCTTATGGTCGTTACCAATAATGTGTTTGAGGACGGTTATAACTATGATAGGTCAACAATGGAATACCTAAGAATCCTTGGAGAAATCAATGTCGGTATCAGCAGGCGGGCGGACCAGGTCATTGAAGTTGTACACGGTATTCCGATTGTTTTAAAGCAATAGAAAGGAAACGTTTATGAAGCAGATATTTAACAGCCTGATCATTGCCTTTGCCATGTATTCCAAACTTCCGATGCCGCGTGTTGATTGGACGAAAGAGAATATGAGATATGTCATGTGCTTTTTCCCCTTGGTTGGCGCTGTAATTGGAGGAGTAATCTATCTTTGGAGCCTTCTGGGAGAGAGTATGGCAATGAGTACGGTTTTTCTTACTGTGGTATTTGTACTAATTCCCCTATTCCTTACTGGCGGAATTCATATGGATGGGTTCATGGATACAACCGATGCGCTTAGTTCCTATCAATCGAAGGAGAAGAAGTTAGAAATACTGAAAGATCCTAATTCAGGTGCCTTTGCGGTAATTGCCTGTGTTGGATATTATTTGCTAACCTTTGGGGTATGGTTTGAAGTATCCAAAGAAACTTTACCGTTTTTGTGCATTGGTTTTTTACTCTCACGGGCATTAAGCGGATTATCTGTAGTAACCTTCCCCTTGGCAAAGAGCAGTGGACTGGCTGCCACTTTCTCAAGCGAGGCAAAAAAAGTACTCACAAAACGAGTAATGATAGTATATATACTTCTTTCTGCTGTCTTTATGTTACTCCTTAACTGGCAATTAGGTATCATCTGCCTGGTAGGTGCACTCTTAACCTATATTTATTATAGGCAGAAAGCAATCAAGGAGTTTGGAGGAATTACCGGAGATCTGGCAGGGTATTTCCTGCAGCTTTGTGAGCTGGTCATGGCAGCAGGAGTAATAATAGGAGGTAAATTATGTGGTTAATCAGCGGTGGTGCATATCAGGGAAAGCTTTCCTATGTGCTGGAACTCACAGGATTGAGCAGGGAAAATATAGCAGATGGTAAAGTGTGCAGTCTGCAGGAATTATATGAAAAACCGATTATGAATCATTTTCATCTATGGGTTGACCGAATGTTAAAAGAGGAGAGGGATGTGTTTCTTCTTGTTGATGAGCTTTTGCAGCATAATCCTGAAATTATAATTATTACAAATGAATTAGGCTGCGGTATTGTACCAATGGAGGCCTATGACCGCAGATACAGAGAACTTACAGGAAGGGTATGCTGCAGATTAGCAAAAGATGCCAGGGAGGTGCACCGTGTTATTTGCGGAATTGGAACGGTGGTAAAGCATGATTAGACTGGTACTGATTCGTCATTTTGCCACCTTGGGCAATTTGCAGAAAAGATATATTGGTACGACGGATGAACCCTTATGTGAAGAGGGCAGAAAAGTCGTTGAAAAGATAAGCTATCCCGAGGTTGATACGGTATTAGCCAGCCCGCTGCTTCGCTGTAAGGAAACGGCAGGATTGATCTACCCAAACATAAGACCGATTATTTGTGATAATTTTCGAGAGTGTGACTTTGGAGAGTTTGAAAATAAAAACTATATGGAACTGGCGGACAATCCAAGGTATCAGGACTGGCTGGACAGCAACGGAACGCTGCCCTTTCCCCAAGGTGAAGCAGTGGAAGAATTCAAGGAACGCACGCTTTTGGAGTTTCAGAAGAGGATGGAGCTTTATAATGCAAAAGATGATATCTCTGTCGCTCTGGTGGTTCACGGCGGAACCATCATGAGTATCCTGGAGAAATATGCATATCCCAAGGAAGAATTCTATCACTGGCAGGTGAAGAATGGCTGTGGGTATAGCGCCGACTATGAGGAGAAGGAAGGGAGGATTATCAATATATGCAATATTCATTAATCGCATTATTTTGCGGCTACCTTCTGGATCTTATTGTAGGTGATCCTCATTGGCTGTGGCATCCGGTTCGGGGAATTGGGAACCTGATCAGCAGTACGGAAAAACTTCTTCGAAGGGTATTTCCAAAAGATTCAAAAGGTGAATTGGTAGCAGGAGGATTGCTGGTTGTAATCGTAATTACGGTTTCTGCAGTGGTTCCGGGTATTGTTTTATTTTTACTATTTCGTTGGAATGTATATGCCGGTATCCTTGCCGAAATTATTATGTGCGGTCAGCTGCTGGCGACGAAATCACTAAAGGTTGAAAGTATGAAGGTACATGATGCCCTGATAAAAGGTGATGTGGAAGGGGGAAGGCAGGCGGTATCCATGATTGTAGGAAGAGATACCAAGAACCTATCGCAGGAGGGGATTGTCAAGGCAGCAGTGGAAACAGTAGCAGAGAATACCTCGGATGGCAGCATAGCACCGATTTTTTATATGGCAATCGGAGGACCAATCTTTGGATTTATCTATAAGTCGGTAAATACCATGGACTCCATGGTTGGATATAAGAATGATAAATACATTTATTTTGGAAGAGCGGCAGCAAAATTGGACGACTGTCTGAATTATATTCCTGCAAGATTATCCGCGTATCTTATGATAATCGCAGCAGCGATCAAGCGTTATCATCCAAGGAATGCTTTTAACATCTATCAAAGAGACAGATATAATCATGCAAGTCCAAATTCAGCCCACACAGAAGCAGTTACAGCGGGTGCATTACAGGTGCAGCTGGCAGGGGATGCCTATTATTTTGGAACCCTGTATCATAAAAAAACCATCGGTGATGATATTAGATCAATTGAAGTCAAGGACATTAAAAGAGCGAATGAATTGCTGTACTGGACAGCCTTTTTTGGTATTCTTTTGTGCGGGGGCATTAAATTTTTAGTGCTTAGTTTTTTGTTATAATATGTTGGACTCCTAAAAACAAGGGTTGGTATAATGTATAATTAGATTATTGGAGTGGTTTTAGAAAAACAGGGTAATTCGTGTGAAAAATTAATTTTTCACGCACAACTTTGTGCCTGCATCCATAGTTTGCAGGCATTGTGAAAGGCTTGGTACTTATATGCATAAACATGGTGGCGACATTTATCAAAAGGAAGGACTGTTGGATTTTTCTGCGAATATTAATCCGGCAGGAATCCCGGAGGGAATTATACTAGGAGCAGTGGAAGGGATAAGACGGTCAAGTCACTACCCGGATGCCCGTTGTTCTGATTTAAGAAAAGCGATTGCTGATAAATTAAATCTTCCGTTAGAGTATATCATTTGCGGAAATGGAGCGGCAGACTTAATCTTTTCCCTGATACTTGCTTTAAAACCAAAAAAAGCACTTTTGCCGGTACCCTCTTTTTATGAATATGAGCAGGCATTAAGAACGGTGGATTGTGAGCTGACATACTTTCCTATGAAAAAGGAACATAATTTTCAACCGGGGAAGGAGTTTCTTGAGGAGATTAAGGAAGATACAGAGATAATCTTTCTATGTAATCCAAATAATCCAACCGGTCAATTAATTAATCACGAACTATTGCTGAAAATATTGTTAAAGTGTGAGCAGCTGGGAATATGGTTGATTGCTGATGAGTGTTTTCTGGATTTTATTGATGCTTCCGCGGATTTGACACTAATGAAACAATGTCGTGAGGCAAAGCATTTATTTATCCTGAAGGCATTTACAAAGCTCTATGCAATGCCCGGGTTACGGTTAGGATATGGAATTAGTTCCAATGCAGCTTTATTAAATCGGATGAGAGAAGTTTCACAGCCCTGGAATGTGTCGGTGCCGGCGCAGCTGGCAGGAATAGCAGCTCTAAAGGAAGATAGGTATGTTGCAGAATCATTAGATTTAATTAAAAAGGAACGCAATTATTTGAGTATTGAATTGCAAAAGCTGGATTATATAATCTATGGTTCCAGGGCGAACTACATATTCTTTCAGACGGTACCCGGGTTATATGAATATTGTCTGAGAAAGGGAATCCTAATTCGAGATTGCAGCAATTATCAAGGGTTGACCGAAGGTTATTATCGTATAGCGGTAAAAAACCACGAAGAGAATGAACAATTGATCAGAGTGTTAGGGGAGGCAAAAAGCGAATGGCAAAAGCAATTATGATACAGGGAACTATGTCCAATGTGGGCAAGAGTTTAATTACAGCCGGCTTATGTCGGATTTTTATGCAGGATGGATATAAGGTTGCTCCCTTTAAGTCACAGAATATGGCTCTGAATTCCTATATTACTGAAGAAGGGCTTGAGATGGGACGAGCGCAGGTCATGCAGGCAGAGGCGGCAGGGATTAAACCCTCCGTTCTTATGAATCCCATATTATTAAAACCGACCACGGATACCGGCTCCCAAGTAATTGTTAACGGTGAAGTACTTAAAAACATGGGTGCCAGAGATTATTTTAAATATAAAAAGCAATTAGTCCCTAATATTTTAGAAGCTTATCACAAATTAGAGGAAATGTACGATATCATTGTGATTGAAGGTGCAGGAAGCCCGGCAGAGATTAATCTGAAGGCTGAGGATATCGTAAATATGGGAATGGCAAAGATGGCAAAGGCACCGGTGCTTCTGGTAGGTGATATAGACAGAGGCGGGGTATTTGCGCAGCTTTTGGGTACAATGATGCTCCTGGAAGAGGAGGAAAAGAGTCTGGTGAAGGGCTTGATTATCAATAAGTTCCGAGGAGATAAAACCATCCTTGATCCGGGAATTGTTATGCTCGAGGAAAAGGCACAGGTTCCTGTGATTGGTGTTCCGCCCTATATGTATATTGACATTGAGGATGAAGACAGCCTGTCAGAGAGATTTGATAAAAAAAAGGAGATAGGGTTAATTGATATTGTTGTAATCCGTTTACCTCGTATCTCTAATTTTACCGATTTTAATGTACTGGAAAGAGCCCAGGGCGTATCTCTTCGTTATGTTGACTCTGTAAGTGAACTTAAGAATCCCGATATGATTATTCTGCCTGGTACAAAAAATACCACAAAGGATATGCTATGGCTTAGGCAAAGTGGTTTAGAAGCCGCAATTAAGAAGGCGGCAGCAGCGAATAAGGTGATCTTTGGTGTCTGTGGAGGCTATCAAATGCTTGGTAATATCATTACAGATGAAGTTGGAGTGGAAGAAGGTGCAACCATCCATGGAATAGGATTACTTCCCATTGACACGGTATTTCAGGAAGAGAAAATAAGAACAAGAGTGAAAGGGAACTTTGGACAGCTTAGCGGCTGTCTGGCAAAGCTTTCAGGAGAAGAGCTGGAAGGATATGAAATTCATATGGGGATTTCTACGGCAAATGAAGAGGTGACAGCTTTAACTTCCATTAGTAATGAGTTAAATGGCGAGGTAAAAGCCGACGGAGTTTCTTATCACAATATCTACGGTAGCTATGTACATGGTATCTTTGACAACCAGCAAACCACCGATAGGTTAATTGAGTGCCTTGCAAAAGAAAAAAATATTGACTTTGAACATGGAACCTCGATGGATTACAAACAGTATAAAGAAGCGCAGTATGACAAACTTGCAGAGACTTTACGAAAACATTTAGATATGGATAAAATCTATCAAGTACTATGGGAAGGTGTAGAGAAATAGAAAATATAAGAATAGAAATCTGGAAACAATAAGAAAAAAACAGGTGAATATTTATATTGATTTCCTGGGTTGAGTTAAGGAGAAGCTTGCGTTATTATAGAGGAAAGATATTGACAAAGCTATACTAAACTGGAGGTCAGAATGAAAGGTTTAATTCATATATACGCAGGGGACGGAAAAGGTAAAACGACGGCAGCAATTGGGCTTAGTATACGGTTTATTGGCAGCGGTGGAAAGGTATTGTTTACTCAATTCCTGAAAGACAATAAATCAAGTGAACTTAGCATATTAAATAACCTTGATGGTATTGAACTTTTGCTATGCGAGGAAACCTTTGGGTTCTACTCAAGAATGGATGAGCAGACAAAAGAAAGAGCAGAGAAAGTCTACCGTAATTATTTGAATGAAATACTTGACACGATTAAAAATCAGCAGATTCAAATGCTTGTTATGGATGAAGTGATTGGTGCCTATAACTATAATCTAATTGATAAAGATTCACTTTTTACCTTTCTAAAGAATAAGCCGGAGCATTTAGAGGTAGTTATGACCGGAAGAAATCCAGCCTCTGAATTATTAGAAATAGCAGATTATGTGTCTGAAATTGTAAAGGTGAAGCATCCTTTTGATCAGGGAATATATGCAAGGATGGGAATTGAAAAGTAAGGAGATAATAGATGCAGGCTAATATAGATCAGGACATCTGTCCTCTTTGTGGTAAACCAAACAATTGTCAGCATACAATTGGGATGGGGTGCTGGTGTGAGAAAGAATATTTTCCAGAAGAATTATTAAATCTAATTCCAGAAGAAAAGAAAATGAAGGCATGTATCTGCAAAAACTGCTTAGTAAAATATCGAGAAGAACAGAAATTATGATATGGCTCCTGTCAGGTAGACCGGTCAAATATCTAAAACAATGTGCCGATGAAAGACCACACGTTTTGTGCGGTCTTTTTTCTGTATATTCAACTCTTTTAATTAAATTGTGTAAAATATAATTGTAAGTCACATGAAATATGTATTCAAAATTTAAATTATATGTTAATATTAAAACATGGAAATATTTTGTAGATCTCCAAAAGAAACAAAAAATAAAATAATAACATCGATTGTATTTTGAATAATGTTAAAAGTCAAAAGTGAATAATTTACAGGTAAAATGGAGCGATAATAAGAGTAATGACTTAGAAATAAAAGCGAATCGGACAAGCAAGGAGATAAATTATGATTGAAGGAAAAGGAGAAGACAATTATGCAGAAATTAATTTCACATTTATGGTTCGATAAAGAAGCAATTGAAGCAGTTAATTGGTATGTAAGCTTATTTGAGGATTCAAAGATAATCAATACGTCAATAATTCCTGACACACCTTCAGGAGATGCGGCGTTTGTAAATTTTAAACTGGCGAATACTGAATTTTCAGCCATCAACGGTGGTCCATATTTTTCGCTTAACCCATCTATTTCCTTAATGGTAGCTTGTGCAACTGCCGATGAGGTAGATCGATTATATAAAGAGTTATCCGTGGGTGGATTTGAACTTATGCCTCTTGGTGAATATCCATTTAGTAAACACTACGCCTGGTTACAAGATAAATATGGTTTAAACTGGCAGCTCTTTCTGGTTGAAAATATGGAGGAGCATCAAAGAATAAGGCCGACTATGTTATTTGCGAGCGATCAATGCGGAAGAGCAGAGGAGGCTCTGAATTATTACAACTCTGTTTTTGAGGGGTCCAGTCTGGGGTATATTAACCGATATCAGTCAGGGGAAGCACCGGATAGCAGGGCGATCATTAATTATGCAGAGTTTAATATATCGGATACGCAATTAATTCTTATGGATCATGGTGTTGGCGGCGATTTTACCTTTAATGAAGCTTTTTCCTTTATGGTGCCATGTAAGGATCAGGAAGAAATTGATTACTATTGGGATAAATTTTCCCATGTACCGGAAGCAGAACAATGCGGCTGGGTAAAGGATCAGTTTGGAGTATCCTGGCAAATTACACCTGTTAATATGAATGAAATTTATGAAAAGGGTGATAAAGAAGAGATAAAACGAGTAACAGAAGCTTTCCTGCAAATGAAAAAGTTTGACTTAAAAGCTCTGGAGAATGCAAGGCTGGGAATCAGCTAGTCAGTCAGTATATTTAGCCGTTTGTATTTTATAATCTTTATAGAACCTAATTATTTCTACTATATAAATGTTACTAATTCATTATTCATCACTGACATCCTTGTTACATCATAGTAATACTATACAAAATTGGGAATAGATATTACAAAGGTAAAGGGGTGCAAAGATCAAATGAAATTCATTGGGAACAAAAGCAGTAAAAGTAGTGGAGTAATGACGCAGTTTACTAACTGGAATTTTACAGAAGATGCAACGGCAGAACTAAAAAATGTGGATGACAAATACCTGACCCTACATGACAAGTATAAAAACTATTTTGTACAATTTAAGAAAGATTTTGAAGACATTAAGCTTGTATCCGACCAGCTGGAAGGATTTATTGAAGAAATGCTGGATTCCTCTAATTATGTTCGGATGTCAGCGGGTTTTATCGCGGAAGGAGCTCAAAGTCAGACCGAAGATATTGCTAACTGTCAGGCAATTGCTGGTATGATTGCAGACAAGATTAGCATTATGAGTGAAAGGTCACAGCAATTAATTAATGCTGCAACAGATATGGGAGTTGTGAGTAATAAGGGGAAAATTGCAGTTCAAAATCTATCGGAACAACAGAATAAGAATTACGAAGCTAACAATGCCATGATTGCAGAGATTTATCATGTTTTGAACAAGACGAAAGCAATTGATGAAATTACAGGTGTTCTGTATGATATTGCCAGTCAGACAAATCTACTCTCTTTAAATGCATCCATAGAAGCGGCAAGAGCGGGAGAGGCAGGAAAGGGTTTTGCAGTTGTAGCCAACGAAGTTAGAAAACTGGCGGACCGCAGCAAATCAGCCAGTGTCACAATTACGGAGAACATTTCTGACATTACAAACCAGTTAGGTAACCTTAAGATGGTTGCAGACAGCTCGAAAGAAACCTTTAATAATCAGGAACAGGTAGTGAAGGAAGTAATTGAATCCTTTGAACAGATTAATTCCTATGTTGGTGGATTCATCACAAGTCAACAGGATTTTAATTCGGAAGTACAAGAACTTTCTACCAAGAAGGATAACCTGATTGACTCCTTTTGCAGCATAGCCTCCATTATAGAAGAAGCTTCTGCTACCACGGAAGAGGTGGCATCCTTGACGGTGGCACAAAACAGCACCGCTAACATTATTAATAAAATGGCATACGATATGCGGAACAAAGTGAATGCAATTTCAGCCTCCTCTTCGGTTATTAAAACAGACCATGTTGCTAATCAGCAGAAGAAGGTTGCAGCTATCTTTGATATTGATGATCCCTTCTGGGTGCCAAGTCGTAACGAAGGTAAAAAAACAGCAAAGGCTCTTAACTTCTATATTGAATTCTTTGCTCCCAAGGACAGAGAAAATGGTGTGGCTGATATGTTGGAAGCTATCAATGATTTTACCAATCGGGACTTTGATGCGATTATCATTAGTCCTTTGGACAGCCCGGAAATTAAAGCAGCATTAAAGCAAGCAACGGATAAAGGGATTAAAATTATCTTTATTAATTCTTCCTTTGAAGATATCTCCTATGAAGCACTGATTGAAACCAATAGTATGGAATTAGGTAAAAGCGCTGCTAAATTAGTAAAACAACTCTTGAATAATCAAGGTGAAGTTATCGTAAATCAATGGAGTGACGTTAAAGTGGCTTCCATTGAAAAGCGAGGAGAAGGATTTATAAACGAATTAAGTGCCAACTCCAACATTAAAGTTCATCCAATTAAAGTATTAAGCACACCAACGGATGAACAGATGAATCAGATATTTGCTGCACTGAAAAAGGATTATCCAAATACCAGCTTGATTTATTCCACCAATGGAGCCTGGGGTGTAGCATTCGCAGAATATGTAGCCAAGCATCATCTGGGATATGGAATCCTGACAGTTGATTTAAGAAAAGATGTAGCAGAATTAATTAAGCAGGATAAAATTTTAGGAGCAATTGCACAGCGTGCCTTTACTTGGGTTACGATAGCACTTCAAATGCTGGTGGATGTTTATCAGAATAATCCAGTGGTTCGCTATACGGATACCGGAACCTATGAGGTAAATCGTTCTAATATAACGATTTATGAACACAGACTCTAGTATTATACAATATAAATACGGTAAGTAAGATGAAACTACAGGGTGTTTCACTTGTCATGAACAAAGATGGGGCTGATAAACAGCCTCATTTTTGTTCATAGGAAGAAATTCATTGTTTCCAATAATAAAAAGGCTTATAATGAATAGGAATATAGAAAAACAAGGAACTCTTTCCATAGTTGCAGTGTCTAATAAGTTGATATTGGTGGTTAGTTAAAAAGGAAGGTCGATGATATGAAGTCTGATAATATAAAAGCAGATTTGTACATAAGCAGAAATAGTAAACTATTTTATAGAATTGCATTCAGTTTCATTGTGATGTTATTGTGTATGATAATTCCATTAAAGGTGTCAGGTGAAGAAACAGAAGGTGTTCTTCACGCTTTCTATCCGTCGAATGCAGTATTTAGCGACCAGATAAAGAGTTACATAGACAATGTTGATTCTCTTAGTTTTGCCTGGAGCAGGATTGATGCAGAAGATATTACAGCCTTAAATATTATAAAAGCTAAGAATGGTAATTATGGCTTTTACTATCCAAGCAACTACATAGAACCTGTAAAGTATGCTAAAAATAATGGGAAATCAATTCAGCTGAATATCTATATGGATGGAAAGGATGCAACTGAAGTTTTGCCCTCGGCAGATAAGCGTTCATCAGTGATAAAGGCAATCACTGACCATTTACAGCTTGATATATCACAGGGAGAGGGAATATATTTTGATGGAGTCGTAATTGATTTTGAGGGACTTCGTAATACTGGAAGCGATAAGAAATCAATCCTCTATGAGGGGAAAACAATTAGCTACTATTACACACAGTTTTTAACAGAATTAAAAACGCAACTCACACTGCTTGATAAAACGATGTTTGTAGCAGTAAATCCTTTACTCTATTATGACGGGTATGAGTATTCAGATCTTTTAGAGCTTGCAGATCAGGTTATCTTAATGGCTCATGATTATGAACCAGTACAAAAACTTCAAAAAAATCAAGTTCAGCAGTACACCGGTTACGATGTACTGGAACCAGTAGATAGTTTGGCACCAATTGGATCTGTAAGAGATGCATTGAATGATTTGCGCAGGGCAGCTGCGGATGTCTCCCAAATGTCAAAGGTTTGGCTGCAAATTACCTTTGACAGTGCACAATGGCAATACGATGTAACTAGTGCCGCGGGATGGGAAACTTTAAAGGACACAGTACTTAGTAAAGAAATAAGATCTACACCGCTCTACAAGTCAATTAAGGATCGTGTCGATAATAAGGATGGTGCAGGACAGAATTTAACCTATGGATATAATAATGAATTACAAAGTCCCTATCTCCAGTATTATAATTCTGCAAATAAGACTTGGAATGTCATCCTTTATGAAGACAGCACAAGTATTTCAGCTAAGATTGACCTTGCAAGAACCTATGGAGTAGGTGGTATCTCTGTTTGGAGTCTGGCAAATGTACCAGATTATACGGATACGAATGGACTAAAATATAAATTGAATGGCTGGTCTACGATCTTAAGTAAGATGAGCATCTTTCATAAAGCAGTAGCGAATAGTACGAAGACGGTTACCTTTAAAGATACAGTAATAGAGAAGGCTGTCAGAGAAAAACTTGGATTTACAACGGAAAAAATAACCGTATATGACATACAGGGTATCTATCGCCTGAAACTTCCAACGGGAGTAAAAAGTATAAAAGATTTAACAAATCTTACAAACCTTGAATATCTGGATGCACAGCAGCTGGGATTAAAAGATATCACAAGCCTGGGAACACTTACCGGATTAAGAGTTCTTTATTTACAGCGCAATAGTATTGCGGAGATCAGTACCTTAAAGAAACTTAAGAATCTCGAAACACTTTCCCTCAATGGCAATCAAGTTAGCTCCATTACAGCATTGGCTGGGCTAACCAAATTGCAAAAACTATACTTACGGGAGAATAAAATTGCAAGTTTGACACCCAGCTCTAATATTTTCAAATTTGTAAGCTTACTTAAGGATGTCAAACTTGCAATTTTATTCTCCCGTAAGTATAGTTTTTGCAATTTGGTTAGCCCAGCCAATG
>JASGEU010000193.1:0-15921 GCA_047606065.1 Mobilitalea sp.
CTTCTGCCCCAACCTCATTTGCTAAAGTTTCAGAAACCTCAGGACTTGCCATTTCTTCTGCAAATATTGTCTTGATATTTTTTTCCTTACAAAACTCAACCAGTTCTGCCAACTGCTGAGGACTTGGTTCACCTTCAGCAAAAATGTTTTCAACGCTATTTTGTTCTAATCCAAAATCCCGGCAGAAATAATGAAAGGCAGCGTGCCCGGTAACAAAGTACTTGTTATCCAGTTCCGTAAATTTATTGTAATATTCATTATAAATATCTTCTAACTGTTTGATGTAACTTGCGGCATTCGCTTGATAGAAATCTTTATTCTTTTCATCTGCTGCTGAAAAACCGTCAGCTATATTCTGCACCGCTACTTCTGCTTCCTTAATACTTAACCAGGTATGTGGATCATACTGTCCATGATCGTGTCCATCGTCTTCTTCCTCTTCTTCGTGTTCATCTTCTTCCGTGTTTTCAATCACATTGGCACCCTCGGAAGCGATAATTACAGCCAAGTCATCGTTTTGAGCTGCTCCAACTGCCTCTTCTGCCCAGCTCTCCATTCCAAGACCATTATAGACAAATACATTGGCGTTACTTAATCCTGCAATATCTGCAGCTTTTGGTTCAAAATCATGAGGTTCTGTACCGGTCGGTATTATAGTTTTAAGCTCTACTTTGTCCTGCCCTACAGCCAAAGCAAATTCATATAAAGCATTAAAGGAAACATAGACCTGTAGTTTATTATTTCCCGATTCAGGCTCTTTTGTACTATTACTGTTATTACCGCATGATATTAAAAATATTGTCATACAGACTAATGAAACTATTACAATTATTTTTTTCATAATTACTCCTCCTATCGCTATTGCAACTTATTTGCATTAGTAATATTACTATAAATGGGATAACCTGTCAACAGATTATTGCAAATCATTTGCAATAGTTCTTTACAAATAAATTAAAATAAATTACAATCACAGATGAGTGTTACGATTTTTATTAATAGCAAATAACAAAAACTGGAGTAAAATTATGATAAAAATAAATCAATTATGGTTCTCGTACACCGGAATGACATCATATGTATTATCAGACATTAATGTAGAAATACCAAAAGGAGAATATGTCTCTGTAATAGGTGAGAATGGGTCCGGAAAGACAACACTTATTCGCCTATTACTTGGTAAATTAAAACCTACTAAGGGCAGTGTCTCAATTAATGCCAAATTTATTGGTTATGTTCCCCAAAGAAATGATTTTACAAATGTCAATTTCCCAATAACGGTTTATGAAGTATTGTTTTCTTACTTCAAGCTTTTAAAATTAAAGGATAAGTCAGTCATAACTGAAGTGTTGAGAATTACAGGTATGGAAGGGCATAAGAAATCTTTAATGGGGAATTTGTCCGGGGGACAAACCCAGAAAATTCTTATTTCAAGAGCTCTTATGGGTACACCTGATTTACTCATCCTTGATGAGCCGTCAACTGGTGTAGACATGGACAGTCAAACAGAAATATATGGATTATTGAAACGGATGAGTTTAGAAAAGCAGATTACTATAGTTGCCATAGAACATAATCTACAGGCAGCCTTTAAGAATTCATCAAAGATATTTCATATACAAAATGGCCAGGGACATCTTTGTAATCCTGACCACTATACAAAAGAAAATTCATTTACTTATCGAGAGGATTGATACTATGTTACAGTATACTTTTATTCAAAATGCTATTCTGATTTCCTTCATGATAGCCGTTCTTTGCCCCTGTATTGGTATATTTTTAGTTGTTCGCCGATATTCCATGATTGGTGATACCCTATCCCATTCCTCACTGGCAGGCGTTTCCTTAGGGTTACTGATCGATAAAAACCCAATTATAACTGCCTTCCTATTTACATCTCTGTGTGGAGGATTGATAGAATTTTTAAGAAAGTATTATAAGAAATATACCGATTTGATCCTATCCATTGTTTTATCTTTAAGTGTGGGAATTGCAATCACAATTATTAGTTCCGGTAAGTTAAAAGCGAATGCTGAAGCCTATATGTTTGGTAGTATTCTGACTGTAACGAAGACAGATATTACAACAGTATTAATTCTTAGTGTTATTACGTTGCTGGTAACGATACTTCTATATCATAAATTGCTCTATATCTCCTATGATGAAGAAGCAGCACAAGTAGCTGGTGTTAAGTCGCAGCTTATAAATTATGTCTTTTCGATCCTGGTTGCCTCCTGTATTGCTGTATCGGTACGCATTGTCGGCGTTCTTGTTCTTAGCTCAATGATATCCTTACCAGTTGCTACGGCGATTCAATTGGAGAAAGGTTTTCGAACAACTCTTATTGCATCCATTTGCTTTAGCATTTTTAATATCATGACAGGGTTGTTTGTATCCTATTATATTAATGTAGCTCCAGGGGGATTTACCGCAGTTGTATCAGTTATTGTATTGCTGCTTGTGATTATATTTAAACGACTTCATTCAAGGTTTTTTATTCGTGTGGGAAGAGTAACACCTTTTCATTAATTGTTTGTACCGCTGTACGCGGTGGAATTGGAGAAAATATGACTAAAATTGATATCGTATCAGGGTTCTTAGGCGCAGGGAAAACTACATTAATTAAAAAACTATTAGAAGAAAGAGTATTTCCCAGTGAAAGAGTCGTATTAATTGAAAATGAATTTGGTGAGATTGGCATAGATGGCACATTATTGAAAGGATATGGTATTGAAATTAAGGAAATGAATTCAGGCTGTATTTGCTGCACAATATCTGGAGATTTTAATCAAGCCTTAAAGGAAATGATGAAAAAATACCAGCCTGACAGAATAATTATTGAACCCTCAGGCGTCGGAAAGCTTTCTGACGTCATAAAAGGTTGCAGGCAGATAACCCCGCTTAAGGAGATAGACCTTAATATCTGCCTGACTGTAATCGATGGAACAAAATACAATCTATATATGAAGAACTTTACAGAGTTTTATAGTGACCAATTGAAACATGCGCGATCAATAATTATAAGTAGAACACAGAATATGAAACACGAGGTTTTGGAGTCCGTCCAGTCAGATATTAGAAAGTACAATAAAACTGCACCTATCATTGTATCTGACTGGGATGTGCTTTCAGGAAATGATATTATCGCTATTTGTGAACACCCAGAACAATATTCCTTAGAAAGTGATTTGATCAATGAGATCACATCTTCACATAAAGCTTCTAAACTATCCTTTAAGGGAATGGATCGAAAAATTTCAGGAAGTACATTAAAAAAACAGCAGCATGCAGATGAGGTGTTTTCTGTCTGGAGCAAGGAAACCCACAAAATTTTTGATTATCCACATTTAAAAGAGATGTTAATAAAATTAGATAATCTAAATACAATTGTACTAAGAGCGAAAGGAATTGTGAGGACGGATAACAACAAATGGCTCCAATTTGATTACGTACCAGGGGAGTATAATATTAAAGAGACTACAGCTGACTTTACCGGAAGAATCTGTTTGATTGCAGAACATATCAGAGAACAAGAATTACATGAAATATTTGGAATATAATGTGTGCCAAGCTGTATGATTGAACTTTGGCATCTGATAATAATTGTAATATATCGTCTTCTTTGAAGGGGGAGAAAATAATTGTCGATACCTGTTTATGTTGTAACCGGATTTCTGGAGTCAGGTAAAACAACATTTTTAACAAATTTTTTAAATAAAACTAATGCTAAAAATAAAAAAATCCTTATTCTCCAATTTGAAGAAGGGGAAGTTTCTTTTTTTAGCAAATACAATAACTGCAGGATAGTATATTTTCCAACTATAACGTTTGAACAGGACAAAAAGAAAATAGTGACCGATATCCATCATATTCTGACCCAGAACTCTTATGATGAAATTTGGATTGAATGGAATGGAAGTATTCCGTTCTCACAATTACAATCTATTCTTCTCCAGCCAGCACTATGTAATTATTGCAGGATTACTAAAGTTATACATATTACCAAGTCATCCGTTATAAAAAACATGTTAGGGAAAACAGGCATTGCCTTACCTGAACAGATTTCAAACAGCGATTTTGCTGTGGTCAGTAACCTGACAAATCATAAGGAACGACGTCATCTTCAACAAATATTACAAAGCATTAATTCTGGCTTAAAATTATATGGATTCGATTCCAATATTAAAATTTATGAACAAACCTATATAAAAAGGAAAGATCCTATTAGTTCCTTTTTCATTCAATTGCTATCTTTTATCTTACTTTATTTAATCCTTGTTCCTATCTTGGAGTATGTTAATTTTCCAATCAATAAATTAATTATTAATATTATTGGTGTTTTATTGCAGGCAATCCCATTTCTATTGATTGGAGTATTACTATCCTCAGCAATTCAAGTATTTATACCCAATGAGTTTATTGAGCGAAGATTTCCCAAAAAACTTGGACCGGGTATGATGATTGCTTTACTTCTAGGCTTTTGCCTCCCAGTATGTGACTGCGCCTCAATCCCTATATTTAGAAGCCTTATTAAAAAGGGAATTCCCATACCTGTTGCTGTTACCTTTATGACGGCAGCCCCTGTTATTAACCCAGTGGTTATGCTTTCTACTTACTATGCTTTCTCCGGAAATGTGTCCATTGTTATAACCCGTGTAGGTTTGGGTATGGTGTCAGCCTTAGTCATTGGTCTTGTGTCCGGACCTCTGCGTTTTAAGGGCAAAATTTTTGCAGGAGGCTATGATAAGATTTTATGCAGCTGCGGCTGCTATGAATTTAATGAAACAAGCACTACCCCAAAAATGAAATTTGATTTGTTTGTTCGTCATTCACAAATGGAGTTTTTTAACGTTGGTAAATATTTGTTGATTGGAATCCTGATATCCTCTGTGGTTCAGTCATTAGATATAAATTTTGTCGGTTTATATAATGGAACCGGTTATATAATTTCAATTTTGATTATGATGTTTATGGCATTCATTTTATCTTTGTGTTCTTCCTCCGATGCTGTCATCGCCCGAAGTTTTGCAAATCAAATGCCCTTTGGTGCAATTATGGGATTTTTGGTTTTTGGTCCTATGACTGATATTAAAAATATATTAATGCTTTCATCCGGCTTTTCAAAAAAATTTGTTACAGCTTTAGTATCTATTACTTTTTTGGTATGTTTTGTTATAATTCTTCTCTATTCAAAATTTATTCTTGGAGGTATTTAATTGCGTATTCATAAATTTAATCCACAAGCTTTTATAGAATTTCTATGCTACCTTTTATCTTCGCTCCTGTTTCTTAACATAGTTACCAGCAATAAATATCTTTCCTATGTTACACCGCGAATGAAACCTTATTTAATATTTACCTCAATTGTTATGGCCGTATGGGCGGTCACCGTGCTTTTCAGACTATTTGAGCCAAAGCATAAATTACGTGTAACCCATTGCTTTGTAATTATGATACCTGTTGTATTGCTGATACTTCCGCATAAACCGATCAGTGCCTCTGATATCACCACAGGCTATGTGAATATTAATACTGCCAATGCAATATCCGTTAAGGAAGCTGATAAAAATATAGTAGATGATAATTCTGATGTTTCTGCATCCGTACTTGATGAGGAGCTGGAGGTTACTATTGATACCGTAAATAATCAGTATCTGAACACAGAATCATCTCTTGTGAATGAAGTTAATCCAGATGATTTCGCAAATAGCTCTGTTGACCAGAATATTCTAAAAGATGAGGAACTATCACTTACTTTATCGGGCTTTGATGAGATTAACAAGGTCATTACAATATCGGATAAGGAATTCTATCCGTGGCTTGTTGAAATATTTACAAACATGGATAAATTTGATGGTTATAAAATAATAGTAAAGGCCTTTGTATTTAAAGGAGATGAAGAATTAAAGGAGAATGAGTTTATTGCAGCAAGATTATTAATGTCCTGCTGTTCTGCGGACTTAGTCCCTTGCGGAATCATCTGTCAATATAATGAAAGTGCTAAATTAAAAGAGAATACGTGGATCACTGTGGAGGGTGTCTTGCATATTGGCCAATATCAAGGAAATAATGATCCACAAATAATCGTAAGTAAGATATCTGCTGCAGACAAACCGGAAGATGAATATATTTATCCATATTAGTACCTCAAAACTTCTGTTGTTCAATACGAAGCCACACATCATGGATTTCTTTTGTATTTGCTGGTGCAAATCCTGATACCCTGTAATAAGAAACAGCTCATATTAGCGTATGGGCTGTTTCTTATTACAGGGTATCTTATTTACTTTTATTTTGACCTCTAGTTAACTTCATCTTAAATTTCTGCCCAATACTAGCTTTTTCCTTTGTTACTGACTCGCCAGCGATTTGTTGATTATTAAGGTCATCTAAAGGTGGTTTGAGAGCGCTGATTTGAGTGGCACTGTTTAGTTCAAATATAGCTCCTAATTTATCACTAACTTTACTCATGTTCCATCCTCCAATTTAAATTGTATTTTATATATTAATGCACTCCATAGCCTCTACCGTGTTACCATTTGAACCAAAACATTACTCCATCATTTATGTTTTTTACCCCATAGGAAAATTGATACAAATCCAGTATTTTACTAGCAATTGAAAGACCCAGACCCGTTCCTTTTTTATTACTTCGTGAAACATCTCCTTTTTTATAAGGCTGCCATATCTCATCAATTATATCCTCAGATATATGACTTCCACTGTTATAAAATATCAATGTATTGTCTGATATTTCAATCTTAATTGTTCCCCCTTCCGGTGTATTATCAACTGCATTAATAAAGAAATTGTCGATAACCCGCTCTATTAACGATATATCTGATTTTATAATTGCATCGCCCTCAAGACTCGCAGTTATATGTTTCTCTTCACATACCTGATGATAATATTCCAAAAGTTTCGTGCATAATTCTCCCAGTGAAACCTCCTCAAATAATAATGTATTGTAATCCATATCATACCTCGATAAATCGAGCATTTCCTTGATGATATGATCCATGCGATTAACATTTATATTAATATTACTTGCATAATACTCTCTTTTCTCTGTATGTATGTTTTCCATAAGGTTTTGTGCATATCCCGAAATAATGCTTAAAGGTGTTTTTAAATCATGTGCCAGGGCATTGGTTGTTTCGGTGCGGTACTGGTCTAACACCACTCTCTTTTGGTATAGCTTATAGGTTTGCACAGATAGGAATAATGCTGCTGCTGCAAATAGAATGAAGCAACTACTCCATACAAATATTAATGTTCCAATGCATTGGCTTAACAGATTTGTCTGAAATCCCACTACGGTCCAAAAAGCACCGTAATTGCTTTTAACAGCTTCATTATTCACCAGTCTAATCCATCCTACCTTATCTTGATTCGGTACCGCCACATAATAGCGATATGTCACCGGACTTACTCTTTCTGTTATTAAGTATGTATCCTGATACTTATTATTTCCTACAACATTCAATAACCTGAATTTATCTGTTATCATATCAATCAACGCTTTTTGACTTTCGCTACCTGCATATTCAGACAATCGGCCCGCATAGATTAAGCCACCTTCGTAATAGGGTAAATCCTTTGTATTTTCATATTTTGAGGTATAAACAATACTGTTTCCCTCTCCTTTGATAGCATCTGTGATTTTTCCACTTTCGTCAAATCGGTTGACATAATAAGGTTCAACTACTATATTCTTTGGAATTATCATTCCGTTATCTATCCAAAACCCTTTCAGTTGAACTGAATAAAGATAAAAATCAGATATTTTTTTAGCACTTTCAACAGTATTGCGGTATTGATTAATTTCTTTAACCTCTTCCTCCGTAAAAAATTCCTTTGGATTTAGATATGCATATCTAACAATACTTACATCATCTACATCTGGATATGCGCATAGCCAATTGTCATTTGTATTATTAGTATGAAAAATCAATCTAAAATTACGAGCATATATCGCAACCTCTATCCCCATTCGAGTATTATCTTTTAATAAATTCAGACATTCATTATTCACTTCTGCAATATCAATAATCTGTTCATCCTCATCAACTTTATCTCTAAGCATTGCTTCCATCGTACCATTGATATTCATTGCAGTTGTACAATTTTGCAATCCTTCCACCTTATTCTGTTGATTTATCATAAAGATACTAAAACCAGCCATTAGTACCAGATAGGCAACCAGTAGTGCAGAAAAAATACGCAGATATATCTTTTTCTTTACTTTCCTATTTTTCATACTATCCCTCCAATTTATAACCTCTTTTTATAATCGTCTTAATCTGATTTGAAGCCACTCCCAGGGACTTGCGTAACTTCTTAATATGATTATCAACTACCCTGTCATTTCCCTCAAAATCATATCCCCAAATGCGGATTAACAGGCTCTCTCGGCTCACAATTTTACCAACATTCTCCATAAGTATCTTTAAAATCATAAACTCTTTCGGTGCAAGAATAACCTCTTCTTCATTAACAAGCACCATATCTTTATGGGGATGTAATTTTATTCTTCCGACTGACATCAAATCGTTTCTTACCATGCCCTTTGAACGTTTAATCAACACATTAACCTTAGCGTATAACTCTGCAAGGGAAAAAGGCTTTGCTATGTAATCGTCACACCCCAGATGATATCCGAGCATTTTGTCATTCTCATTGGTTCTTGCAGTGATAAAAATAATTGGAACATCACTTTTTTCCCGAAGTTCTTTGCAGATTGTTAAGCCATTGACCCCCGGCAGCATGATATCTAAAAGCACTACATCATATTCCTTCTCCATACATTTCTCCTGACCATCTAAGCCTGTACTTGCAGAATCTATGTGAAAGGTCTCACAGCTTTTCTGAGTAAAATAATCTGAAATGATTTCTCTAAGCTCTTCGTCATCTTCAACCAGTAATATTTTGTAATTCATTCTCCCACCTCCAAAACAATCTTAACACAGCGATATATCTTCTCTGTATCTATTAAGTTAAAAATAACATTATAATACTTTCATATTTATAATAAAATATAATAAAATGTAATAATCTATCAAAATGAAGCTAATGTCAAAATATTCTTATTACTTTTTAGGTTGACAGCTTAAGATTAATCTATTACAATGAACAGGCAAATTAAATACAAATTAATAAACCTGTATAAGGGAGTAGTTTAAATGCATCATTCAACAGTCGCGGCAAAGTAGCCTGGAGATGCATGCCATAAATTGGTTACAAGACTTTTCAGTGTTCTATTTCATAATAAATGAAAGGAACAGTTGGAAAGTCTTTTTTATATGCTTGGAAGCTGATTTTATTAATCGAGCCAAAAATATATAACTATGTAACACCTTCTTTATACTGACTATTTGTTATAAAGTTTGCAAATATTAAAACCAGAATAGCCAACTACGAATTAAACTAGGAGGAAATGAATGAAACAATGGTATAGAATGACAGCAACGGAGATTCTGCAGGAGCAGCAGGTCACCATGGATGGTTTAACAACCGCACAGGCAAATGAGATTCAAAAAGAAAAAGGCGAAAATATGTTGCTGGAAGCAGCAAAGAAAAGTGCGCTTCAGGTATTCTTAGAGCAATTTAAAGATATGCTGGTGATTATTTTAATTATAGCTGCTGCCATCTCTATGTTTTCTTCGCACATTGAGAGTACCATCGTAATTATATCTGTAATTATTTTAAACGCAGTGCTGGGAACCGTACAACATATAAAGGCAGAGAAGTCCTTAGAAAGTTTAAAACTCCTCTCCTCCCCAAATGCCAAAGTATTAAGAGATGGTAAAAAAGTCGAGATTCCATCCAGAGACGTAGTTCCTGGTGATATCCTCTTACTGGAAGCTGGGGATTTGGTAGCTGCTGACGGAAGAATTCTTCGTAATTATTCCTTACAAGTAAATGAAAGTTCACTCACTGGGGAATCCACCAATGTTGATAAAAGCGATGAAACCATAACAGAAGAAGTTGGTTTAGGCGATCGTGTTAATATGGTGTTTTCGGGCAGTCTTGTTACATATGGACGTGCCACTGTTCTTGTTACAGACATAGGCATGAGCACTGAAATCGGTAAAATTGCAGGCTTAATGAATGACACCAAGGAAAAAAAGACACCTCTGCAAATCAGTCTCGATAACTTCAGTAAGAAACTCGCCTTAATCATAATGATTATTTGCGGTTTTGTATTTGCACTAAGTATGCTTCGTGATATGCCAATCCTTGATTCTTTGATGTTTGCAGTAGCCTTAGCTGTTGCCGCAATACCAGAAGCTCTTGGTTCCATAGTAACTATTGTTCAAGCCATTGGAACACAGAAGATGGCAAAGGAACAAGCCATTATCAAGGAATTAAAAGCAGTGGAAAGCTTAGGCTCCGTCTCCGTTATCTGCTCTGACAAGACTGGTACTCTGACACAGAACAAAATGACCGTTCAACAGGTTTATATTGATGAGAAAACACTTGATTTTGATGAAATAGATTTAAAAAATCAGTTACACCGCTATCTTCTCTACGATGCAATCTTAACAAATGATGCCTCGTTCCATAATGGTGTTGCCATTGGCGATCCCACAGAATATGCCTTACTTGAAATGGCCAGAAAAATTCAGGTTCTTGATGAGGAAATCCGTGACATGATGCCTCGTATAGAGGAATTACCGTTCGATTCAGATCGTAAATTAATGAGTACAAAATATGAACTACGTGGTATTCCAACGATCTTAACAAAAGGTGCTTTGGATGTTCTGTTAGATAGAACTATTAAAATTCGTACTTCAGCAGGAATTAGAGATATTACAGAGACTGACAGAGAAAATATATTAAATCAAAATCGCATTTTTTCTGAAAATGGCTTGCGTGTGCTCGCCTTTGCTTACAGGGAAGTCGGTGAAGAGGATGCTCTTACCTTGGAAAACGAGAAGGATTATACTTTTATTGGTCTTATCTCCATGGTTGATCCTCCAAGAGAAGAATCAAAAGCTGCGGTTGCCGATGCAAAACGTGCTGGAATTCAGACCGTCATGATTACTGGCGATCATAAAATAACCGCTGTTGCAATTGCTAAACAGATTGGGATCTTTGAAGAAGGGGATCTTGCCTTTACTGGCGCAGAATTAGATGCGATGTCCGACGAAGAATTGGACAAGAAAATCGAAGCTATCTCTGTATATGCCAGAGTTTCCCCAGAGAATAAAATTCGTATCGTAACAGCATGGCAGAAAAAAGGAAATATTGTTGCAATGACTGGCGATGGTGTAAATGATGCACCTGCACTTAAAAAGGCAGATATCGGTGTAGCAATGGGTATCACCGGTACAGAAGTATCTAAAGATGCTGCTGCCATGATATTATCTGATGATAATTTTGCTACCATTATTAAAGCCGTGGCAAATGGAAGAAATGTATATCGTAATATCAAGAATGCAATCCAATTTCTGCTTTCCGGAAACATGGCAGGTATTTTAAGTGTATTATATACCTCTATTATGGCACTTCCCGTTCCGTTCCAACCAGTACATTTACTTTTTATTAACCTATTAACCGACTCCCTTCCCGCCATTGCAATCGGTATGGAGCCACCGGAAGATAATCTTCTTTCCCATAAACCAAGAAATCCTAAGACTGGTATTCTAACGAAGGAGTTTCTATCCATTCTCTTAATACAAGGTGGATTAATCGCAGTATGTACCATGATTGCTTATTCCATTGGACTTCAAAACGGAAATGAAGTAATCGCAAGTACTATGGCCTTTGCCACTTTGACCATGGCAAGACTCTTCCACGGTTTTAACTGTAGAAGTTCCAGATCCATCTTCCATATTGGCTTTAAAAGAAATCATTATAGTTTATTAGCATTTATATTTGGAACAGTATTATTAAATTTAGTTCTCTTTGTACCAATTCTGCAAAGAATGTTTTCCGTAGCCGATCTAACCGGAAACCAACTTGGAATGATATATTTACTAGCACTTATACCTTCCATCATCATTCAGGTAAGTAAAATCATTAAAGTAAATGCAAAATAACTACTATATCAATTAATATAACTAACAAGGGATTATGCAAATATGAGGCTGAAAGCTTCTATCGCATAATCCCTTATTATATGAATTAATTAAATTCTACTATCTATTTTTTAAGATTAAATCTAACATATCTATTTACTTCTAGGTTTTCTTCCAAATGGTGAATAGCTTCGTTTCTCTTTCAGGGTTCCATCCGCAGTCATACGATATTTTTTCTTTTTTGGTGCCTCTGCTGGTTTTGAAGTTGCAGGACGGGAAGCTTTTCTTTGGGAAAAATCACTCTTTGGGGTATGGTCTCTCTTTTGTGAAGAATTCTTATTCCGTGATGAGTCCTTTCTCGAATGCTCCCTCTTTGAGGAGGAGTCTACCTCTGATGGAAATATTGATTCTAATAACTTTTCCTCAAATTTGTCATGCCGTTCTACAGGCGTTTTTTTCGTGACTTTTCTTGGTTGTGTATTCTTTTCTGCAGGGAAATTATTCATTAGGGGATAAGGATGTTCCTTCACCTCTTTTAAACGTTTTCCGATTAAATTCTCAATATCCGTTAAATATTCTTTCTCGTCAAAATCACAGAAGGAAATCGCTACTCCACCAAGCCCAGCACGACCAGTACGCCCGATACGATGAACATAGGTCTCAGGTACATTTGGTAAATCATAATTAATAACGTGGGATAATTCATCTATATCAATTCCTCTTGCAGCAATATCCGTTGCAATTAAGATGCGCAAGCTTTTGTTTTTAAAATTAGAGAGTGCTGTTTGGCGTGCTCCCTGTGATTTATCACCATGAATGGCTTGTGCTGTTACCTTCTCCTTTGATAATTGACGAACAATTCGGTCTGCACCATGCTTGGTACGAGTAAATACCAAAGCGGATACAATGCTTTTGTCTTTTAATATATGAAGGAGCAAATCTTTCTTATTAATTTTATCTACATAATACAGATACTGATCGATGGTATCCACCGTTGAAGAAACTGGTGTTATTTCTACCTTTGCAGGTCTCCTAAGTAAACTATCGGATAATCTGGCAATGTCAGGCGGCATAGTTGCTGAAAAAAGTAATGTTTGCTTATCCGCTGGTATCTTAACAAGAATCTTCTTAATATCATTGATAAAGCCCATATCCAGCATACGGTCCGCTTCATCTAATATAAATATTTTAATATACTTTAAATCAACTCGTTTTTGATTAATTAAATCATTCAATCTTCCGGGCGTTGCAATAAGGATATCAACTCCCTGCTTCAATACCTCTTCTTGTGGCTTTTGAGAAACACCACCAAAAATTACACAATATTTTAAATCCGTGTATTTACCATAAGTACAAAAACTCTCATATATTTGAAGGGCTAGTTCTCTGGTCGGAGTAACGATAAGTGCTCTTATCTTTCGTTCAGCTCCAACCATTCCCTTATCTTCACATAGCAACTGTAGGGTTGGTATCGCAAACGCTGCTGTTTTACCGGTTCCTGTCTGTGCACATCCAAGTAAATCTCTTCCACTTAATATAATTGGTATTGCTTCTTTCTGAATTGGTGTTGGCACCTCATAATTTTCTTTTGCCAGTGCCTTTTGTATTGCGGGTATTACATTTAAATCTTTAAATTGCATAATTCTCCTTACTTATCTTTCTTAGATATTGTGAAACTATCTTAATCTTTAATTTGATTATCTCATAGTTTACCTGTTTATTATTTTCGATATTTAATGGCTAATCCTTTTAAGAAGTTTCTTGGGTAACGATCGCCGCATTCCTTATAATTACGTTGTCCCTCTCTTCGTAACACTGCACTTAATTCACTATTTGACAGGTTAATTCCTGCCATCTTAAAAATCTCCAGCATGTCCTCACTGGTAAGTGCTAATGCTATTTTAAGTTTCTTTAAGAAAACATTATTAACTGTCTTACTATCTTTTATCAGAAATGCTTGTTTTTCAGGTTCTCCGGGCTTTGTTTCCTGCTTGCCCCTTTTAAAGATAATAAATCCATTTAAGAAGGACTCAAACATGAAGTTATTGCAACGCTTCATATTATCATTTGCAATAAATTCATCCTCATCTGAATCTATATAATTAATGTTCTTAGGCTTTAAAAGCATTCGCTGTAAATCTTCTCTGGTCAGAGTTACACCCCCCAACTTAAAGATTTCAAGCATATCTATATCTCTAATATCCAAAGCATATCTTAATCGAATTAAAATATCATTATTATTCATGTTAATAACCAGGCCTTTCTAAGTACCTGCAAACTTTGGACTGCAGGTATATGGAATTTGATAACGACTCATTATAACCCAAACTTCTTACGATATCCACACTTTCTGCATAACTCTTCCACTGCTTTTCTATTTGAGAAACCTTCCACTATCTGACCGGCTCTCTCACTTTCAATTATTTCAGAAAAAGTTGTGACATTAATATTGCCAAGAGCAATCACTCCCTCCCCGTCCAAACAACATGGCACCACAGTTCCATCCACCAAAATGGCTGCTTGATGACGAAGTCCATAACAAAAACCTTCCCCGTTATCTTCCTCTTCTTTCAGGTCCGGCCATTGAAATTGATGATCTTGATTTAAATAGATACGATCCATAATTTTAACACCCTTACCCGGGGTAACCTGCTCTTGAATGTTATAGGGCAAGTTAAACTCTTTTTCGATAACAGCAAGCATTTCATTGTTAATCTTTTTCTCTGTGTTAAGGGAATTGTCTTCTTCATAATTCCAAAATCGATAAGCGATTAGCATCTGTGTCTTTTGAATTGCTTCCCTTGTAAATGATAAAATATCATTTAGATATTCTTCCCTATTATTCGCACCTTCGTTGCCATCAAAACTATGCAGGGAAAAGTTAATCTGACGAAGAGCGGGTTTTGATATCAGCTTATCCTTAACCTTATTGATGAGGGTTCCATTTGTGGCTATATTAACCTTAAATCCTTTTTCATAGCTAATATCTAAAAGCTTATCGAGTTCTGGATGAAGCAGCGGCTCTCCTTTGACATGCAAATAGATGTACTCTGTATGATCCTTGATCTGATCCAATATTCTGCTAAATAAATCCACCTTCATAAATTCAGATTTTCTTTTCGTGGTTGGGCAAAAATGGCACTGAAGATTACATACATTCGTTATCTCTATATAAACTTTTTTATATCTTTTCACTTATCTCTCCTACCTTGTATTACATAAATTTAAAATTATCCTCTGACAAAAGCATGATAAATCAATTTAACAGAGCAGCCTTTTTACCTATTGATACAACTGCTTAATCTCATCTGCCGTTAACTGCCTGTACTGTCCCACCTCTATAGAGGTATCCAGCTGTAATCCACCAATTGAAACTCTTTTTAAATATATTACGTAACAGCCTACCGCTTTCAGCATCCGCTTCACCTGATGTTTACGTCCTTCCGATATGGTAAGATATCCGGATACAACTTTCTGGTCGTCTGGATTTATGCTTATACTGCTTAATTTCTCCGAATCAAACCGGCTCCAAAGCTCCTGATACTGCCCTGCTTCCACTATCTCAATCTTAATTGCTTTTGCTAACTGATCCTTTTCATATGCATTCTTCTTATCTCTGCAAATATCACTTTTAGAACCATCTTGTCCAATATCAATCCCATTTATCAATCGTTCCTTCGCTAATAAATCTATGAACCCCAAAGCCTTGAAAAAGTAAGTCTTTTCCACGTGCTTGTTCGGGTGCATTAGACTATGGCTGAACTCTCCATCATTCGTTAGAAGAAGTAACCCTTCCGTATCTTTATCAAGCCTTCCGACCGGGAATAACCCTTTTGCTATTGTTGGTTCAAAATAATCAAGCACTGTTTTATTCACTGCGTCCTTTCTTGCAGTGACA
>JASGEU010000194.1:0-8561 GCA_047606065.1 Mobilitalea sp.
TTAACTACTGTAGTTACCGGGGAAAGAAAGCCAAATTACAAGCACGGAGAACTCACTGACCTTGCCAAGGCTTATGAAATGCACATCAAGCTCATTCCCCACACGCTTTCTTCCCGCTATGACCTAAAAAGCATAAATGATGAGTGCCAGAATCTTTTAGAGCATTACGCTATGCCCTCTTCTGCAATTGACGAAATGAACGGTTCGGAATACCTTTACTCCTATATCAGGTACGCTTACACCCAATTACTGCAAAATCACGCTCACGACAGTATTTGCGGCTGCTCCATTGATGCAGTTCACAGAGAAATGCTCACTCGTTTTTCTAAAACCTATCATACTGCTGCCGAATATTTCTTTCAGTTTTGTTCCAAGGAGTATTTCCGCGCAGTCAATGCACTTACTAATAAAACAATTACCAATGGTGATAACTGCGAAGCCGGCTGTTTAGTCAAAGTATTTAATCCTCTTCCCTATGAATATCAGGGAGCCCTGGAGTTTGACATTGATTTTGACCCCTCCTTTGAGGTAAAGACCCTGCCCTACATGAAATATGAACAGCGTAATTCTTTCCTTATACTGGACGAAGACAATTGCGAGTTAAAATATAATATTATCCATGCCTCACGGGCTAAGAACGTGAAACAATTCGGCGGAAACAAACGTCTTGCTGATACCCACCGGGTCGCATTAATATCAAAGCTTCGCCCACTTGGATATACTACCTTTGTCATTAAACCCTTTCACCTTCCCTACCGTATCACAGAACGTTTCTCTGACTCGGCAGTTTCCTGTCAGAATGATTTCATACGTTTTGAGATTGCACCGAACGGAACCGTATCCATAACAGACAAAAAAACCGGACGGGTCTATTCCGGTCTGCACTCCTTCGTTGACTGCGGGGAAATGGGTGATGGTTGGTTCCATATCCGACCGATTGAGGATCGCTCTATCTCATCTCTCGGATGCCCGGTAAGCATCGAGAAGACTTTTGATGGTTACGTAGAATGTAAATTCGTTGTTCGATATGAGTTCTCACTTCCTAAGGAAAAGGTACACAACTTTCAATTCGTCCAACGGAGTGATCTCTATGAAACCTGCATTATTCGATCAGAGTTTACCATTGCAAGGGATTCAGCTTTGGTATCCGTTCATACTGAAGTTGACAATAACATTCGCGACCACCGCCTTCAACTGCATTTACCTACCAATATAATTACAGATCATTATCAGGTAAACCAATGCAATCTAATACTTACCAGGCTAACCGGTCAAGACCATAGTCACCATACCTGGAAAGAAACCGATATAACAGAAAAGTCCTTTGAAAATATGGTTTTCGTCCGTTCTGAAGACGAAGCAAATCCACATGGCCTTTTATTCCTCTCAAAGGGCGGTCTGCATGAGGTATCTTGCCCCGGAGACAGGGAAAACAGTATTGATATCACTTTACTACGCTGTTTCACCAAGACAGTTAATACAGACGGCGAACCGGACGGACAATTGCAGGGGAGACAAGTATTCGAATACGCTATTATGCCGATTGCCGCTCAAACAGACCACGAACTTGTTCTGACAAAAGACCGATTTGTCTGCGGATATAAAGCTTTCACAATTCCTTCCGGTCTCAAACTTCCGGATGAAAGCGCCTTTACTTTTTCCTCCGAAGCCTGCACTTACCTTACCTGCCTGCCCTCAAAAAACACTGAATCCAGCATTATTATACGTGCTGTGAATAACTCTGCTTTGCCCTCCTCCTGCAAAATAAGCTTTGCAAAGAAAATAGACAAAGCCTGTACGTGTAACTTTCTGGAGGAAGAAACAGATATTGTTGCTATAAATTCAAATGAGTTAGAAGCTGTCGTCCCCCCCTATAAAATAATAAGTTTCAAGGTCACTTTTTAGATATTCCGACTCCTTCCTGTTGCAAATAAACAGGTTTGATGTCATTATCCGGCAGGAGGTTCTTATGGCTTATCCAGTTTTACGTGCTTCAGAATATTTGCAGGAAGACGATAAAATCATAGTACAAAAAGCATCTGTAGACGGATGCTGTCCGATGCATTCTCATGAATTTATTGAAATTGCCTATATTGTATCCGGCATTGGTGATCATACCGTAAACGGCGTAACAGACATTGTCGGAACAGGTGATCTTCTTCTTTTAGGTTCGAATACCTCTCACATGTTTACCTCCAGACCAGGCAAGCCGCTCATCGTTTATAATTGTCTGTTTCAGCCTCTTTCTGTGGAGGGAGCACTTGAAGAAAGTACCGATTTTATAGATATCGTGTACAAATACCTGAATAATTTTATTCAAGGCAGAGAAGCTTCGAACAACTTCATAAAACAAAAAGGATTTCATATATATGACATTGGCTATATCATGGAATATATGCATAAGGAGTATACCAACAAAAAAAGCGGTTATCGGCAAATCATTAAATCGGAATTGATAAAATTACTTATTCTGATCTTCCGACAATATTGCGAGACCGAAAATCAAACTAAGATTACCCCGACCTACCAACAGCTTATCGTCGAAAATACAGTAAACTATCTTAAGAAGTATTATAATCAAAAGGTATCATGCCGTCACCTTGCTGAACGCGCCTACCTAAGTCCAACTCATATGAGCCGAATTTTTAAAGAAATCACTGGATATACAATTGTTCAGTTTCTGCAGCAGCTTCGTATAGAAGCTGCTTGCGAACTTTTGGATAACACAAACCTTTCTATTTCCGAAATTGCCTCACAGGTGGGATACCAGGATATAAAATACTTCTATCGTCTTTTTGAACATCATAGGTCATTGACTCCCGGAATCTACCGCACACAAAAGATAAAATAGCCCCGATTAATATTGGTGAAACTCCCCCGTTGTTTTCCTCCTGTTATTTGTTACACTAAAGGCATCTTTGCGCAAAACGAATTGCTGAACACCGCAGCTTCATGAAAGTCAGCGGCTGTATACAGTCTCGCAAAGCGAGCCATAACAGGAGAAAGAGGTAAATCATGCAACTGGAAAACAAAAATTGGGTCCAGGCGTCAACAGAATGTGATGCACCCTATTTCAGAAAAACCTTTCAAGCAGAAAAGTCCGCAGAAGCAAAGCTTGCTATTTGCGGACTCGGCTTCTATGAACTCTATATCAACGGGAATAAAATTAATGAAGAATTTTTTATTCCTGTTACCTCGGACTATCATCCACGAGATACCACTAGTTTTTTATATCCCATTACCGGACACTTTTCTCACCGAACATATTATGATATTTATAATATAGGAGAGTATTTGATCAACGGGAAAAATGTGATTGCCATCGCTCTTGGAAATGGCTGGTACAATCAGAAGGAAAGAACCGTTGAAGGACATCAGTCCTTTGGTACGCCAAAGCTCACTTTTCGACTGGAGATTTCAGGAAAAGAAAATATCACTATTCTATCCGATGAGGACATGTGCTGGCATAGCAGTGAAGTCACTTTTAACAATTTATTTTATGGAGAAAAGCAGGATCTTCGCTTAAAATCAACCAACTGGCAATTGCCGGATTTTGATGATTCTAATTGGAAAAAGGCAGCCCCTGCTCCTCCGCACCAGACAGAAATGTGCATCTCTGACTGTCCCGGAGACAAACTCATAAGAACGCTGGTTCCACAAAAAATTTATTCTTCTCCCAGCCGTTCCATTTATGATGCCGGTGAAAATATAAGCGGATGGGTTGTATTAAATGCTTTGATAAAGAGCGGAGAAACTGTCACGATACGCCATGCCGATCTGCTTACCCCTGAGGGTGAACTGGATTTTAATCCCTGCGGCGGGATTAATCAAATACAGACTACAGAGTATATCGGAAACGGAAAGGCAGAACTCATCCACCCAAAATTCAGCTGGCAGGCTTTCAGATATTATGAAATAACCGGAGAATTTGAGGGATATGGAGACACCCCTCTGCTGTGCAGCGTTATCCATGCTGATATTAAACAGACCTCTTCCTTCCATTGCAGTAACGAAACACTAAACTGGCTTTATGATGCCTATATAAGAACCCAGCTTACCAACATACATGCCGGTGTTCCTCTGGAGACACCTGACCGGGAACGTCTGGGCTATACCGGAGACGGGCACCTTGGCTGCCAAACGGCTATGCTCACGCTGGACGTGCAAAAGCTTTACAAAAAATGGATTCAGGACATATTGGATTGTCAGGATAAAATCACCGGGCGTGTACAACACACAGCCCCTTTCCAGGGCGGAGGCGGCGGGCCAGCCGGATGGGGAGCAGCAATTGTAGAAATCCCCTATCAGTATTACCTGCATTATCAGGACATAACTATGCTGCATAATTGCTTTGCCCCTATGCTTCGCTGGTTTGATTATTTGGAAAGCCGCAGCGAAGAGGGGCTTATTGTCTGCGGAGAGCCCGGTGGCTGGTGCCTGGGAGAATGGAATACTCCACAGGAGGTCTCCATACCCGCACCCTTTGTAAATACATATTTTTATATAAAATCCTTATTGACTGCTGCCGAAATTGCTAAAATCCTCGATTTGACTGATGAAAGCCTCCGCTTACTAAAAAAAGCAGAACAAAAGAAAGTGGCTTTGAAAAAGCATTTTTATAATGCAGAGGAAAACAGTTATTGCAGAGGCATTCAGGCAGCAGATGCCTTTGCTGCAGATATCGGCCTTGGCAATAAAGAGATGCTTCATGCACTTAACCATAAATATTCTTCAAAGAATGAATTTGATACCGGTATATTTGGCACTGATATCCTCCTTAGAGTTTTATTCGAAAATGGTTTTGCACAAACCGCATATCATCTGCTTACCTCGGACGGCACAGCCTCCTATGAAACAATGCGGAAAGGAGGCGCCACGACACTTTTGGAATCCTGGACGGACAAGCACGAATCCCGAAATCACCCGATGTTTGGAGCTGCGGTACGCTACTTATTTACAAACTTGCTTGGGATAAAATATTACGGTCAAAAAGCCGCATTGATTAAACCGAATATCATAGACGGCTTAGATTACGCAGAGGGTATGCTCACAACAGTTAACGGTATCATCGAGGTAAACTATATAAAAGTTGAAGGAACCCTTGAATTTACCATTAACATTCCCAACAACATGAATGTTGTTCTGGAAGTCGCAGGCAAACTTCAGCAAATGAAGCCGGGAAAGAATCATACTATCCTTAAAATTAATTAAAAATACAATAGAAAAAGACGAATAACAACTTTCCCGCACACGTTCACTAACCGTGGCTTTCCGAAATTTGATATCCGTCTTTTTCTCTATATTATGTTTTAAGCGTCAAAAGCCTCCATAAACTAAAAAGGATAAATAAGATTACGTGTATATCCATATAGCGCAGACCGGCATCTATGAATTGCCTTCTTTTCAGGCAGTTCATGGAATGGTAAGGCAAGTCCGGATGGATATATGCGGAACTTCTTCATCCTTTTTACACTGGATTGGCTTTTGACGCTTAAATCATTTTACATAATTATCTTGAAGGTCTTTACCTCAAACGGTTTTATCTTTACCGAGAGTTTATTTACATTCTCTGCAAACGACACTTCCTCACGTTCGATCATATTGCATTCATATACCTCCGAGGAAGTCCAAGCCAAGTCAATCAGGGCCATTGCACTTCTGCCTTTCTTTTCAGAAATTCTTAGAATATAACCTTTTCCATCTTCTGATTTTTTTAACGCTTCCAGAATAATATTATCCGCGTTAACCGATAGAAAGCTCTTGCCGGTTATATCTTTATCTGCCGGAACAAATGAAACAGCGTAAAGTGGTTGGTTTAATTGCAAGCCTCTCATCAAGGTTTCAGAATGCTTCCAACTCTCTTTATGCGGATAGACGGAATAGGTGAAATAATGCTCACCTAAATCAGATTCCGGATCAGGATTCATCGGTCCTTTTAATAAGGTAATCATCATAGAATTACCATTAACCTCATGTCCATATTTACAATCGTTGAGTAAACTCACACCGTAATCATCATCAGATAAATCTATAAAATTATGTGCAGAGGCTTCAAATTTAGCCTTATCCACTTTATTATAACGGCAGTTTGAACGTTCTATTGTTGCATAAGCAATATCACTGGTATAATTTTTCGCATAAATATCTACATTAAATTCTACTTTTAATAATTTTCTGCGCTCTGCCCAATTAATGTAGGTATCAAAGTCAATTCGATCAATTTCATGATAAAGTACAATTCTTTGTCTTAATTCCGAGGACAGGATTTGCTTTGATATCTCGATTTCAACACAGACCTCACCCTCTTTAATACTGACAATTTTACCGCCTGTAACATCAATTTCCTGATCCACATAGGTGGCAACGATGTCCCAGGCTTCGTATTTTCCAGGACGATCTTCATATAATCTGAATTTATTTGCAAGCTGTCCCGCTCTGATCACTTCTCTCTGGTTGACCTTGTCATAGATGGATATAATCTCTGCGTTTTCATTAAATTCTATTCTATATTTCTTAGATTCCACTCTATTTTCAATCGCAAGTTCTTTTCCCGCAGCAGCTTTATTTCCTTCCGCAGTATAATAAATATCATATCCAATAGCCGGTACCTGATCAGCTACAAAAACAGTTCCTTCTTTACCATCCAGACAGGTTACAAGCTGACTCTTTAACACAGCTCCGGCTTTATTCTTCACAACTGCATTTTGGTCGAGCATAACAATGGAAGTCGATGGCTGTGCAATAGGATTGAATACTGCCAATGCATTGCCCTCTCCCACCTTTGTACCAACCTTATGTAACAGCACTTCTACTATTTCTTTCTTCGTCTCAGTACCAATTTTCACGATCTCATCATAAATTCTCATCAAATCATAATAAACACTGTTAATATGAGATCCCGGCAAACTGTCATGGAATTGATTTGTTAAGATCTTTAACCAACCTTCTTTTATCCTGGCAGCAGGATATTGATATCCATATAACTGCTCTGCAATTGCTCCAAAAATCTCCACTTCACGGTATAGATTTTCAGAATAACGATTTAATTTTTTCAATATAGCCTTAGTGGTATATACCCCTCTATGTGCTTCTAAATACAGTTCATCCTTATAGACAGGAAGTTCTGTTGCATTCTCCACCATTCTTTCCAGCGAATCCTCCACTGTAGACACCTGTGTACTTGGTAATCCAGGAAATGATTTATAACGCTTTACATATTCCAGCATCTCGGTATCTACACCGCCGCCGCCGTCACCCCAGCCATAGCAGTACAAACTTTCTTTCACATTATATTTATCCGTATATCTGTCCCAGCAGGCCTTAAGGCTGTCGGCTTCCATCGTTCCAATAAAGTGAGTTGGAGGTACAACACCAAAGACTCTGCTGCCATCCGGCCCCTCCCACCAAAAGGTATTATAAGGCCAGGGATTTGTATCATTCCAAATATTCATTTTATGAGTCACAAAATACTCCAACCCTGATTTCTTCAGTATCTGCGGCATCGCATAACTATTACCGAACACATCCGGCAGCCAGCAGGTTCTAGGTGTCACACCAAAATGTTCTTCATAATAGAGGGTTCCGTGAAGTATCTGCCTTACGAAGGATTCACCGGAAATCAGGTTACAATCCGGTTCACACCACATAGCACCGACCGCTTCCCAACGTCCTTCCTTTATCCTCTCCTTAATTTGTTCGAAAAGAGCGGGGAAATTTTTTCTGACTTCCTCATACATCACCGGCTGGCTCTGGGAAAAGATAAATTCAGGATACTGTTCCATCAAACGCAGCATAGTGGCATGAGTTCTTCCTGCTTTACGGACAAACTCTGCATAATCCCACAAAAACACTAAATCCAAATGTGAATTACCAATTAAACTTAACATTCCGTTTTGACGGTAATTTGTGTTATTATAGATTCTCTCTTTTAAGATTTTTTGTCCTAATCTTAAATTACTCTTAAAAACTTCATTATTCTCTTCTTCTACATTTATAAATTCCAGTGCTTCTTTTAAAATTCCTTTTATTTCATTTATTAAAGCCCCATCTGCCTGCGGCATTAATAACGCATTAAAAACTGATTTATAATCCCAGAAGATCTCTTCCAGCTCTCTATCCAGAACGGCAATGCAGGAACATTCCAGCTTCTTTATTTCCGGTTCACCGGCATGCCACATATAATAAGATTCCACTTCAATATGATACTCTTCCCCGCCCTGGGCACACTCGGTTAAAACCACAATGTTTCGAAAGGGGTCCAAGCCCTGATAAGGTGCTCCGTTAATGGTAACCAGTGAATCTCCGCCGAGATAAAGCTGTAAAACCACTTTCTCACCCTTCATTTCCTCCGGTATTATAACTTTATTCTGAAAGAAAGCACTTAGCCCCTCTCCGCCCCAGGTATCGCCCACATCAAGCGTTCGCCATTCCTGATCAATAAATTCATATTCACCAACATTTTTGTAATAACATTCCTTGATTTTCCAGGGATCTATTGGCTGTATTACCGGATAGATACATTCTTTTAATTCCTGAAGCTTTAATTTGGTCAATTCCTCAAA
>JASGEU010000195.1:0-2569 GCA_047606065.1 Mobilitalea sp.
AACGGTTTCTCCCGCTGCCTCTGCCGAGCAACTGCGACTCTATCAGGAAGCCAAGGAAAAGCTCTTCGCCGGAGACCCTGCCGGAGCCGGGAAGCTCTTTGCCTCGCTGCGGGATAGTGAGCTGACTCCGGAACCCACCGCCACCTGGGCAGGTGCGGAGGCCGTGCTGGGCTTTGCCGTGGCCGGAAATTACGATTACTCACGCACGGAGGCCCGCCGCACGGTGAGCCACACCCAATACGTGGAGGTGAATGACGCCGTGGTGCGGGATTCCCTGGTGCCACTGCTCCAGAGATACGACAAGCTGCAGACCATTTCCAGCAGCACTCTCGCTTCCGGCCTGGTCTCGAACTCGGATCTGCTCATCGCGCTGCTCTCCGGCATCAAGAATTGGGAGCAGGGTTCCCAGGAGGACTCCATGCCGTTTTTCGAGGCTGTGACCCAGGCGAAAATCACCGGCGCTGACGATTGGACGGACTACTATCAGAAAATCGCCCGCACCTATCTGGCGGATCATGTTTATCTATCGGACCCGGTATTTGCTGCCTATCCCCCCACGGCGGAGGAATGCCAGCAGGCCATCGAAAAGCTGGAGGAGTTCCTTGCTAAATTGAAAACCCAGGGGCGCGCCCGTGCCGATATCCGTGCGTGGCAACTGGATCTCGCCAGACAGGCCAAAAAGCTGAAAGGGGAGGAGTTCCGGGCCGGACAAAAGACGGAAGCACAACCCACCGATGGCGAAGAGTCTGTGGAAATGGCTGCCGTCATCGATTTTCCTGACACGCTGGTGAGACACGTTTCCGAATACTGTGCCACCTATGATTTCAAAGGTGCCAGAAATTACCTGAAGTCACAGGGGGAGACACCGCTCGCACTCGGATTTCTGGATGCGGTGTCAGCTACGGAACAGTTGATAAAGCAACTGACGGCAGATCTGCAAAAGCAACCGGCCACCCTGCCGATGGAGCTCCGCTCCGGTGTGAAATTCGCCAGCCTTTCCGCTGATCCCCAAGGCGCGTTGTCCGCCACCAATGCTGCCGGGAAAACCGTTCCTGTGGAGTGGAAGGACATCAGCCCGGAGACGGTGATCGCCCTTCACCGCAACTCCGTGAAGGATCTGAAGGACGATGCGGAAATCACCCGCCGCCACACGAACGCGATCTTTTACGACTGGCTGTTGGGAAATCGCACCCGTGCTCAGAATGCGGCGGATCGTTTTTCAAAATCCTATCCGGATTTCAAGGCACGCTGGCAGGAGTTCATCAGCAATGTTCCGTAACGCCATCGGTCTGCTTCCTTGGTAAGAAAAATTGACCACGGATTTCACAATCGAAGCGAAGCGGAGATGGCCGGACTAGAATTCTTCAAACCTCCGGCAAATGAAACGGATTAAGAGGAATAGAATTAAAAACTCTTCAATCCGTAAAATCCGTTAATCCGTAAATCTGTGGTTAATGCCTGCAAATAAGGGAAAACGTGGATTCTCCATTCCCTTGTTCGATCGAGTGGGAAAAGGAATTGAAATCTGGGCTGGGCGACTATCGTATGCAGCACTGCTTCTCCAAGCCCATGAAACTCACCATCCCGTTCTGTTCCCTGTCCCTGCTGATGTCCGTAGGAGCCTTTGCCGCTCCACTCGAAAAGAAGAGCGATGGTCAGCCGCTGCGCATCGCCTGCGTGGGAGACAGCATCACCCAGGGCACCGGAGCGGGCAGGGGATTTGACTACCCCTCACAGCTCCAGGACCAGCTCGGCCAGGGCTGGGAAGTGGGAAATTTCGGAGTCGGCGGGCGCACGCTTTTGAAGAAGGGGGATCACCCATACTGGATCGAGAAAGCCTTCCAGCAGGCACAGGAATTCAAGCCGGACGCCGTGGTCATCATGCTCGGCACCAATGACACGAAACCGGAAAACTGGATTCACGTTTCCGAATTCGTGGCGGATTACACGGAGCTGGTGAAAACTTTCCGCGATCTTCCCTCGAAGCCGAAGATCTACGTCTGCCGCCCATGCCCCGTGCCGGGAGAGGGGAACTGGGGCATCAATGAAGGAAACGTCCAGATCGAGATCAAGATGATCGATCAACTGGCCAAGGATCTGGGGCTGGATGTGATCGATATCCACGCATCCCTGGAAAAATCTCCCGAGCTTTTCCCGGACCGCGTGCATCCCAACAATCAGGGCGCGACCGTGATGGCGGAGACTGTTTACACCGCGCTCACGGGTAAGAACGCAAAGGATCTCGTGCGGGCTAACAGCTACTTCACAGACCATGCCATTCTCCAGCAGGGCGCACCGCATCCGGTGTGGGGCATTGCGCCGGATGGCACGAAGATCACCGTCAGCTTCTCCGGCCAGACACAGACCACCACTGCCCAGGGCGGAGCATGGAGTGTCACGCTTGATCCGCTGAAAGCCAGCACCAAGCCGCAGACCATGACCATCAGTAGCGGTGCGGAGAAAATTTCCCTTCAGGACATCCTTGTGGGCGATGTGTGGGTGGCCGGTGGCCAGTCTAACATGGAGCGCCAGCTCGGCCCCAGAAAGCCGCAAAAGGACATCATTGGCG
>JASGEU010000196.1:0-6537 GCA_047606065.1 Mobilitalea sp.
ATTGGAACAGTTAGCAGTCCCCACCAAAGTGCCGTGATAATAAAGCCAATCTGATAACCTATCGCTTTATCCATTCCCATAAAAAAGATCAAGGCCAAACTTATTCCAAAAGGAATAACACTGGAGATATACCCAAATGCAAAACCAAAGGAAGACACCTTGTCCATTCTTTCATCACTGGAAACATCAACGATAAATGCATCATAGAATATGTTTGCTCCAGAAAAGCCTATCGCTGATAACACAAAAAATAATACCAAAATCTGCCATTGCCCACTGGAAGGCGGTACGAATGCAAGGGCTGCAGTTGCAAATACACCTAAGAAAGTAAAGAACATAAAGAAACGTTTTTTCTTGTCTTTATAATCAGCTATTGTACCTAAGATAGGACTTAAAATAGCTACAAATATACTGGCAATAGAGTTAAAATACCCAAGATCCATACTGTTTTTCACATTATCAAACATTCCAAAGATAATCGGTAATAGTGCTGTTGTAACAGCCATTGAGTATGCTGAATTACCACAGTCCACCAATACCCATGACTTCTCTTCCTTACTTAACTTCATAAATTAACCCCCTATCGTATTTTCCAATTGGTATTCACAAGCAGGCTTGTCATACCTCATTCTGCTTTCATTATAGCATAATATAACAAATAGCAGGTAAAAACTGTGTAAAATCCATTTTAATTTTTCTTCAAAAATGCAAAAATTTCAGAGTAATATTCTTTTCTAATTTTAGAATCTGCATTATATATCTCATGCTTTGATTCTGGTATAACAACTAATCTTGTATTACTTGATTTCTTAGCAAAGCTGATCTGTCCGCCTGGTCTTACTGTAGTATCCTTACCTGCTTGAAAAAGCAGTACTGGTACTTTCACACTCTTAGCATACTTTCTTATCTTGCGCACTGCTCTTATACTTGCAAGTGTCCAGGCACAGGAGGCACCATATGTTTGATAATTCTCATCCTGTACTCGTTTGGAGAAAATATCATCATACCTGGCCTTTGATAAGCAGCTGCTTGTTTCAAAAAGAGGAATACCATCAAAGGCACCGTGTCCTGATACATACTCTTCCTCTGAGTGAGTAATTTTCTTCAATAACATAACCCACCAGGCAATGGTTGGCGGAGTTCTTCCAAAATCAATTTCCAACATTGGCGAAGATAAGATTGCACAGGTAAAAACTTCCGGATGCTCTTCCAAATATAAAGCCGCTATCGCACCACCCATGGAATGTCCATAGAGAGCTAATCTTCTATCCTTTTTCTCTTTTAGTACAATCTCGGTAATCAGAATATGCATGTCCTGCACATATTCCTCGTAGGACTGCTGATGGACTTTACATTTGTCTAAAGTATTTCTTTGGGAATAACCATGGCCTCTATGATCATGGATATATACGGAATATCCCTCTTGAAAAAAATAAAAGATCACTTCTTCAAATTTTTTTGTAAATTCACAGAAACCATGTGACATAATAATGGCTGCTTTTTCCTGTGGATGCACATAGGCTTCATAAAATATCTTTGTGCCATCAAAACTGTCAAAATATCCTGTCTCGCAATTTTCCTCCAGGAAAGGGCGGACCTTCAGAAGCATCTGCTCTTTATAATCCTCTTCCCCTATAAAAGTCTTTTCTTTACTTGCTGTCAATAACTTTTCTTTCATATTCATCCACAACCTTACGCCCTTTATCGGGATAATTTGTAATAATTGCATCTACTCCATATTCACATAATAGCATCATTTCCTTCATTTCGTTGGCCGTCCAGGGACGAACTTTAATGTTCCTGGCACTGCATTCTTCTATAAAATCAGGATACTGGAGATTATAAAGAGCCGGATGCAGTGCTTCAACGCCATAAGTTAATGCATATTCTGGCATATTAAGATATCCGTCCTCATATAAAAAGCCCACCTTAACAGATGGATCTAACTTTTTTAACTTCATTACCGAATAATGGTTGAAAGAGGAATAGATCACTCGTTCCTGTAACTCAAACTTACTTGTTAACTCTAGAACTTTTTCTTCTAACTCTTTATAAAATATAACTCCATTTTTAAGCTCCACATTAATCATTAAGGAAGATTTCTTCATCAGTTGATATACTTCCTCCAGTGTAGGAATTTTGACTGCTCCATAATCAGAAAATTTTTTATTAACGTTCAACCTTCTTAACTCCTCGAAGGTAAAATCTTTTACCCAACCTCTTCCGTCACTAACACGATCAACGGTCTCATCATGGATGATAACAAGTTCACCATCTTTTGTCATCTGGACATCTAATTCTATTCCATCTGCTTTTAGCTCAATTGCCTTTTCAAATGCCTCTAAAGTATTTTCAGGAGCATAACCGGAAGCTCCTCTGTGTGCCCATATGGATGTTCTTTTCATCTGCTTTCCTCTCTAATGAAATTATTATATAATTGTGATACAATTCATTTCCTCAATCTTCCTTTATTATACTACCCTTTTGAAAAACTGCAAAGAACAAGATGAAATGACAAGTCGTTTCACTTGTCATGAATAAAAGTGTGCCTTGTTTTCATAGTTAACCTACGGAAACAAGGCACACTTTTGTTATGCGATTACTTTTATTCTTCCTCTTTAAAATCTGGATCCGGCAAGCTTAATACAAAATTCACCATTTGTGAAGGTTACGATCTCTCCGTCAGTGAGAATAATCTCCCCTTCCATCGTGCCCGTGATATATCCGCCCTTACCTCCGAAGCCGGTGATTTTAATCGTCATTTTACTGGAACTATGGGGTAGAATATCACTCAGAAAACCTCCCCCCAATGGATAGCCGAAATAGTATATATCTCCGCTCACATTCGTATATTTAATATCCATTGGAAAGTAATAGTTATAATAATTAATTTCTTTACTATCAATAACTATTGTATCTCCTGCTTCTACATTACTTGGAAAACCAAATACAAAATCAAAAGAATTTTTGTTTGAATATTTATCACTTTTGAAGGTAACAGTACTGCTTAAACTGCTCATTTCCCCGCATGTATAGCTCATACTTTTTCCATTTGTCTCTATCTTCAAATAATTTTCCTGTTCTGAAATTATTTTGTCCTCTGTATTTGTTTCAGTCTTTGTATTTGATTTATCCGTTGTATCTTTCTCCCCATTGATTACATCCTCCGTCATCTCCTCCGCATCTCCCTTGCTATAGTCACGGGAATATTGTGCATTCGATAACAATAGGGCCAGTTGTTTTCTGGTAATCGATTGTTTTGGATAAAGATAGATCCCCTTGCTGTTTTCATATAAATCGATTAATTCGTTCGTAACCCCAATAGATACAATATTTTTTAACGCCGGTGTGATTTTGTCTGAATCCTCCAGTAGTTCAAAAATATCCACCTCTGATTCCACTCCGCCAGTAACGGCATCCTCTGTATCATATCCTAATATCTTAACTATTGCTACCAGAGCATCCTCTCTTGTCAGATAGTTATTGGGCTTAAAATAATTACCGTTCTTTGTTTTATAGTAAGTGACGTATTTCTTCTGTAACTCAATATATTTTCCGAATTTGTCCTTTAATGCGACATCTTTAAAAGATACTTTTTTTACTTTTGCTGCTTCCTTCAGCTGACTGTTAAATTTGGTGAAAACCATGGTGAATTCAGCTCTTGTGATATTCTTATCCGGATAAAATCTGCCCAGCGTCAAACTCATCCAGCCCTGATTTAATACATCCTGAACACTCTGATATGCTTCATCATTTACATCCATGTCCTTAATCGCATATTCTTTTGCCTGCACAGTCCGAATATTCCAGGGGACTACTGTAATTAACAGGGTAACGATAATCAATAAAGATAATAGTTTATGTTTCATCTTAAATTCCTCCACCTAAAAATTAATATTGGAACATTACTGTATTCCAATCTATATTATACCAATTAAGATCCATTCATTGGTCTGCAAAATGAATACTTTTTAAGCAGACTTTAAAGCTTTGAACCTATTTTTCTATGTATCAATTGCTTTTATATTTTGGATTTGCTATGATATCACCTGTAACTGTTATTTTATTTGAAAAGGTAAGGAACGTATGGATAATCAAGAACAAAAACACCAACGACGTGTTCGATATAAAGGTACTCATCCAAAGAAATTCAATGAAAAATATAAGGAATTGCAACCAGAGAAATATGCGGATGCAGTGGCAAAGGTAATCCAAAAAGGGAATACCCCTGCTGGTATGCATCGCTCTATTTGTGTTCAGGAAATATTAGAAATCTTGCAAATTACGCCCGGGCAAATCGGTTTAGATGCAACCTTGGGTTATGGGGGACATACCTTAGAGATGCTGAAATGCTTAGGTACTAAGGGACATCTTTATTGTTTAGATGTTGACCCTATTGAATTGCCTCGCACCAGAGACCGCCTGCAAAGCCTGGGTTACGGTCCAGAAATATTAACGATAAAGCATATGAACTTTTCTGATATTGATCAAGTTGCTGTAGAATCTGGCCCACTTAATTTTATACTGGCAGACCTGGGTGTGTCCTCCATGCAAATAGACAATCCAGATCGTGGTTTTTCCTTTAAGACAGAAGGTCCTTTGGACTTGCGGCTCAATCCGGAAAAGGGCATTTCAGCTGCTGAACTTTTGAAAACGATTTCACAGGATGAATTACAGGGAATGCTACTTGAAAATTCGGATGAACCCTATGCCAAAGAAATCTCACGTGCTATTATTTTAGAATTAAAAAAAGGAAGAGAAATAGCAACCACCACACAGCTCCAGCAGGTTATAAAAGATGCATTAAAATTCCTGCCCGAGGCGAATAAGACAGAAGCCATAAAGAAATCCCGCCAACGCTGTTTTCAAGCGCTCCGAATTGATGTAAATAATGAGTTGGAAGTATTATATAATCTCTTAGAAAAGATTCCTTCAACTTTAGCGACGGGAGGACGTGTTGCTATTCTTACCTTCCATTCCGGTGAAGATCGCTTAGTAAAGAAATCCTTTCAGCATTTCTACCGCGAAGGTATCTATAAAGAAATTGCTTCAGATGCAATACGTCCATCCGCAGCGGAATGTAACTCCAATAGTCGTGCAAAATGTGCGAAACTGCGCTGGGCGATAAAAGCTTGATAGTGAACGATACTATTAAAATGAATTTATGAAAAAAGTCTGAAAGATATTTATATAGAAAATGGAGTTTATATTTCCAAAGTCACACTGTTTGACAGGTGTCTGTCAAGCTTGTGTGTGGAAGCTATAAACTCCATTTTCCTTACATATAGTAAGCCTTTAAGATAGGTTTTATATACTTACCTTTGTCACTTTAAGCTGTCTATCACCAATCTTGGTATCTTTCATGGTTTCGTAGACTAACTGACCTTTTCCATTCAATATCTCAACATACGTTAGTGTCTCTTGAATGGTTATAATTCCAATATCCTCCGCTGTGACACCCTTAATATTTGATATAACTCCAACAAAATTAGTTGCTCTTAGTTTCTTTTTCTTTCCGCCATTAAACCGTAATTTTGTAATTTCTTTATTTAAATGACTGCTTTTCAATATTTTAGGTTCTGGAATTGCATCCATTTTTTCCTCAAAGGCATATTTTTTAAGCAATACCTCTTCTTTTGAAGGCTTTGATAGCTTTGTAATCTCAAAGCCGATATATTCTTCTATCTCAGCTAAGTATCTATCCTCTGTAGGTGTTATTAACGTAATTGCTTTTCCTTCTTGTCCTGCGCGGCCGGTTCTACCGGTTCGATGAACATAAACTGCTTTATCATAGGGAATATCGTAGTTTATAACTAAAGAGATATTTTCTATATCTATCCCCCTTGCCGCTACATCTGTGGCAATTAGATAGGGAAACTGACCTCTTTTAAAGCGCTTCATAACAGCTAATCTATCGTCCTGCTCCATACCACCATGTATGTTATCACATCGATATCCCTTTTTCATCAATTTCCCGCTTAGCTCATCCACTCGTTCCTTAGTTCTGCAAAAAATAATACAACTATCTGGATTTTCAACAACTGTTATGTCTGTTAATAAGGGCAGCTTCTCATCTTCCATCGTTTGATAAAGCAGATGTTTTATTTCCGCAGTGGTTATTCCTTCTCCGTTTACCTCGATATGAATTGGTTCTTGCATATAACTGGAAGCAATTCTTTTCACCGCTTCTGGCAGGGTTGCAGAAAACAAAAATGTAACCCGGTCTTTGGGAAGTTCGTTTAGAATTAATTCCACTTGATCAAGAAAACCCATATCCAGCATTCGATCTGCTTCATCAATGACCAGATATTTAATTTTACTTAGATTTAAGGTACTCTTCCTTATATGGTCATAGACCCGCCCGGGTGTACCTGCAACCACATGGGTCTTTTGCTTTAATTCTGTCTTTTCAAGGGCAAAAGGATGTCGTCCAAAGATGGCCGCAGCTTTAACTCTTTTAAATCTGCCAATATCCGTAAAGTCCTCTTTCACTTGTACTGCAAGCTCCCTGGTTGGCGTTAGTACCAATACCTGTGG
>JASGEU010000197.1:0-26364 GCA_047606065.1 Mobilitalea sp.
AATTGCATTATTGTTATCAGTTCTTGGCTCCTTTGGTAGAAATCCAATTCTGGTATATGGCTCTTATTTGCCGATTGCTTATGCATTATTTCGTACCTTATCAAAAAATATAACAAAAAGAGCAAGAGAGAACGCTCTATATTGTACTGTTATAGATAGTTTTAAAAAGTCCGTAATTAATTTAAAAAATCTATTCTTTGGTACGAAGACCCATAAATATTATCAGTGCAAACACTGTAAGCAAACCATCCGTGTGCCCAGGGGAAAGGGTAAGATCTGTATCACCTGTCCGAAATGTAAAACTGAGTTTGTGAAAAAAACTTGATTTAAGTATCAGGAACAAGGTGAAATGATAAATCGTTTCATTTGTCATAAATAAAGAAAGCTGAAGCTGATAATTGTTCATTTGGTAACAATATCAGTCTTCAGCTTTTATTTATGACAAGTACGATGATAAGACATTTCACTTGCCTGTATTTATTTTTTGGTACTCCACTTGGAACAATCCCAAACCTTGGTTGTCAGCCCTTCATAGAATTCAGGCTCATGGCAGATTAAAAGAATACTTCCCTTATAAGCTTTTAAGGCACGTTTTAATTCATCCTTGGCATCCACATCTAAGTGGTTGGTAGGCTCATCTAACAGCAGGATATTAGATTCACGATTAATTAATTTGCATAAGCGGACCTTTGCCTGCTCGCCACCACTTAATACACGAACCTGACTTTCGATGTGCTTTGTTGTTAAGCCACATTTCGCGAGTGCGGATCGTACTTCATACTGTGTGAAGCCAGGAAACTCCTTCCAGATCTCTTCGAGACAGGTTGTTGTGTTACCCGGAGCCATTTCCTGCTCGAAATAACCAATGCTAAGGTAATCACCTAAGGTTACCTTACCGCTAAGAGAAGGAATTAAACCAAGAATACTCTTAAGTAAAGTTGTTTTACCAATACCATTGGCACCATAAAGGGCTATTTTATCGCCGCGTTCCATAGAAAGTGTGAGCGGAGTGGAAAGAGGAGAATCATAACCAATCACAAAGTCCTCTGTCTGGAAGATGTATCTGCCTGCAGCCCGAGCCTCTTTAAAGTTGAACTCTGGTTTTGGTTTATCCTTTGCAAGCTCAATCACATCCATTTTATCTAATTTCTTCTGTCTTGACATCGCCATATTTCTGGTGGAAACTCTGGCCTTATTACGTGCCACGAAGTCTTCCAGGTCTTCAATTTCTTTTTGCTGACGCTTATAAGCAGCCTCTAACTGAGTCTTCTTCATCTCATGAACTTCCAAAAATTTATCATAATCGCCAACATAACGATTTAATTCCTGATTTTCCATATGATAGATAATATTAATTACACTATTCAGGAAAGGAATATCGTGAGAGATAAGGATAAAAGCATTCTCGTAATCATTCAAATAACGTTTTAACCATTCAATGTGTGATACATCTAGGTAATTAGTAGGCTCATCTAAGAGCAGAATGTCAGGTTTTTCAAGTAATAGTTTACCAAGGAGCAGTTTTGTTCTTTGACCACCGCTTAGTTCGTCAACATCTGTCTCGAGTCCTAGCTCGTCCAGTCCAAGAGCACGGGCAATTTCTTCAACCTTGCTATCAATAATGTAGAAATCGTGTACGGTGAGAAGATCCTGAATTACACCAAGTTCTTCAATCATTTCTTCCAGTTCGTCGCCTTCAGCTTCACCCATTTTATCGCAGAGATAGTTCATTCGTTCTTCCATTTCAAACAGATGAGCAAATGCTGACTGCAATACTGTTCTTAGAGTCATGCCCTTTTCTAATACTGCATGCTGATCGAGGTATCCGGCACGTACATGTTTTGACCATTCTACCTTACCTTCATCGGGCATTAGTCTATTTGTTACAATATTCATAAAGGTGGATTTTCCTTCCCCATTGGCACCAATTAAGCCGATGTGCTCCCCCTTAAGAAGTCGAAAAGATACATCCTTAAAAATTGCGCGATCACCAAAGCCGTGACTTAGGTTTGTAACATTTAATATACTCATTTCTATAAAACTCCTTATTAAGGACTTATGTCCCTGATTTTTGCACTTTGATATATTATTTTACACGATAACCCTGCAAATTACAATTCAATATTACAGTTTAGCGAAGAGAAATCGAGCTTATGGCTAAACTTGTAATATAAGCTGTGAGATTTTTTATGAACATATAATTAATTTTATATGGAATCGTACATAATTAATTTTACCTAGATGAGGATTGTTTGATTTCAAATAATGTGTTAGAATAGTCAGAGTGTCTTACATTAAAAATTTACAGGAGATTTGTATGATTTTGGATGAGAAAAAGAGCTTGGTTAAACGGATTTTGGACAAGCTCATTAATAGGGAAACAATCACCTATATGGTTGCAGGTGGATTGACGACAGCGGTTAACTTTATTAGTTATGAAAGCCTGTATCAAATCGGACTTCCTAATCTTACAGCCAATGCCTGGGCGTGGGTAATTGCAGTTACCTTTGCCTATATTGTCAATAAAATAAGCGTATTTCGCGCCAGGAGTTCCGGTGTACTAGAGGAACTTTTGAATATAGCTAAATTTTTTGCTGCCAGACTAATTACGTTAGGAATTGAGCAGTCAGGCATGTATTATTTTGTGGAGCAATTAGGACTTCACAGGCTTATGGTAAAAGCTTCCCTGGCAGTAATCGTTATTGTATTAAACTATATATTTAGTAAAGTATTCATTTTTGGTAAATTGCAAGATAAGAAATAGATAGCAGGCTTAAGTGGTACGGTTCTATGAAAGGGATAGAATAGACTGCTTAAGCTTTCTTTAAGGAGGTTAGATATGGAACAGGCAATTGTTAAGTTAAAAAAAGGAGAAGGCAGATCCTTAAAAAGTGGTGGGTTATGGATTTTTGACAATGAGATTGATCAGATCGTTGGGGATTTTGTGGATGGCGACCTTATAAATGTGCATGACTTTGATGATTTTTATCTAGGTTGTGGATTTATTAATAGAAATTCAAAAATAACTGTTCGCATTATGAGTAGAAAGAAAGGTCAGAAAATTGATCAGGAGTTTCTAAAAATGCGGGTTAAGGCAGCTTGGGATTATCGAAAAACAACGGTGGATACTCAAAGCTGTAGAATTATTTTTGGTGAAGCAGACTTCCTCCCCGGACTTGTGGTTGATAAATTTTCTGATATTCTGGTAGTTCAATCTCTGGCTCTGGGTATTGACCGTATGAAAGAAGAAATAATCCATATTTTAAAGGAGTTGCTGGCGGAAGACGGCATTTCCATTCGTGGTGTGTATGAGCGTAGTGATGCTAAGGTTCGTACCAATGAAGGCATGGAGCGTGTGAAAGGTTTTCTTGGAGAGCCCTTCGATACCAAGGTAGAAATTATTGAGAATGGAGTTAAGTATTTGGTCGATGTTGCAGAAGGTCAAAAGACAGGTTTTTTCTTAGATCAGAAATATAATCGTGCAGCGATTGGAAAGCTATGTAAGGGAGCAAGAGTGCTTGACTGCTTTACTCATACTGGTTCCTTTGCACTCAATGCCGGAATCTGTGGAGCACGTGAGGTTATCGGTGTTGATGCCTCTGAACTTGGAGTTGCTCAAGCTACCGAGAATGCAGCGTTAAATGGATTGTCAGATACAGTGCGCTTTATTGCAGCCGATGTATTTGATTTACTCCCTGAATATGAAAAGAACGGTGAATTATTTGATGTTGTTATATTAGATCCTCCCGCCTTTACGAAATCAAAAAACTCTGTAAAGAATGCGATTAAAGGTTATCGTGAAATCAATCTTAGAGCAATGAAGCTTGTTAAGGATGGTGGATATCTTGCTACCTGCTCCTGCTCACATTTTATGACACCGGAGCTTTTCACAGAGACAATTGGACAAGCAGCTAAGAATGTAAAAAAGAGAATTCGCCAGGTAGAGTACAGAACACAGGCTCCAGATCATCCAATCCTTTGGGCGGCAGATGAATCTTATTATTTAAAATTCTTTATTTTTCAGGTGGTAAATGAAAAATAAAAAGGTACGAAAGTGAGTTGAAATTAGGATGACTTATAAAGATGCCAGAGATTATATTGATGCTTCTGCCAGGTATGGCAATGAACTTAGTTTGACTGCAATTACAGAACTGCTTAGAAGATTAGACAATCCACAGGATAAACTTAAAGTAATTCATGTTGCAGGTACGAACGGAAAAGGTTCAACCACAGCTTTTTTGGCTTCCATTCTAGCTGCACAGGGGTATAAAGTTGGGAGATATATTTCACCAGCAGTCTTTAACTACCTGGAGAGGGTGCAGATTACCAATAAATCTGATGCTGGAATTACTACTGCGCTAATGAGTGAAGACGGAGTTAGTGCAGCAATCGAAATGATTAAGCCTATTTGCGATCAAATGTTACTGGAGGGACAAAAACATCCAACAACTTTTGAGATTGAAACAGTAATGGCAATTCTTTATCTTTATCAGGAACAGGTAGATTTTGCAATTATAGAAGTTGGTCTTGGTGGAAGACTGGATGCAACCAATGTATTCACGAAACCCTTGTGTTGTGTAATCACCTCCATCAGCCTTGACCATATGGAGTTCCTGGGAGATACTTTGGATAAGATAGCAAAAGAAAAGGCTGGAATTATCAAAAAAGGAACTTCAGTTATAACAGGGAACACCCGTAAGGAAGTTCTTAATGTCTTAGAGGAGACGTGTAAAGAAAAAGAAGCAGAACTTGTACTGGCTTCTCCATTAGAAACAGACAAGGTTAATTATTTGTCGGATAGAACGACCTTTGTGTATCTACAGGAGGAATATACCATTCATATGTTAGGAGAATATCAGGTAAGTAATGCGGTACTGGCTATTCAAACTGTATTACATTTATGTAACCTTGGTATTCCTATCCGCCAGGAAGCAATCAAGACAGGATTACTGGGAGCGCACTGGAGTGGTCGTTTTGAATTATTAAGAAAAGAGCCTCTCTTTATTATTGATGGTGCCCACAATGCAGACGCTGCTCTTCAGTTAAAGAACACGATAGAACGTTACTTTAAAGATAAAAGACTTATTTATATTCTTGGGGTATTAGCAGATAAGGATTATCACAGTATATTAAGTCTGACAGCTTCTCTTGCAGATATTATTTATACAATTACGCCAAAGAATATTAGAGGCTTAGCCTCTGCGCAACTTGCAATAGAGGCTAAGAAATATTGTAAAGGTTTAGTTTTTGATGCTGATAATGTTGAGAATGCGGTTAAATTAGCTTATGAAAATGCTGAAAGAGAAGATGTTATCCTTGCCTTTGGTTCACTTTCCTATTTGGGAGAAGTAAAGGAACAATTACTCCGTCGCGAATAAAGTATCAAAAGTATTGATTACAGTACCGCCGTCGGCAACTAAGAAATAGGTGTTTGTATTATCGTGCTCATTAAAAAACACGTAGTTTTCAGTAACACTAATCTGTTTGAAGGAACCTTTTTTAAGAAGTTTTTCTTTCCCCGTATCTAAATCCATACGATAGATACCTTTTCCTTTTTTGTCTGCTGCCAAATAATAAAGATATTTACCGGAATTGGTAATGTTGTAAGTGCTGCAATTATGCTTAACAAGCAGGGAAGGTTTAAAATCTTCCCTGTCACTTATATAGATGTTATTGTTCTTGGTGGTATCTATATAATACAGTTTGTCCTCTACAAAGATCGGATAGAGATAAGAACCATCCGATAATACTTTAGTCGTAAAGCTTTCTAAATCCTGCGAATAAAGTTTGCGATCATTGGTGGTTCCAGTGTAATAAAGAGTATCATCCGATACAGAAGTTGCAAAAGCAGCCTTATTCTGAAGTCTTTTCTCATCGGTTCCATCTATTTTATAACGATATAGAGTAATACCTTGGTCTATTCTATATTGCTGTGAGTAAATATAATTGCCATGTAAAATAAGATAGGCACTTGGATTGCCGGTAAAAGCCTTAAGATCCGTCCCATTCTGGTTGATTCGATAAACTCCGGAGTTTGAGAACGGTAAGGTACCTTTCTTGTTATTTTCCTTTATATTATTAGCTAAAACATAGTACAGATAATTAGAATCGGCATTAATGTATACCGTCTTTTTATCGGACAGTTTACGAATATTGGTTAAATTTGAAGACATAACATAAAGTTTACCATTGTCATAAGGATTGCTAAAGTAGATCTGTTCATCTCTCTCACAAAATAACCCACCATTATATATATTTGCAGTTGTATTGCCAATTTCATCTTCGTTATTATAATAAGTACGATTACGGGTATTGAAATAAAGTACTGTGACGGCTATTATGGTTATTAAAGTCAAAGCAAGAAATATTTTAGCAATCATTTTAAACATGAAGGATTCCCCCAATATTATAATTTTTCATATGTATTGTTTATTCTATATTTAATAAATTCATTTATCATAAGATAGGATTCACAATTTATATAGAAACTATAACGAGTGATATGACTAACCCGAATAGAATCTGTATTCCTGAATATGGGACTATTATATATCGACCTAATAAATTATGCAATAATTCGTTTGTAGGGGGAGGAGCAATAGGAGTAGAATTAGCTTTACCTATATTAGGAATTGTATTGCAAGAAAAAACGGTATTTAGTATAATTAGTCAAAGGTTACGATAAGAAAAGCCCTGTGTAAACATTGCAGGAAGCTGGAAAGGCATGGTTATTTAAATGATAGATATACAGGAGAGCCGAAAAAGCATTGATGAAGTAGATCGAAAAATTGTTGAATTATTTGAGCAGCGTATGCAGCTTGCAATAGATATTGCTGAATATAAGAAAGCGGTGGGCAAGCCGATCTTTGATTTAGCAAGGGAAGAGGAAAAATTGGCTGCTTTGTCAGCATTAACTGAGGATAATTTTAATAAAAAGGCAATATCTGATTTGTTTAAGCAGATTATGTCGTTAAGCAGAAGGCTTCAATATACCTTACTTGATAATCTTGAAAACCTCGGTCCTGTGGAAATTAATAAATTGGTCACAGATGAGAATACGGTTGTCGCTTTTTATGGTGAGCGAGGTTCCTACACGGAACAAGCGATGATGAATTACTTTTCTTCCGAAGTTAAGGGGATTGCTCTGGATACCTTTGGAGAGGTTATGCAGGCAATTAAAGATGGAAGAGCAGAATATGGTGTACTTCCTATTGAGAATTCTTCAACAGGTACTTTATCCGATATTTTTGATCTGCTTGCTGAATACGATAACTTCATTATTGGTGAGCAATTAGTAAAAATAGAACATAATCTTTGGGGATTACCAGAGGCTGACTTATCTGACATAAAAAAAGTATATTCTCATAAACAAGGGTTGCTTCAGTGTTCTGAATTTCTTGGTCAGCATCAGGAGTTTAGGTTAATCGATGGTATTAGTACAGCTGGCAGTGCAAGACTTGTTCTGGAAGGTAAGGATATTACCCAGGCGGCAATTGCAAGTAAAAGGGCTGGCGAAGTTCTTGGCTTGAAGCTGCTTCAAGCGGATATCCATAACGAAGATAATAATACCACCAGATTTATTATTATTACAAAGCAAAAGTTTTATCAAAAAGGTTCTGAACGAACCAGTATCTGCTTTGAACTTCCCCACAAAAGTGGATCTCTTTATCATATGCTTTCACATTTTATCTATAATAATATTAATCTTACAAAAATTGAATCACGGCCAATTACTGGCAAAGCCTTTGCTTATCGATTTTTTGTTGATATTGAAGGTGGTTTGAATTCAGCAGCGGTGAAAAATGCGCTGTTAAGTATTAAAGAAGAAGCTCTGGAAATGAAAATACTTGGATGTTATATTCCGGTACGTTAAAAAGGGTTATTATTACACATATTTTTAAATAATTGTACACAAAGTAAACATAATTATTTGATAGACTATTTTTATCAAAAGCAGATAACAGGTCATACCTGATTATGAAATACGAGTATTGACTTCGATTACCTAACATTAATAGTTTACTGATTTATTAATTACTAATCCTTTTTTGAAATTAATAAATGAAAGGAAAGTAGTTTTTAGTAAGAATGGAGGAATAATATGTACAATGAATTTGAACATAAGGAAGATACCGTGACTGGAGCGGAAGAAATTTTAAATGAGAAAAAACCAAAAAAGAAAAGAAAGATTTTTGGTTTAATAAAATTAACAGCTGGAGCGATGGTATTTGGTTTGGTGGCAGCAGCTTCCTTCGAAGGATATTATGCCCTTACAAGACCAGAAACCGAAGAAGTAAAAGAAGATAATCTTAAAGTAACAGAGGTATCACAGGAAGGAACAGCAGACGGTGAGGCAGTCACTGCGGATCTATCCTCTGGGAAAATGGTGTCCGATGTATCCGATGTAGTAGAAAAGGTAATGCCTTCCATTGTAGCAATTAATTCAACAATTAATGTTACAAGCTATGATTTCTTTGGCAGAGGCTATACAGAGCAGACAGAGGGAAGCGGTTCCGGTATTATTGTTGGAAATAATGGATCAGATATGCTGATTGTTACCAATAACCATGTTGTAGATGGCGCTGATACCGTTGAAATTGTATTTGCGGATGATTCAACCGCCAGTGCTGTAATTAAAGGAACTGATGCAAATGCTGACTTAGCTGTTTTAAGCGTGGATTTAAGCAAGCTTACACAAGAAACCATTAACTCTATCAAGGTTGCAACCCTGGGTGATTCTGACGCCTTGGAAGCAGGTGATATGGTGATTGCCATTGGCAATGCGTTAGGTTATGGACAGTCTGTAACAGTAGGCTATGTCAGTGCATTGAATAGAGAAGTAACAATTGAAGATCTTACCTTAACCTTAATACAGACAGATGCAGCAATTAATCCCGGCAATAGCGGTGGTGCCTTAATTAATACAAATGGCGAAATAATTGGTATTAACTCGGCTAAGATTATGGATTCCAACGAAGAAAGCGTGGAAGGCATGGGATATGCAATTCCGATTACCAGTGCCATCCCCATGATTAATGAATTAATTGACCGTCAATTGGTTGCTGAAAATGAGCAGGGCTTCTTAGGCATTAATGTTACAACAGCGCAGAATGTTACAGACGCGATAGCAGAACGTTTTGGTATGCCGATTGGAGTTTATGTAAATGAGGTAGTTGGGGCTTCCCCGGCAGAAGAAGCAGGTCTAAAACAAAGTGATATTATCACAGGTATTGATGGAGTTACAGTGAAAACCATAGATGAGCTGAAGGAAATTCTTAGTTATAAGAAGGCTGGACAGACGATTAATATTACTGTTCAGGTTAAAGAAAATGGTGAATACGTTGAAAAGACCTTAGAAGTTACGCTTGCTTCTAAATAATAATTTAGCAGTATCTATATAGTTAGTTTCTATAGTACAGTCAATTCAAGGACCGGATGGGTTAAGCCCTCTGGTCCTTTTAAGTAATTAGAAATAACAATATTACATTATTCAAGTCATAATAATCGCTTATACAAGCACCAATCTGGGTTTATCCGATATATATGTAGAGTAAGATATTCCTCGGAGGGCTTTATGAAGAAAAGAATCATAAGTGTACTGGCTATTATTACATTAATCTTCTCAATGTTTGGAGCATGCAAAAATAGCGATGATCTGGTAGAAATCACATTGAATGAGGTGGCACACTCAATTTTTTATGCCCCAATGTATGTGGCATTTGAAAAGGGTTACTTTGAAGAAGAAGGCTTAAAGGTTAATCTGGTGAATGGATTAGGGGCTGATAAGACAATGACAGCATTGCTTAGTGGGGATGCTCAAATTGGTTTTATGGGTGCAGAAGCAAGTATCTACGTTTATAATGAAGGCGCAGAAGATTATGTTATTAACTTTGCCCAGCTTACTCAGAGAGCCGGAAATTTCCTGATTTCAAGTGATGTAAATGAGGAATTCTATTGGAGTAATCTCAAAGGAAAAACAGTGATTGGTGGCAGGGCTGGCGGTATGCCTGAAATGGTATTTGAGTACATTTTGAAAAAGTATAACATAGACCCACGGACTGATTTGACGATAATTCAAAATATTGATTTTGGATTAACGGCACAGGCATTTTCCTCCGGACAGGGAGATTATACTATTGAATTTGAACCTGCAGCTACCTCTCTTGAACAAGAAGGAAAAGGTAAGGTAGTGGCTTCCCTTGGTGTTCAAAGTGGTTTGGTACCATATACTTCTTTCTCGGCAAAGAAGAGTTATATTGAGAAAAATCCAGAAATTATTCAAAAGTTTACCAATGCACTGCAAAAAGGTATGGATTATGTGGCAACTCATAACACCGATGAAATTGCAAAGCTAATTCATACACAGTTCTCTGAAACAGAATTTTCAAAATTAGTAGCGATTCTAAACAGATATTATAATCAAGACTCCTGGAAGGATAATCTTGTTTTTGAAGAAGATAGCTTAACACTTCTTCAAGATATCCTTGTGGATGCAGGTGTTGTTACCGAGAGAGCGCCCTATGCAGATATAGTAAATACGGATTTTGCCAATAAGGCAATTAATAAGAAATAAAGTTATAAAAAAGCTGAAGTAGTCACCATTATAATAAGGGTGAGACTTCAGCTTTTTGTTAAAATTATTGTAGCTATTCTTCTTCAGTGATAGTGCTTGAGGTGTTTGTTTCTGTTTCCTCATCCTCTATATCATCTTCATAATCATCAAAATCATCATCAAAATCCTCAAGGTAATCAGGATTCATATAACGATACACGGCATAGGCAATCGCTGCAACAGCGGCAACAGCGCCAAGAATAGCTAATACACAGACTATCATATGTCTTTTTCTTTCCATATTATCTTTTCTGTGAATTAATTCTCCTAATTTCATTGTACTTAAAAAATCATCGATTTTATTTCCCATGACAACGCTTCCCTTCTTTACTTGCATTAAATCGTAAATCGTTTCTGTTATATTATACCAGTCCAAGTATAGCATAATAACCCTTACTTTACTATAATATTTGAAAACGTTAAGAATATTATTCACTTTTTAATTCATTTTTATTAAATTTGCGAAAGAAGATAAGAGTTTTTTAACTCCGTAGTTAGGGAAGTCCACGGTTACTTCGTAATCCTTACCTCCCTTGGTAAGATCAATTACGATACCAACTCCAAACTTAATGTGTTTTACCGTATCACCTACTCCGTAGTCTATGCTGGTGGTCTGATTATTACCAAACTGTTTCGTGGCTGGGGTTATAAAGGGTTTATAATCCTTGCTTGCAGTAGGAGAACTAGTTGAGGGGGTAAAACTATATGAAGTTAATGGGGTTGCTTTTACTGGTGCTGACATTTGCAGCAAGTATCGTGGAATCTCATGAATGAATCTTGAGGGTTTGTTGTATTGGGTTTCGCCGCGAATCATTCGTTGTTTTGCCGCAGACATAGATAATTGATTCATTGCTCTGGTGATGCCTACATAACAAAGTCGCCGTTCTTCTTCAATCTCTTCCCTCGGATTATCTGCATGAATGGACATGTAACTAGGGAAAATTCCGTCTTCCATGCCACAGAGGTATACATAAGGGAATTCCAGGCCTTTTGCACTGTGAAGTGTCATCAGCACCACCTTGTCTTGATCCTCATCAAGATTATCGATGTCAGAAACTAGAGCAACTTCTTCCAGAAACCCGCTTAAAGTTGGTTCCTCTAAGGAATTTTCCTCATAGGAAACCATTTTATTCACAAGCTCGTTAATGTTGGCAATACGATCCTGTGATTCTTCCTCACCTTCTTGTTCCAGTTCCCTAAGATAGCCGGTGGCATCTAAAATATCATCAATCAATTCTCTTAAAGCATAACCTTCCTGATTAACTCTGGATTTTAAGCCTTCAATTAAACCGATAAATGGAGTAAGCTTGGATGCGGAACGTTCAAGGCCGGGAATATTGCGCGCTCTGGTAAGTGCATCATAAAAACTTATCTCATTTGTAATGGCATAATCATTAATACGATCTACTGTTGTTAAGCCGATGCCACGTCTTGGAACATTAATAATACGCTTGACCGCGAGATTATCAAGACCGTTATTGATTGTTTTCAGATAAGCTAAAATATCCTTGATTTCTTTACGATCGTAGAAGTTTACACCGCCAATCATTTTATAAGGTATATTTCGAAGAACCAGCTTTTCTTCGAACAGACGGGACTGTGCGTTGGTTCGATATAGAATTGCAAAATCCTTATAGGTTACAGATCCATTTTCAACTGTACGCTTAATCTCGGAGGTTATGGCATCTGCTTCGTCAAATCCGGTATCAAATTGTGTAAAATGAACTGGTTCGCCTTCTTCGTTATCTGTCCAAAGCGACTTGTCTTTTCGTCCCTGATTATTGCTAATTACTTCATTGGCAGCAGATAATATATTCTTAGTAGAACGATAATTTTGCTCCAGTTTAATTACGTTCGTATTTGAAAATGCTTTCTCAAAGTTCAAGATATTATAGATATTAGCACCACGGAATTTATAAATGGACTGATCGTCGTCACCTACTACACAGAGATTATATTCTCTTTCTCCATATGTATTTACTCCAGAGGCCAGGAGTTCAATTAATCGGAATTGCGCGGTATTCGTATCTTGATACTCATCTACCATGATGTATTGAAAACGATGCTGGAAGTAGGAAAGTGCTTCCTGGTTTGTCTGAAACAATTCAACCGTTTTAAAGATTAAGTCATCAAAATCCAGGGCATTACTGGATTTCAGACGTTTCTGATATTCGGTATAAGCGTCCGCACACCTGGATTTCGTATAGTCACCAATGGCATATCGTGCAAATTCTTCTGGAGTTAACAGTTCATCCTTAGCTTTTGAAATTGCGGAAAGGATACTTCGTTCATTCATTTTCTTAGTATCTATGTTAAGATATTTACAAACCTCACGCATTAAGGTTTTAGAATCATCGGAATCATAGATGGTAAAGCTTCTTGTATAACCAATGGTATCAGCATAACGTCTTAGAATACGGACGCATGTAGAATGGAAAGTGCTGACCCAGATGTCCTCAGAACCAAAGCCGACAATCTTATCCACACGTTCTCTCATTTCTTTTGCTGCTTTATTAGTAAAGGTAATAGCAAGAATATTCCAGGGATTTACATGTCTTTCCTCGATTAAATATGCGATGCGGTGTGTGAGAACACGGGTCTTACCGGAACCTGCACCAGCAAGAATTAGAAGCGGTCCCTTGTCATGAAGCACTGCTCGTTTTTGTTCTGGATTTAAAGTGTCGTATATACTCATGTTAAATACCTGCCTGTCCTATGTTATCTATCTGCAGCCTCGAACCACAAACATATGTTTATTATAGCATGGTGTATAGGTAGTTTCAATCATGTATTATGTAAGTAATTGATCTTGTTAGCAAGAGGGTATAGCAATTCATGAATAAGTTTGATTTCGCTTTGACATCTAGTTTCAAATACTATATAATGTAACAGAGGTGATTGAATTGGATATGACGAAAGAAGAGTATATCAAGAGCATGATTGACAGCCTAATGGACGTCAAGTACATTATGCCGGATGATATACCGAATATTGATTTATACATGGACCAGGTCACAACGTTTATGGACAAGCATCTAAAGTCCTCTAAGCGTTATAGTGAAGATAAATTATTGACTAAAACAATGATTAACAATTATACGAAGAATGAACTTTTGCCTCCTCCAAATAAGAAGAAATATACGAAGGAGCATATGTTCCTTTTAATTTTCATCTATTATTTCAAAAATATTCTTTCTATTAATGATATACAGAGTATTTTCAATCCCCTGACAGAACGTTATTATGGGGAAGATTCCAATGTTAAGCTGGAAGAAATATATGCTGAGATCTTTAAGATGGAGAAGGAACAGGTTGATACAATTACAAAGGATATGATTCGCAAGATGACCAAGGCAAAAGAATCTTTTCCCGAGGTTACGGATAAAGAGGATCGTGAATTCCTTACTGTATTTTCCTTCATTAGTCTGCTTTGTTTTGATGTTTATATGAGAAAGCATATGATTGAGAAAATGATTGACAGTGCACTTATGGGCAGGAAGGATGAGAGACCACCTGTTAAACCCGGTGAGAATAAAAAACCGGAAGTAAAAAAACCAGAAGTAAAAAAAACAGATGCCAAAAAACCAGAAGTAAAAAGAGCAGAGCCCAAGAAGTCGGATATAAAATAAAATATGTATAAACTTTTTGCCACCGGCTTTAAGCCGGTGGCAATGTATTTTATTATAAAAAGGAAGAAATAGAATGAAATACGATAATATACAACAAGCAGTTTTTCACCAAAGACCAAATCGCTTTATTGCAGAGTGTGAACTGGAAGGTAAAATAGTAAAAGCACACGTAAGAAATACCGGGCGATGTCGAGAACTATTAATACCAGGCTGCAAAGTTTATTTAGAAGAAGATTTACGGTCAGGCCGCAAGACACAGCACACATTAATTGGTGTTGAAAAGTCAGGAAGTATGATTAACATGGATTCACTTGCACCCAATAAAGCTTTTCGGGAAGCAATTCTGAATGGCAGAATACAACTTCCGGGTTTTGGCGAAGCCTTAACCTTATTAAAGGCTGAAACACGCTTTGGAGACTCCCGGTTTGATTTTTATATGGAAAGCGACACTCAAAAAGCATTTATTGAAGTAAAAGGTGTTACCCTTGAGGAAGAAGGAATTGCAATGTTTCCTGATGCTCCAACAGAACGTGGTATAAAACATATTTATGAATTATGCCGTGCGGCTAAGGAAGGATACCTTGCGTATCTGGTCTTTGTAATTCAGATGAAGAAGATTCGTTACTTAACACCAAATTGGGCAACTCATTCTGCATTTGGAGAGGCATTGGATATAGCTAAAAAGTCAGGTGTTACCATATTAGCGTATGATTGTTATGTGACTGCTGACGAAATACGTTTAGATAAGCCAATCGAAGTGAAGATAAAACCAGATGAAACAACAAGTCGTTTCACTTGTCATAAATAAGAAAAGCTCATTACCGTAAAAAGTAATGAGCTATTTTTATTCATGACAACATAATTTCTGATGAAGCATTAAAATCAGCTGTATTTTGTTCAATTGTTAATTAAGAATCAAGTTGTTCAGACTCTATATCTTCTTGCCTCATACGGGCGAAGACCATATCATATCCATCATTACCGTAGTTAAGGGAGCGGTTTACTCTACTGATGGTAGCGGTAGAAGCACCTGTCTTCTCGGCGATTTCGAGATAGGTGTTATGATTGCGTAACATACGTGCTACTTCGAAACGTTGTGATAAGGAAAGTAATTCATTCACAGTACAAATATCTTCAAAAAATATATAACACTCTTCCGGATTCTTTAAATTTAATATAGCTTCAAAAAGATGATCAACCGCATCAGTACGGATATTCTTGCTCATCAATGTGACTCCTTTCATCTAATTGTGTTGAAATATTCACACAGTATAATTTTAACACTCTATAGTATTGAAGTAAAGCTTATTTTTAATATGTTTCAGCGAAAACGGCTTTATGGCAGAACTGTCTCAATAGAATCTGCGATCTCGACGAAATGGATATGGTTTGTGCGGATATGGTCTATGATGACGAGGACCTGCAGGGTAAGGCCAACCTGACTCCGGATAAAATGGAGGAGCAAAAGGTCTTGGCGGATACGGTCCAATTTCGCGTTCATATGGATATCTATCAAACCTGTTTCTGTTGTTATAGCGATCGCATTCATTACATCCCATAATATTATCTCCTTTCAATATGAGTTCATTAAGTACGCACTAATCAGACTTACGTCTGTATTAAGCAATACTTTTTGATCTAGAACCCCATATAATATAAAATATGCATTTGTTGAAAAAGAGTGAATTATGTAGTAATTAGTAATACAAATTGCCTATAAATTTAATCAGTTGGAAAAATCAGGCATGGTACTTTAGTCTTATAAAAACACAAAATCAAACATAAACAATGCATAAAATAAGTATAAATACTTGTAAATAAAAAAACAATATGCTAGAATACTTCATATTACTAAAATCTTACATTATTTTAGGGGGTTATAATGAGTACAAAGGGAAAAAAGATCAAAAAAAATAGTGGAGAAAACACGAAAAAGAAAATACGAATAATAAAGGAAATAAGAAAATCAATATCGTTTTTTAGAAGCGTTGCATTCAGAATGATAGGTGGTTTTCTAATATCAGTAGTATTTATTATCGCCTTAGGAATCATATCGTATCAAAAAGCATCCGGTGGAATGATTGAAAAATATGAGAACTCTACTCGGAATACGCTGAATATGACCCAAAAATATTTTGAAGTTGTATTAAACGAAGTTGCAAGCAAGGTTTCACAATTGAACTCTAATAATATGTTAACCACATATTATGGTGGCGAATTGAAAGATGAACCGTATGAAGAATATAAAAGTATTGATGAAATTCAAAAAGCATTAAAGGCTATTGTAAAATCAGATAAATATATCAATGAAATTTACGTATTTGCTAATTACGGAAAAGCTATTTCCACAGGAGGGGTATTAGAAGGAGATTATTATAAAGAGTTTTCTGCTACAGCAGAAGGTACTAAGTTACTAAACTCTTTTGATAATGAGGTTTGGGTTGGCGAACATTCATATCTGGATGGAAAGACTGGAAGTGACAGCTCAAAATATGGCTTAGCCTGTGTAGGAAACTTAAAAAATTCTGTTTACAGCAACATTGGGTTTATTGTAATAGACCTAAAACGTAATATGGTAGAAGAAGCTTTTGCCGAAATGAATCTTGGAGATGGTGGAATTATAGGATTTATCACAGCTGATAATAAAGAAATACTTACGGGAGCCAGTTCGGATAAATTCTCATTTCTGGATCAAAAGTTCTATGAGGATAGTCACGAAAAAATTACTGATGAAACAACAAAAGCAGAAGGAATGGAAACAGTCCAATTTAACGGCGAAACCTATCGATATATCTATTCCTTAAATGGTGTAGGCGGGAATTCTATCTGCGCGCTTGTTCCGCAGTCGGCAATTATCCAGCAAGCAGAAGAACTGAAGAATATAACGATGTTAATTGTGGTTGTTGCATGTATTGTTGCAGGGTCAATTGGTACATATTTATCAACAGGTATTGTTAGAACGATTAATAAAACAAATCAATACTTAGAAATAGTTTCTCAGGGTAATTTGACCTCCACACTTTCTGTACAGCGCAAGGATGAATTTAATCTTCTTTCTACAGGTATCAATAATATGACTTTGGGTATGAAAAACTTAATTGGTAAAATGACTGGTGTAAGCGATACCGTAACAAATGCTTCGGAAGATGTTGTAGATGGTGCTGAAATCTTATTAACTGCAACAAAGGATATCACAAGTTCAGTTAATGATATTGGTGAAGGCGTAATTCAGCAGGCGCAGGATGCAGAAAGCTGCCTGGGTAAGATGGAACAGTTATCAAATCAAATAAACGGTATGTTGGAGAACACCGTTAAGATTAATGATGCAACCCGTAATACAAAAAATACGGTGGATCGTGGCATTGTTATTATTGATGAACTTGGAGAAAAAGCAAGGGACACCAATAATATCACTCAAAATATCATTGCAGAAATTGAAAAACTGGAAGAACAATCTTCTGAGATTGTTAAATTCGTTGACATTATAGACAGCATTGCTGATCAGACGACGTTATTATCATTAAATGCAGCAATAGAAGCGGCAAGAGCCGGTGAACAAGGAAGAGGCTTTGCGGTTGTAGCCAGTGAAATTAATAAATTGGCCGATCAATCCGCAGCTGCAAGTAAAAAAATATCTAATATTATTGCTTCCATTCGTAAGCAAACACAAATGACAGTTGAGACTGCCAAAGAGACAGAAGTAATTGTTGAGTCGCAAACTCGTGCTTTGGCAAGTACTGTTGAGGCATTTCAGGCTATTGATAGTGATGTTACCAATCTGGCAAAGAGTCTGGATGTCATTGTTAATGGAATTGAAGATATTAAAAATACAAAGAATGATACCCTAAGTGCAATCGAAAACATTTCCGCAATCTCGGAAGAAACAGCTTCCGCAACAGAGGAACTATCTGCAACTGCAGAAAATCAATTGAAAGTTGTAGAAAAACTGAATGTAGCGGCATCAAAGTTACAAGGGAATGCAGGTGATTTAAAGGAAACAATAAAAGTATTTAAAATATAAGAAGGAGAATGGTAAATGAAAAAAATTATTAATAATCCTGAAAACTATGTAAATGAAATGCTGGAAGGCTTATACACAGCGCATAGTGATTTGATTACATATACAAATGATGATCTCCGCTGTTTGATTACAGCAAATAAAGTTGGAAAGAAAGTAGGAATTGCAACTGGTGGAGGTTCTGGACATTTGCCCTTGTTTTTGGGATATGTGGGCAAAGGAATGCTGGATGGATGTTCTGTTGGAGACGTATTTCAATCGCCAAGTGCAGAACAAATGTTAGCAGTTACTAAGGCTATTGATACAGGAGCAGGGGTATTGTATATCTATGGTAACTACAACGGTGATATTTTCAACTTTGACATGGCAGCAGATATGGCAGATTTCGAAGCAGACATAAAAGTAGAAAGTGTTGTTGCAGGAGAAGATGTTGCTTCTGCGGCACCTGTGAGGGAAGGCGAAAAAAATCTTAGACGTGGTGTTGCGGGAATTTTCTTTGTCTATAAATGTGCCGGTGCTGCAGCAGCGGATCTGCTGTCTCTGGAAGAGGTAAAACGCATAGCGCAGAAAACTTGCGACAATGTCAGAACCATGGGTGTAGCGTTAACTCCGTGCATTGTTCCCCGAGTTGGCAAGGCTGGCTTTTCACTTGGAGACGATGAAATGGAAATAGGTATGGGTATTCACGGAGAGACAGGAATACGTCGTACGAAACTGGCTTCTGCAGATGATATTACAGATGAGATGCTGGATAAAATTGTGTTGGATTTGCCTTTTGTCAGTGGTGATAAAGTAGCTGTATTAGTAAATGGTCTTGGGGCAACTCCGCTTGATGAACAATACATAGTTACCAGGCGCATTGATCAGTACTTAAAGGAAAAGAACATCAAAGTACATAGATATTATGTTGGAGAATATGTTACTTCGCTTGAAATGTCCGGTCTTTCCATTTCTATGTTGAGACTTGACGAGGAATTAACCAGATACCTTGATGCACCGGCGCATACGCCATTTTTTAGACAATAAAAGAAGGGTGAGCAAAAGATGAATTCAATTGATTTGAAAATATTCTTGAGAGAATTAAAAGACATAATGAGTCGGAATAAGGATTATCTAATTGAACTGGATAGTGTGGTTGGAGACGGAGACTTAGGACTTACTATGGAGGGAGGCTTTGCGGCTGCCTATGAAGCCGTTAAGTTAATCAATGAACTGGATGTAGGCAAACTTCTCTATACTGCAGGCAAAGCTATGGGGAATGCTGTTCCTTCAACAATGGGAACATTAATGGCGGCTGGCCTGATGAATGCTGGAAAAGTATTAAAAGGTAAGCTAGAATTATCAAACGAAGATTGTGTGGAGCTGTTTCGTGGTTTCATGGACGGGGTAGCAAACCTTGGGAAGGCGAAAGTGGGCGAAAAAACATTCTTAGACGGTATTGATCCTGCAATCACAGCGATGGAAAGAGCTTTGCAGGAAGGAGATACACGTGAGATTATTGCAATAAAAGCGGTACAGGCAGCAAAGCAAGGAGTGGAAAAGACTACTACAATGCAAGCAATGCACGGCAGAGCTGCAATTCGAGGAACTGCTTCCATTAGCTTGGTAGATCCAGGTGCAACAGTTGCTGCTTTGATTTTTGAAGCATTTGCCAGAAGTTTAATATAGGACATATGAAATGAATAGGATAAGGCAATATTTTTAAGCAATATGATTGAGAGATGTTGTTATGGAAAAGCACTAATTTGCAATAACGCAAAGTCGGTGCTTTTTTACATAAAATACCAAAAAATACATATAATAACAAGCGCAATTAATATATAAAATATAGGGTAGAAATAAATAAAAACAGAATAATCAACTATAAAACAAAATAAACGGATATAAAGTGCGGATATTCCTGTTTGTTGTTGTAAAAATAAAAGGTATAAAATTATATAAAAAAGATAATGATATTTACCATATTTATATATTTGCTTGTTAAATATGCATAAAAAGGAGGGGGTAAAACAGGCAATAGTGTTGAAAATATAATCTTTAAGATAAAAATGTTGTAATTTTTTTGAATTAGTGATATTATTTAAACATGCCAAAAGATACAATATAAACATGGTATGAAACAACAATGTACATAATTTGAGGAGGTAGTTTCATGAAGAAGTTTTTATCACTATTATTAGTGGCAGTAATGGTATTATCGCTTGCAGCTTGTAAAAGTAATGCAGAGACAACACCAGATGTAAAAGACAATGATGACAAGACTACAACAGACACACCAGCTAACACAGATACTGAGGGAACAGATTATGCATCCATACTTGCGGGGAAAAAAGTAGCAGTTGTTCGTAACTTAGCAGCAGGTGACCATACCCAGCAGTTCCTGGATGGTTGTGTATCAGAGGGTGAAGCATTAGGATTTACCGTAGATACTTATGTAACAGACGGCGATGATGTTAGAACACAGGAAGTAGTTGCACAATGTATCTCTAAAGGATATGATGGAATTATTTTATCTCACGGACAATTATCCTACACTTATGAAATGTTAAAACCGGCAAGAGATGCTGGAATTGAAGTTGTAACCTTCGATAGTATGCCTTTTAAAGATGGTGATGCAAATAGTGAATTATTAGAAGGAGTTACTTCTACAGCACAGGATGATAATGCACTTGCAACCTTATCATTGGGCTACATGATGGAAGAGTTTGAAGCAAATGGCGGTACATATCCTATGAAGGTTCTTAAGACTTTCATGGGCCCTGGAATCCCTCCGCTTGACAGACGTAATATTGTATATGCACAGCTTGAATCAGAAGGTAAAATTGAAACGCTTGAAGTAATTGCTCCTACAGATACAGCAAATGCGCGTGGTGATATGACTACAAAGACAGCAGCCATTCTTCCAAAATATGAATTAGATTCTGTTGATGCAATCTGGGGTTGTTATGATGAATTAGCAAAAGGTGTATTACAGGCATTAAACGATGCAGGACGTACTGACATTCCGATGTATACAATTGATATTTCCAATGATGATATTCAGTTAATGCTTGCTAACAGCGATGTATGGAAATCAACAGCAGCAGTAGATCCTAAGTTAATTGGTATTGTTGACACAAGATTATTAGCTATGAAATTTGTTGGTATTGAGACACCTGAATACTTTAACTTATCAGCTAGCAACGTTTTAACCTCTCAATTAAGTTCTGATATCAATATGACTAATCTTGGAACTGTTGTTGATGGTTGGGGAGATGCATCTGGTGAGGACACCTTCAATTTTGATTGGTTAAAAGCAGTAAAAGAGAAATAAAAGTAAAAATAAATTGCAAAGTATAGTAATATATGAATAGGATGACGCAAAATGAATGAATTTAAACTTGAAATGAAAGACATATCCATCGAATTCCCGGGAGTAAAAGCTCTAAATAACGTGGATTTCAGTATGTTAGGTGGAACAATTCATGCGCTTATCGGTGCAAATGGCGCTGGTAAATCAACCTTAATGAAAGTTTTGGCTGGCGCTAATGCACACTATACTGGACAAGTATTTGTTGGGGGGGAACCGGTTGAAATCCGGTCCCCCAAAAATGCTAAGGGTTTAGGTATTGAAATTGTTTACCAGGAGGTTGACACAGCGTTAATTCCCTATTTAACGGTGGCGGAGAATGTAATGTTCAACGTGCTTGCCAATAACATGGGTAAAAAACAATTTGTCAATTGGGCAGCAATTAGAAAAACGGCTCAAAAGACATTGAAGAAATTAAACGTGGACTTGGATGTTAATCAAGTTGTTTCAGAGTTGAGCCTTGCACAAAAGCAAATGGTATTGATTGCACGATGTGTAGTAGAAAGGTGCAGTCTTTTAATACTGGACGAACCTACCGCTCCGCTGTCTAATTCGGAAACACTGGAATTGTTCCGTATTGTTCGTGAATTGGCGAAAGATGGAGTAGGAATAATATTTATTTCCCATCGGTTGAATGAGTTGTTTGAAATATGTGAGACGATTACTGTAATGAGAGATGGCAGCGTTGTAAAAAACATGCCTATTACGCCGGAGCTTGAGACGACTGAAATTGTAGAGCTTATGCTGGGACGTAAATTTGATGATAATTATGTAAAAAAAGAAGTTAATATTGGTGAACCTCTGTTACAAGTAGAAGGACTTAATGAAATTGAGAACAGGGTAAAAGACATTGACATGACTGTGAAGCGCGGAGAAATTGTAGGCATTGCAGGGTTGGTTGGTGCTGGAAAGACCGAGTTGTGCAAGACATTATTTGGTGCCTATAAACAGAAGCGAGGAACAATTACATTAGACGGAAAAGTAATAAAATATAAAAATCCAAATGAAGCAGTAAAACGAGGGTTTGCCTTGGTTCCCGAGGAACGACGAAAAGAAGGCGTATTAATTACTGATCCGGTATATACCAATATTACCGTTGCCTCAATGAAGAAATATACAGGGTTATTTTCTGTGGTACATAAATTAAGAGAAAAGAAAGATGCCTGTAAGATGATTAAGGATCTGGGAATCAAAACCCCTTCTGAAAATCAAGCGGTTGCACTTTTATCAGGCGGTAACCAACAAAAGGTCGTACTTGGGAAATGGCTTAATTCGGAATCAGAAATCTATATTTTTGATGAACCTACAAAGGGAATTGATGTTGGTGCAAAACGCGATATGTATGAATTAATTGAAAATCTGGCGGAGCGTGGTAAGGGAATTATCTATGCAACCTGTGAATTTCAAGAAATATTAACGATAGCTGACAGAGTGTATGTAATGTATGATGGACAAATTGTAAAAGAGTTGAACGTTGCAGACACCGATGAAAAAGAATTGCTTTATTTTTCAACAGGAGGGAAATAAAATGACTGGAAAAGCAGGGACAATAAAGAATAAAGCCGTGGGTAATACGGTTATGAATTTTATTCAAAAGTGGGGGACTTTAATTACAATATTAATATTGTTTGTGCTCTTTACCTTTGCAAATTGGAATGATAAAACGAACTCCAGCATATTCCTGACTGCCAGTAATATGGTTACAATTTTAAGAAGTATTTCGATCACTGCAATTATTGCAATTGGTCTGACCTTCTCTTTAACTGTAAATGGTATGGATTTGTCCATTGGCGCAAACGCTAACTTTGCAGATTTCTTAGTTATGACCATGTTTGTATGGTATGGCAGAAGTATTGGATTATCCATCTTCCTTACAGTACTGATTTGTTTAAGTGTTGCACTTATTAACAGCATTTTGATTGTTAAATTGAAAATACCGGATATGGTAGCAGCATTATCAGTTATGTTTGTGTTTCAGGGCGTTGCAATGACCTATTCCAATGGTGGTGCAATTACAGAACGTATGACAAGACCAAATGGAGAGATTGCTGAAGGACTTGTACCAGCAGCCTTCCGTGCTCTTGGAAAAGAACCTTGGTTAATCATTGTTATGTTAGTTGTTGTAGCGTTTGCTTTCTTCTTCTTGAACTACACAAAGCATGGCAGGTACATGTATGCAGTAGGTGGTAATCCGGAAGCAGCAAGATTATCGGGTATCCCGGTTAACAAATATAGAGTTTTAGCTTATTTCTTATCAGCAGCTTTCGCAGCACTTGGTGGTGTATTCCTTGCAGCACGTGTAGGTACTGCACAGGTTAATGCTGGTGGAGCATATTTAATGCCAGCGGTTGCCGCGGCGTATATTGGTTTCTCTGTTGCAGGAGCTGGAAAGGCAAATGCATTAGGAACCTTAGCTGGAGCAGTGCTTGTTGGTATGCTTGAGAATGGTCTTATTATGATGTCCGTTCCATACTATGCTATGGATATTATCAAGGGCGGTGTATTGGCGATTGCTTTAGCTTTAACTTACTCCAGAACCAAGAAGTAAGTAATATACCAATACATTACATAGAATTTAATGGATCAACAATGACACTCTGTATCCCCGGCGATGCAGAGTGTAAAAATTCTTATGGAGAAAGGTGATACGATATGTCGCGTTTTGAAACTTATTTTTTAATGAAAACAGAAGATATTGAAGCATATGTTCAAGAGAAATTGGCATTCTTTCCTGCAGATGCAGCCATAGACTGCAAAGAAATCGGGGACGGAAACCTTAATTATGTATTTCGTTTAATTGATACAAATACAGGAAAATCCGTTATTGTTAAGCAGGCAGGTGAAGTTACCAGAATTTCAGCAGATATGAAACTTTCCACTGATAGAGGAAGAATAGAAGCTAATATTCTAAAAATTCAAGGACAGTATGCACCTGGATTGGTACCAGAGGTATATTTGTACGATGAAGTAATGTGTGCAATGATCATGGAGGACATGGTTGGACACACCATGATGCGTAAAGGCTTAATCAATCATGAGATTTATCCAAAATTCGCAGAAGATATTACAACATTTTTAGTAAATACACTTCTTCTTTCCACTGATGTAGTTATGGGGCATAAGGACAAGAAGGAAAATGTAAAGAGCTTTATTAATCCTGATTTGTGTGAAATCAGCGAGGACTTGGTCTACAGTGAGCCATTTATTGATTATAACCATAGAAATAATGTGTTTTCACCGATTGCCGATTTTGTTCAAAAAGAGCTGTATGAAGATAAGGCTCTCCACTTGGAAGCAGCAAAGAGTAAATTCGCTTTTATGAATAATGCACAGGCGCTAATTCATGGTGATTTGCATACAGGTTCTATTTTTATTAATCAGGAGCATATTTTTGTATTTGATCCAGAGTTCGCTTTTTATGGTCCAATGGGATATGACATCGGTAATGTGATTGCGAATATGTTCTTTGCGTATTGCAACGGAGATGCTACCATCCAAGATGAACAAAAGAAAGCGGAGTTCTGTGGTTGGGTTCTTGATGCAATTGTTGAAATAGTAGACAAGTTTATTGCTAAATTTAAAGTTGTCTATAAAGAGAATGTAACGGATACTATGGCGAAGACAGAAGGCTTTATGGAATGGTACCTTGGTACGGTCCTTGCTGACACAGCTGCTGTAGCTGGTTTTGAATCCATCAGACGTACGGTGGGTATGGCGAATGTAAAGGACGTTACATCTATACCGAATCTTGATAAACGTGCCAGAGCAGAAAAAATTATTATTACCTTAGCTAAAAATTATATTATGAATAAAGATAGCTTCTTATCCGGTGCAGATTATAGAAAAGCTATTGAAGCAGCAATTGCAAAGTTTTAATAAGATAGAATTTATTCTAGTGTAATCAGTGTGAAAATTACAAACTTAATATAATTCTGTATTTCAAAAAAAGCTTGTAATTAATATGGAAAGGATGAGACAACATGAGTACAAAAAAGTCTATTTTAGATTATGATACCGTAGCCTTGGATGATGAGAAAAGTGCATTGGTTATAATTGACCAGACACAGCTTCCATATAATACAGAAATACTTAGTCTGACAACCCAGAAGGAGATTTGGAATGCAATATATCTGCTTCAGGTAAGAGGGGCACCGGCAATTGGTGTTGCTGCTGCAATTGGTATTTATCTGGCGGCAAAAGAGATGAAAGCGGATTCCTTTGAGGAGTTCTATGAACAGTTTAAAGATGCAAAGGATTATTTAGCTTCCGCCCGTCCTACAGCAGTTAATTTATTCTGGGCATTAAACCGTATGGAGGACGTTGTGAAAGCGAATTCCGATAAAACTGTTTCAGAACTGAAAGAGATATTACATAAAGAAGCAGTTGCTATTAGAGAAGAAGATATCTGGGTATGTACCCAAATTGGTGAATATGGATTATCTCTTGTGAAGCCAGGTGATGGACTTTTGACGCACTGTAATGCGGGACAGTTAGCTACCGTAAAATATGGAACCGCAACTGCTCCAATGTATCTTGGACAAAAGAAGGGATACAACTTTAGAATATTTGCGGATGAAACAAGACCTCTTTTACAAGGCGCAAGACTTACTGCGTATGAGCTGCACGAATCAAAGATGGACGTAACCCTGATCTGTGATAATATGTCTGCAACCGTTATGAAAAACGGCTGGATTAACGCGGTATTTGTAGGTTGTGATCGTGTCGCTGCCAATGGTGATACAGCAAATAAGGTTGG